>DATBFV010000198.1:0-42691 GCA_036558345.1 Gemmatimonadales bacterium | reverse complement strand
GATTCGCGCTCAGCCTGGCGTTTGGCTCGGAAGGCGCAGACATGTTGCTGAGCGGACAGCGGGTGCTGCCGGCTCGACTACGGAGTGCCGGATTTCATTTCGCATTCGAGACGGTGGAGCCGGCGCTGCGAAGCCTGTTGAGCGCTCGCGCCTAGCCGCGGGTCAGCCGCACCGCGGCGGCGACCAGCACCAGAGCCACGAGCGCATTGAGCCGCGCGATGATCGCACTCCACCGCCGCAAAGCGATCGCCTCCCGGCTGCCCGCCGGGGCACGGCTGGCCGCGGGACCCAACCAGAAATCGTGGATCGCGCTCAGCGCGACCATTACGATCACCGCCGCCAATTTGACGAGCAGAGGCGTGCTGTGCCAAAAGGCCGCGGAGAGCAGTCCGCGGAAGTGAAGATTGACCACGCCGGTGGTGATCAACACGGTGATGGCCACCCAGCCCGCGGTGCGAAACGCGCGACCGAGCGCACCGAATAGCTGCGCGCGTAAGGCGGGGGGTTCGATGCGCCGCAGGATCGGCGCACCGACAATCGCCAGGAAGAACATCCCACCCAGCCAAAACATCGCCGCGAGCAGGTGCAGCGTGACGACGATGTGATAGAGGGTCAGCGCGTCGTCTCCTAGCGCGGTAGCAGGACGAGCAAGACCAACAGCAACGGCAGATACACGACCGATGCCAGGAACAGGCGCCGCGCATGCAGGGCATCGGGGGTGCGAACCAGCGCGAGACTCCACGCGATGAGCGCGCCGCCGAGCACGAGTGCGGCCACGAGGTAGGGCGTTGCGGCCAGACCGGTCCAAGTGGGGGCGAGACTGGCGATGAGCAACAGGAACGCGAATGCCGCGGCGCGGCGCGCGGACCGCCGGCCATCGAGGTCGCGCGCGCTCAACATGACGAAGCCGCCATTCCTGTAGTCTTCGCGATACAGCCAGCCGAGCGCGAGAAAGTGCGGCAGTTGCCAGAGAAAGAGAATGGCGAACAGCGCGGATCCTGCCGCGGTGATCGGAGCGCCGGACGCGGTCCAGCCCCCCATGATCGGCAGCGCTCCCGCGACGGCGCCGACGTAGAGCGCGACTGGCGAGCGGCGCTTGAGCGGCGTGTAGGCCAGGATATAGATGAACAGTGCGGCGGCTGCTAATACCGCGGTCGTCAGATTCACGGCGGTGACGACTAGCGCGATTCCGAGTGCCGAGATCATCGTGCCAAAGGCAAATGCCTGCGCCGGTCGGAGTGTGCCGGCCGGTAACGGCCGGCGGCGGGTACGCCGCATGCGCGCGTCGGCGTCGCGTTCCCACCACTCGTTCAACGCATTCGTTCCGCCCACGACCAGGCCGCTACCAAGTAGCAGCGCGAGGAGCACGCGGAGGTCCGGATGGCCCCGCGCCCCGAGCCAGAACCCCACGCCGCACGTAAACAACACCAGGCGTGTGATACCTGGCTTGGTCAGCGCCCAGTACGCGGCCAGGGTCCTCACTCGAGCCGGCGCGTTGCTGCCACGAGGGTGGCGGGATCAGTGACGCCGGTCAGCGCGAACGCGACTTGCCCTTGGCGATCGAGCACGTACACGACTCCCATATGCGTGACCTCGCCGGTTTGCGCGCTGCGCGTGCGGCCAACCTGCCACGCGTCCAGTGTTCGCTCGACGGCCGCAACGTCGCCGCTCAGCACGTGCGCGTCGCGCGGCAACCGCCATTGCGCCGCGATCGCAGCAAGCCGCGCCGGCGAATCACGCCAGGGATCGAGCGTCACGATCACGACCGCCGGGTTGAGCGCGGCCGCCTCCGCTTGTGCCTTCAGCACATCCTGGACGATCAGCGGGCACACGGTCTCGCAGTGGGCATACGCGAACGTCACGAACACCGGTCGGCCGTGGAATCGCGCGAGTGTGACGGCCGCGCCATCCTGATCGACCAACGCCAGCGGTGGCGCGGGGTCATGGCGCCGCGACATCTCGGAGACTAGCGCGGCCGGCGACGGCGTCGCGAAATCGGCCGCACCGGCGGCGCGCGCCACCCGAATCCCGGCGAGCGCCAACGCGGTCACCGTGCCCGCGCCCACGACGAGCAGCGTCGTGCGTCCCATCGGGACGGTCGCCAGGCGGCGCAGCCCGCTCATCAGTGTGTGGCCGGAGATCAGCCACAGCGCCGCCAGCATGTAGACCGGCTGCCCGATCAACACCATCCATCCTGCCGTCGTCGGCAGGCCGTTATGGATCGATCCAAAACAGACGGCGCGCGTGCGCACGAGCCAGTCGGCGGCATCGGTCGGCAGGGGCCAGAGCGCGAGCGCCCACCACACCGCCGTGATGCTGCCGATGATGGCGAATGCCGCGAGCGCGCCGATCTCGCGTCGGGTCAGGCTCATCCGACTCTCCAGACATCGGACAACAGCTTCCAGTTCACAAAGTAGTACGCGATGAACGCCGCCAGAAACACGCCGACGAGGACCAGCGTGCCCCGCGACAACCCGCGGTGCTCCGGCTCGCCGCTCGGCAACGGCGCGGGAGGCCGCAGAATCCCGGCCGGCACACCACTACCCAACGCGCGAATCTCCGGACCCGACAGCGCGGCAATCGATTTGCCGAAGAACACGGACCACACCGTCACCACGATGTAGCTCGCACCACCCAACGCCGCGAGCAAGCCGCCGAGCGCCATGATGCCCATGACGAGCGAGACCGCGGGATTGTATTGCACGTCAAACGGCGCCTGCGAGAACGTCATGTCCCAGTGCCGGCGCGGCACGCCGAAGGTGCCGGCGAACGTCATGAAGACCGAGAAGATGGTCATGCCGATCGCGAACAGATACGGCTGAATCCGCGCGAGCGGCCAGAACGCGACCTGTTTACGGAAGATCAGCGGAATCACGTAGTACGTGATCCCCATGAACGCGAGCGCGGTGCCGCCGACGACCGTGGCGTGGAAGTGGCCTGGGACGCGCAGCGTGTTGTGCGCGATGATGTTGATCTGCTCCGTCCCGAACGTCACGCCCGTGATCCCGCCGAGAAAGCCGAAGATGATCACGGAGAAGACCAGCGAAGAAAACCCTGGATCGCCCCAGGGCGCCTTCCGCAGCCATTCGAACAATCCCTTGCTGAGCCCACGGAGCCGTTGGCCTGCCTCCATGCCCGCGGGCACCGTGAAGCCGTGCACCATGCTCGCCAGCACGGCGAGATACATGGCGTAGCTCGTGTTCCACACCTTCCATGCCGGCGAGAGGCCGGGATCGACGAGTAGGTGGTGCGCCGCGGCCATAGAGATGAAGAGCACGTAAAGCACGAACGCGGTGCGGCTGATCTTTTCGTTGAGCACGACGGCGCCGATGGTCAGCGCGCCGAGCAGATACCAGATCGAGACCATGGCGGCGACGTTGATCTGTTGCGACGAGTGGCCGAGGCCCCACCACACCATGCGATAGATCTCGGGATCCACGTTCATCAGTCCGAGCGACCAGAGGAACGTCGGGATGTAGATGGCCGCGCCGTGGCCCAGGGTGATGACGGCGATGATCGCGGCTGTCGCGGCGCCGAAGGTAACCAGCGGGACGGAGCCTTGATACGTGTGCTCGCGTCGCGCCACGACGAGCGTGCCGAAGAAGATTCCGGTGACGATCAGCGCGCCGACAGCGAACAGAATGACGCCAAGGTAGTAGAGCGGATCGGCGCGCAGCGGCACATACGAGGTGAACAGGACGTCGGCTTTACCGGACCACATGATCACTTCGACGAGCACGGCCCCTGCCACCATGAGCCAGAATGACGCCCAGGCGAGGCGCGGCGTCGCGACGCGGCAATTGAGGAGCACGGCGCTCGCGAAGTACAGCACCGCCATCTCGAAGAAGATGATGAAGAAGATCAGCATGCTCATGCCGTGGACGGTGAGCACGCGATAGAACCATTCCGGCGACAGCAAGTGCACGACCTGCCAGCGCGTCAGCAGGACCAGGACTGCGGCGATTCCCCCGATCAGCAGCGATACCGTCGCCGCGACGGCGTTCGCCTTGATGAGCGCCTCGGCCTGTGCGTTGACTTTGAGTCCGGTCGTGGGGCAGATCCGGAACGGCGAAGCGACAGGCGCGGCGGTCATTGGGCACCTCCGGTCCGCGGAGTGGGTGTGGCGGGGGGGGCGCTGTCGTCGACGACGATGATGCGGCCGACCATTGTGTGATGGCCGATGCCGCAGAACTCATTGCAGACGACGCGGAAATCGCCGGATTCGGTGGGAACGATGCGGAGGCCGTAATCGTAGCCCGGTACGACCTGAAAATTGAGATTGACCGGCGTCAGGCTGAACCCGTGGTTCACGTCGAGCGACGAGAGATGCAGCGTGTATTCCACGCCCTTGTGCAGCTTCAGCACTGGTTGCCACGACCACATCCGGCCCAGCAGGTAGACTTCGCTGCCCGCGGGCGGCTCGACGACGGGAATGCCGCCGTCCTCGCCGATCTTGTACGTGCGGATGAATTCGGTCGTGCGCCGCGCGTAGTCGTTGGGGTTCACGCGGTGGCGGATGCCGGACGGATTTTGCGCGCCCTTCAAGTGCCACAGCGGCATCATGGCGAACAGCACCATGCACCACCCGAACGCGATCAACACCCACATCTTCTCGGTTTTGTGCGCGGGCTTCCACCAGATGCCGCGCGGCGACTCCATGCCTGTGTGCATGCGATCCTCGCGGGAAGTCAGGGAAGGGGGGCCTTGGGCAGTCTCAGAATCTCCCAGAGGCCCCACGCCGTGTAGAAGAGCACCATGACGCCGATACCCGCGATGAGCAGCAGGAACGGGCTGTCGTAGAGTTTCTGCAGCAAGGGCACTGGCTCGTCGGATCGCGATGGCTGCGTCATGCCTCGGCTCCTCTCGCTGGTGTTCGACTCACGCCGGAAGTGTCGCCTCGCGCTCCAGCAGATCGGCGACGGTGGTCTCTCGAAAGAACTGCGCGACCGTGTCCGCCACATCTTTCCAGCGGGTGTGCGCGGCGCAGGCGGTGCGATCGCTACATTGCGGACGTCCCAGCAAACAGCGCCGCCGTTCGTCCACACGGTCGAACGGCGTGACGATAGCGCTCAACGACAGCTCGTCGGGCCGATCGGCGAGGCGGAATCCGCCGGCCTTACCGCGCAACGAGACGAGGACGCGGTGACGCGTGAGCTGATGCAGAATTTTGGAGAGGTAGTTTTGCGGGATGTGCAGCGCGTCGGCCATCTCGTTGACGCGGATGGGACGCGTATCCCCGTGCTGAGCCAGATGCAGGACCGCGCGCAGTGCGTATTCCGCCGTCTGAGAGAGCATATTCTTGTTATTATCATGTTAATATGATAATTTGACGGTCGCAAGTCATGCGACGACTCAGCCGCTACCTGCAGCGTGCCGCCTGGCACGCGCTGACCCGCCTCGATGCGGCGTTCAATCGGCTATACGGGTGGCGCTACAATCCCGTCTATCACAGCGGTGCCCTCGTGGTGGCGCTCTTTCTGGTTCTCCTGGTCACCGGCATCTATCTCCTCTTCTTCTACCGGCTGGGTGCTCCGTATCAGTCCGTCGCCGCGCTCACGGCGCAGCCGTGGCTTGGCCGCTGGATCCGCGGGCTCCATCGGTACGCCTCCGATGCGGCGGTGGTCGCGGTGCTCGTGCACGCGCTCCGCATGTTTGCCCAGGGGCGCGCCTGGGGCCCGCGGACGCTCGCCTGGATAACAGGGCTCATCCTGCTGTTCGTCACCTTCATCTGCGGCTGGACCGGTCTCGTCATGATCTGGGACGGCCCGGCGCAAGTCCTCGCGCAGGAAGGTGCGCGCCTGTTCGATGTGCTGCCGCTCTTTGCCGAGCCGATCAGCCGGGCGTTTGTGGGGGACCGGCCCATTCCGAGTGCCTTTTTCTTCCTGAATCTCTTCGCGCACATCGCGCTGCCGATCGGTCTCGGCCTGCTCGTGTGGTTGCACGTCTCCCGCGTGGCGCGACCCGGGCTGCTGCCGCCGCGCGGGCTGCTGTGGGGCGCGATCGGGCTGCTCACGCTGCTCGCCGTTGTATGGGCCGCCCCGCTCGGCGCAGCGGCGAACCTGTTTCGTCTCCCGGGGCGGGAACCGTACGACTTCTTCTATACCTTCTGGTTGCCGCTGAGCCGCGCACTTCCCGCCGGCGTCGCGTGGGCTCTCTTCACGATCATCGTCGCAGTCGTGCTGTTCTTGCCATGGCTGCTGCGACCCGCGCCCGCGCAACAGCCGGCTCCATCGAGTGTGAACGAAGCGATCTGCACGGGTTGCGAGCAGTGCTACCTCGATTGCCCCTATGAGGCCATCGCGATGATCCCGCGTCCGGGTGGCGCGCAGGACGGCCGGTCTGCACTGATTGGACACGTCGATCCCGCGCTCTGCGTGAGCTGTGGGATCTGCTCCGGTTCCTGCGCGCCGATGGGCGTCGGGCCACCGGGTCGCACGGGGCGGGATCAGCTCGCTGCCGTGCGCGCGTTCGTCGCGGCGGCCCAGCCCGGCGCGCGCGATGTCGTCGTGATCGCCTGCGATCGCGGGGGCGGCGGCGTGGCTGCTGGCCTGTCGCTGCCGGGCGTTCATGCCTGGCCCGTCACGTGCGCAGGCAATCTCCACACGTCGGTAATCGAATTCTTGGTGCGCGCCGGTGCCGGTGGGGTGGTGGTGGCGAGCTGTCCGCCCCGCGATTGCTGGAACCGCGAGGGGCCCAAGTGGCTCGAGCAGCGGCTGTATCACGAGCGCGAGGCGGAATTACAGGAGCGCGTCGATCGGCGGCGCATCCGGGTGGTGCATGCGGCGTGGCGTGAGGGCGATCGCGTGCTAGCGGCGGTGCGGGAGCTCCAGGCCGACGTCACCCGGCTTGCAGAGGCCACGGATGAAGGGAGCATCGACGTCGTGCGCGCCTGCGAGCTGGACTCGGTACCATGAGGTCGATTGCGACGGTCTCGGCCCTGGTGCTCGGCGCCGCGCTCGCGCTGCTCTCGGGTGCGCCCTACGCCGGCGAATCGGCCGACCACGCGCTCGTCCGTCTGTCTTGGCGCGCGCGGGGTGAGCGCGTGCAGCGCTGCCGCCGCCCCACTGACGCGGAGCTGGAGAAACTGCCGCCGCACATGCGGCCGCAGCAAATCTGCGAGCGCGGTATCACGCCCTATCGGTTGCGGGTGGCGATCGACGACTCCGTGGCGGTGCAGGAACTGGTGCGGGCGGGTGGCGCGGAGAACGATCGCCCGCTGTTCGTCTTCGCCGAGGTTCCGGTCACGCCGGGCACGCACCGGCTCGCCGTCGTGTTCGAGCGCGACGAGCTCGAGTATAAGAATCCAGGAAACCAGGATGAAGATTCCGAGCATCGCGAAACCGAGGACTTGCGCGAAACGCCGCGCCGTCTCACACTCGACGAGACCGTGACGCTCGCGCCGCGCGCGATTGTGCTCGTCGCCTACGATGACGAACGGCGGCGCCTGACGTTGCTTGCAGCCCGGGACAGTGGCCCGTAGTATCGGGCATGACGCAGCCTGAGATTTACGACGACGACGACGAAGGCGAAGGACCACCACAGCCGGAGGTCTCGAAGCGCTCGCGCGGAGTCGCCTTGCTGCTGTCGTTCTTTGGGGGCTGCTTCGGCCTCGACCGCTTTTACGTCGGCAAGACGAGCACCGCGATCCCCAAGCTGCTCACGTTTGGGGGGTTAGGTATCTGGTGGCTCTATGATCTCGTGCTGATCGCCGCGGGTGAGTTTCGCGACAGCGAGGATCTGCGGTTGGTGCATTGGGAGGTCGCGCCTTCGCCATTTATGCAAAACCGTCTCGTGGGACGTGCGGAGCAACGCGTGAATGAATTGGAAGAGCAGTTCGAGGCGCTGCGCCAGCAGTTCAGCGAGCTGGCGGAACGTGTCGATTTCGCCGAACGCATGCTGGCACAACAGCGGAGCCTGGAATCGGGAGCCAGGAGTCAACGTCCCTCACTCCCGTCTCCCGGATCCTGACCCCTATGAAAATCGGAGTGCCGAAAGAAACAGCCGCGAATGAGCGGCGGGTTGCCCTAACGCCCGACGTCGCGGGCCGCCTGGTGAAAGGCGGCCAGGAAGTCATCCTCGAACGCGGCGCTGGAATGGCCGCGTTTTTTCCGGATGAGGCCTATGCGGCTGCAGGGGTTAGGGTTGCGGATCGCGGAACAGTGCTGGGGCAATCCGACCTGATTGTCTCGGTCCAGGCTCCCACCCTCGAGTCCCTCGCCCAAATCCCCGAAGGTCGCGCGTTCGTCGCCGCCTTCCAACCCGCGGCGGACCTGCTGCGCCAGTTCGCGCAACGTAAGCTGACCGCCTTCACCCTCGTGCTGCTGCCGCGCATCACGCGCGCCCAGGGGATGGATGTCCTGTCTTCGCAGGCCACCGTCGCCGGCTACAAGGCGGTGCTCCTCGGCGCGACCGCGGCTGGCCGTCTCCTGCCGATGCTGGTGACGGCGGCCGGTACGGTTCCCGCCGCGCGCGTGCTCGTGCTGGGTGCGGGTGTCGCGGGATTGCAGGCGATCGCAACAGCGCGGCGGCTTGGGGCGATCGTTTCCGCCTTCGATGTCCGTCCGGCCGTGAAGGAGCAAGTGCAGAGCTTGGGCGCGACGTTTCTCGCAATGAAGATCGAAGAGCACGCCGAAACTGCCGGCGGCTACGCGAAGGAACTGTCGGAGGAGACGCACAAAAAGGAGCTCGCGTTCCTCGCTACCGCCGCAAAGGACGCGGACATCATCATCACCACCGCGGCAATCCCCGGAAAGAAAGCGCCAATCCTGATCACGGCGGCGGCGGTGGACGGCATGAAGCCGGGGTCCGTAATCGTCGACCTCGCGGCCGAGACCGGCGGCAACTGCGAATTGACTGAGGCGGGAGCGGAGATCGTTCGCAAAGGGGTCGCTATTCTCGGACCGCTTAATCTGCCCAGCACGATGCCGATCAATGCCAGCCAAATGTACGCGAAGAACGTGGCGGCCTTCCTCGGCCACGTCGTGCAGGACGGAAAACTGCGGCTCGATTTTGAGGACCAGATCATCCGAGATACCTGCGTCACGCACGGAGGCGAGGTGCGCAAGTCATGACTTCCGATTTCGGTTCGATGCTGTTCGTCTTCATCCTGTCGACGTTCATCGGCCTGGGCGTCATCCGCCGCGTGTCGCGGCTGCTCCATACCCCGCTCATGTCGATTACAAACGCCATCTCTGCGATTGCCGTCGTGGGGTCGATCGTGGTGACGGGGGCCGATCATCCGCTCGGGATCCGCATCCTCGGTGCGATTGCGCTGTTTGCCTCGATGACGAACATCGTGAGCGGATTTCTGATCACTGACCGCATGCTCAAGATGTTCAAAAAGCGTTGATGCAAACCATCACCGAGCTCGCCGCCATTCTGGCGACCGCGCTGTTCATCTTCGCGCTGAACTGGATGAACGACCCGAAGACGGCGCGGCGCGGCGTCTACGCCGGCGTCATCGGGATGACCGTCGCGATCCTGGCGACGTGGTTCCAGCCGCAGATCATCCATCACGGCTGGATCCTCCTCGCGATCGCCGCCGGGTTTGTAGTGGGCGTGCCCCTGTCTCTCGTTCCGCTCACAGCGGTGCCGCAACGAACGGCATTGTCACATGCGTTCGGCGGGCTTGCGGCGGGATTGGTCGGCGCGGCCGAATACTTCCTGTGGCTCGGCGAGCGGGGGGGCGGGGTGGGCTCCGCCGGTGTGCTCGAGATGACGCATTTCCGCATGGGCGCGCTGTGCGCGGAGGTCATCCTCGGATTTCTGACCTTCACCGGCAGTCTGATGGCCGCCGGCAAGCTGCAAGAGGTAAAATGGATCCCGCAGCGCCCGGTCACGTATCCCGGCCAAAACTTCGTGAACCTCGGTGTGCTCGCCGCGGCGGTTGGTCTCGCGGTGGCACTTGTGCTCCATCCTGATGCACTGTGGGCACGGCAGGCGTTTTACGGAATCGCGGCGCTCTCGCTGATTTTCGGTGTGCTGCTGATCATCCCGATCGGTGGTGCCGACATGCCGACCGTCATTTCGATCTTGAACGCCTACGCCGGCCTGTCGGCGGTGGCGATGGGATTCGTGTTGAACAGCAAGCTGCTCGTGACCGCGGGCGCGCTCGACGGCTCGAGCGGTCTCATCCTGTCGATCATCATGTGCCGCGCCATGAACCGCTCGTTCACCAACGTGCTGTTCGGCGCGTTCGGCAAGGCGCAGCCCGCGCTGGCCGCGAGCGAGCAAAAAGTGTGGAAGCAGGAGACCGTCGAAGGTGCGGCGCAGCTGCTCGAGCAGGCGCGCACCGTGGTGATCATTCCCGGCTATGGCATGGCGGTCGCGCAGGCGCAACACAAAGTCGCCGAACTGTTCGACGCGCTCACGAAACGCGGCATCACCGTGAAGTTCGCGATTCACCCGGTCGCCGGTCGCATGCCCGGGCACATGAACGTGCTGCTCGCCGAGGCCAACATCCCGTACTCGGCGCTCGTGGAGATGGACGAGATCAATCCCGAAATGCCGCAAACCGACGTCGCGCTCGTGCTCGGCGCCAACGACGTCGTGAATCCAGCCGCGCGCTACGCCAAGAGCACGCCGATTTACGGCATGCCGATCATCGATGCCGACAAGGCCAAGACCGTCCTCGCGGTGAAGCGCAGCAAGAACCCCGGCTTCGCGGGCATCGACAACGAGCTCTACACGCTCGACAACACCTGGATGCTATTTGGCGACGCGAAGGCGATCCTCAGCGATCTCGTGAAACAGTTCGGCGGCGGCGGGATCCACTAGCGTTTCCAGCTGTTGTTGCTCCGATCGATATCCGGATACACGACACGCGGATCGATGGTCGCCCCGTTCAACCGCTTTTGCCCCACGAGCCGATATGTGAATCGGCTGCCCAGATGCCACATCTCGACCGGCAGAACCCGCGTCTCGGCCGAGCCATCGGTGTAGCGCAGGTCCAACGTCACCGGGAGCACCATCTGGCCACGGTTGGATAGAAAGAGGAAAGTCGTGTCGCTCCCAGTGCGCACCGAGTCGATCGCCTGATCGAGCCGCGCGGTGGTGTAGATCCACTCGCGCCAAAACCAATCGAGGTCCCGCCCGGTCCGGTTGCTCATCAGACGGAAGAAGTCCACCGGCTGCGGATGCTTGAACTTCCAGCGGCGCACGTACTCCTTGAATGCGCGGTCGAACTCGTCTCGCCCGAGCACGGCGTCGCGCAGGATCGTGAGCATGAGCGCCGGCTTCTGATACGCGGTCCAGTACAGCTCGCGCACCTCATCCGGTTTGGTGATGAGCGGCTGCTCGGTGCCGGGCAGCGCGGTGGCCGCGTAGGCACCCAGGAGCTCGCGCCGCACTGTGTCGCCGTACGCGGTGCCCTTGAAGAACGCCTCGGCGGCATCGTAATCGGCAAACGTATTGAATCCTTCGTCCATCCACGGATAGCGCCGCTCGTCCGAGCCAACCTGCATCGGGAACCACTGATGGCCGAGCTCGTGCATGAGCACCCAGTACTGATCTTCGCGCTTCTGTAGTGAGGGGCAGAAAATGACCATCGGATATTCCATGCCTTCGACGAGGCCTTCGATCGCGGAGATCTGCGGCCACGGATATTCGCCGAGCGCGCCCGAGAAATGGCGGACGGCAAATCGCAGCATGTTGTTCGACTCCTCCCACGGCGCGGCGTCGGGGTGATAAAACGTCTGGACCAGAGTGCCGTTCCACACGCTCGCGTCCCAGCGCAACCCGGAGCCCGCGGCCCAGGCGAAATCGCGCACTCCGCTCGATGTGAAGCGCCAGGTCTTGGTGCCGGCGACACGGCGCGTGGCGTTCACCACCGCTTCCTCACGCGTAATCACCTGCACGACTTGCCCCGGCGCGGCAAACGCGCGGGCCACGCGCGAACCCTGCTGCGCCGATCGCACGACCGAAGGATTTGCGAGCATGCCGGTGGCGGTGACCGTGAACCCGGCCGGCACCGTGAGGCTCACATCGAAGTCGCCATACTCGAGGTAAAACTCTCCCGCACCGAGGAAGGGCATGGTATTCCAACCGTGCACGTCGTCGTACACGGCCATGCGAGGATACCATTGGCCCATTTCATAGAACCGCGAGCCCACACGTCCCATCCGCCCGCCGCCATACGGGGGAATCGGGAAGTGCCACGCGACGTCGAACGTGACGCTCAGGTTCGGCGCCAGGGGACGCGGCAACTCGACCCGCATCATCGTACCGAACACCTTCGTCGTCAGCGAACGGGCGCCCACCGCGAGCCGGTCGATGGTGATGCCGCCGACGAACCCCTTCCCGCTGAAGTCGAAGACCACGCCACCCGCGAAGCGCAGCGGGGGGAGGTTCAGCGTATTCGAGACCGAGCCCGGAGCGAACAGATTTTGATCGAGCTGCACCCACACATAGTCGAGCGTTTCGGTCGAACGATTGACGTAATAGATCTTGCCCGTGCCGCGCAGGATGTTCGTCGCCGTGTCGAGCGTCGCCCGGAGTGTGTAGTCGGCGCGCTGTTGCCAGTAGCGTGGCCCCGGTACGCCGGTGGCGGCGCGCGTCGCGGTCGGCGGCGGTAACGCCAGCGGCCGGAATGGTGAGGAATCAGCCACAGACTGTTGTAGCGCCAGCAGCAGCACGAGCATGCAGTCTCCTAATGCGTCGCGATCACACCGGCAGCACGGTGCGCGATTGCCATCACAGTGAGCATGGGGTTCACTCCGGACGCGCTAGGGAAGGTGCTCGCGTCCGCTACGTACAGGCCTCGTATACCCCACACCCGGTGTTCTGCATCCACGACCGACGTCGCCGCGCTCGCTCCCATGCGGCAGGATGCCATCTGATGGAACGTGACGAGCAGCAACTCGTTGGGCCCCCAACCGGCCTCATCCACACGACGGAGCCAGTCTTCCCGCGCACCCCGGGCGCCGGGCTTATAGCTGACCGACCTGGCCAGCGGAAGCCAAATGTCCTGCGCACCGGCGGCTTCGAGCAGCTCGCCGGCTGCGGCAATGGCGCGCCGCAAATGCGTACGGTCGTACGCCGACAGCCGATAATGCACGACGGCCGTGCCATCCCGATCCACGGCCACCCGTCCACCGAAGCGGTCTCGCAACAGGATCCCGACGAGCCCGGTGCGCGGTAATTGCCTCATTCGCTCACGATGGCCCGCCGCCGATTCCCACGGTGCGGCGAGCGCTTGCAGCGATGGGTGAACCGGCGCGGTCTCGAACTTGAATCCGTATCCTCGATCGAGATCGGCGAACTGGTCGGAGTAATGCGCCTGGACCGTGCCGGTCCATGGCCGCACGTCCTCATTCATGTGAGCGAGTACGGCCGTCGCCGGATGCAATGCGAGATTTCGGCCCAGCGCGGGCAACTGCACCCCCGAGCGGAGCAGCAGCGCCGGTGAATGAATCGACCCTGCCGCGACAACCACGGACTTTGCGCGAACAGCGAGTGTGTGGCCTCCGACTCGCGCGGCGACACCCGTCGTCGATCCGCCCTCGATGATGACGCGCCGCACGTCACAGTTCACGACGATGCGCGCGCCACGCGCCGCTGCGTCGGCCAGGTAGGTGATCAGGGTGGACTGTTTCGCGCTGCGCCGGCACCCCATGCCGCAGTAGCCGCACGAATCGTCCTGGGGGCAGCCACGCACATTGCGCGGAAGCAACCCGTGATGCCAGCCAAGTTGCTCGAGCCCGCGAATCAAGATCTGATCGCGCCCTGAGGCTCGATTCTGATCCGTGTTGACGCCCAGTCGTGACGCGACCGCTTCGACCGAGCGCGTGTACTCGGCGGTTTCGAAGTGCGGCAAGTTGTGCGCGCTGGCCCACTCATGGCGGACCACCTCCGGGGTAGCGAAGCTCGTGGTGTAGTTGATCACGGTGCCGCCGCCAAGCGTAGACCCTTGCAACACCACCAGCCCGAGATCGCTCGTCGCGAGCAAGCCGCCCGCATCGTACATCGCGCGGAGTGCGTCAGCTTCCTGATGCGTGAAGTTCGCCTCGTTGCAGTAGCCGCCCTTCTCCAGGACGATGACGTCCTTCCCAGCGGCACTAAGCTCCCCAGCCACGACGCCGCCACCGGCACCGGAGCCAATGACCACGACGTCGCAGCTCAAGGTCGTGTCCGTGGTGACGGCAAGAGGCTGGAGCGGTTTGGGGATGGCGGGCGGTGGGCCGAGTGGACCGGGATAGCCGACGGCGCGTGCCCCGCCAGCAGTGGTGTAATGCGTGACCGTGGTAAGGCGCTTGAGCGCCTGAAACGCTTTCCGCCGCTGTGGCAGCCGGCTCGTCGCCCATCCCCGCAGACATCGTTCTCGCTCACTTGCCGACATGCGCGTAAACGGTTTGGCGATGCCGCTGAGCAGGAGATTCACGAACGCGCTATCGAGCAGTCGCAGCAGCAGATCGAGCTCGGCGCGATCGGCGGGGCGGGGAAGGAACGCGACGCGTTCGGCAACCTGTTCGCCGAGATCCGCCGCGCCGTCGGGCGGAGGAACGAGCGTCGCCGCGACCGCCCGCAGAACCGTCCGTGCGGCGGGTGAGAGACTCAACGCTCTTGTACGAACGTGAACTTGAACCCGTCCGGATCGGTAATCATGAACACGCGCTGGCCCCACGGCGTGTCGTGCGGTTCCTGATCCAGCACGCCGCCGCGCGCCTTGATCTCCGCGGCGAGCCTGTCCAGATCCTGCGCAGTGTGACACCAAAGCCGAGCCCCCACACCCTTCGTGCGGTCTCGACCTTTGGCGAAGTCGTCCTGGTTGAGCATGAACGTGATCGCGCCGGCGTGGATCTCGCACCCCGTGAGCGTTCCGGTGTCGCGCCACTCGTCCCCGATCACGAAGCCGAGCACGTCGCGGTAGAACGCCATACTCCGTTGCAGATCGGTCGTCGTGAATCCCGGCGTGAGCTTGCGGAGGCGAAGCGTTTCCGGTTGGCGCCGAAGCCCGAGCCGGGGCTTGCTCCGAGAAGGCTTTCTGCTGCGCGATTTCTTGGTCGCCATCGGAATTAGCTCCAGAAACGTGAGGTCTCAAAAGCGTAGCGAACGAGCGGGAGTCTCGCCAGATTCCCTTTCATTCAACTCTCCAGGACCGAGGCGATGACGACCAGCAATGCCGTAGCGACATGGGAAGGCAAGCTTAAAGAAGGAAAAGGCACTTTCAAGGCCCAGAGCGGCGTCTTTAGTGGCGCTTTCAGCTTTGGCACGCGCTTCGAAGGCAAAAAAGGCTCGAACCCGGAGGAGTTGATCGCCGCGGCGCACGCCGGCTGTTTCAGCATGGCGTTGTCGTCGGCGCTCGAGAAAGCCGGCCATCCCGTGACCCGCATCGAAACGCGCGCGGCAGTCACCATCGAAACCGTGGACGGCGCGCCCAAAATCACGCGCAGCGCGCTCGACGTGCGCGGTAAAGTCGAAGGCATCGATCAGGCGGCATTCGAGAAGGCGGCCGAGGGCGCCAAGAAGAACTGCCCGGTCTCCAAGGCGCTTCAGGGCAGTGTCGAGATTACGATGGAGGCAAAGCTGGTCTGACGCGCTGTAGCAGCAGCAGTCCTACGACAAAGAACACGCCCACCGCGGCGACCGCCGCGCGCTGGTTTCCGGCGAGGTAGGAGACGGCTCCGAAAACCAGCGGCCCCAGGATCGAGGACGACTTCCCGCACAGAGCATAGAATCCGAACAGCTCGGATTCCTTGCCTGCCGGAATGAGCGACGCCATCAAGGCTCGGCTCGCTGCCTGGATCGAGCCGAGGCCAAGTCCTGCGGTGACCGCAACCACAAAGAAGGTGGACTTCGTCTCCGCGAAGTAGGCGCTCAGCGAGACGCCGATCCAGAGCACCAGGGTCAAGCTGATCACCCGCTTGGCCCCCCAGCGATCGGTTGGCTTCGCCAAGGCGAGCGCCCCGAGAAGCGCTGAGAACTGCACCGCCAAGAAGAGCTTGATCACCTCGGGCGTCGAGAACTTCAGTGTCGTCGCCGCGTAGATCCCCGAGAACACGATCGTCGTCTCCACGCCGTCGAAGTACAGAAAGAACGCGAGCAGGAATCGGCGCAGCGGCTGATTGGCGAGGACGTCCCGGACGATGCGACGGAGATCCACGTGCTTGTCGGGTTGCGGTCGGTCGGGAGGCATCGACAGGAACGCGGGAATGGCGAATACGGCAAAGAAGCCCGCCACGAGCAGCCACAGCAGATTGAACCGGTGCGCATTGACGAGCGGCAGCGCGACGACGAGCCCGACAATGGAGCCGAGATACCCGATCGCGAAGCCTAGTCCCGACACCCAGCCCAGCCTTTCGGGCGGCGCGATGTCCGGCAAGTAGGAGTTGTAGTAGATCTGCGAGCTCTCGAAACCGAAGTTCGCCAGGGCGATCAGCGCGAAACCGCGCAGGATCATTCCGGGCTCGAGTGTCGTGAAGAGGGCGATGCACGCGATGCACAGCGCCGTGAACGCGATGAAGAGCCGCATGCGCAGGCCGGCGCGGTCGGCGAGCGCGCCCAGGACCGGGCCCGTCAGGACGACGAGCAGCAGTGACATCGAAATCGCGCGGCCCCACCAGAGGTCGCCGAGCCCATGTTCGTTGCCGACGATGTGCGTGACGTAGTAGACGCTGAAAACGCTGACGACGATGACGGCGGAGTAGGCCGAGTTGGCGAAATCGAACAGGCACCAGGCAAGGATGCGTTTCACGCGCGGCAAAATGGCGCGCGGCAAATGGCCCCGCTAGTTTGCAGCCGTGCCCTCCCCCTGGATGGTCTATCTCCTCCGCTGCCGTGACGGTTCCCTGTACACCGGGATCACCAACGATTTGCCGCAGCGACTCGCGTCACATCAGAGGGGGAAAGCCAGC
This sequence comes from Gemmatimonadales bacterium, assembly GCA_036558345.1. Taxonomy (GTDB): domain Bacteria; phylum Gemmatimonadota; class Gemmatimonadetes; order Gemmatimonadales; family GWC2-71-9; genus 20CM-2-65-7. The sequence goes on along the minus strand of DATBFV010000198.1, from coordinate 25,841 downwards.
GCGTACACGCGCTCTCGCCGCCCCGTGGCGTTGGCATATCAGGAGGTGGCCCGGGACCGCGGCAGCGCGTTGAAGCGCGAAGCGGCCATTCGACGGCTGTCGCGTGCCGAGAAACTCGCGTTATGCAGCGCCGCGACCTAGCGCTCGGTGTTGTCGCGGTGCTGGTAGCGGCAGGATGCGTGCGGCTCGGTATCTGGCAGGTCGATCGGCTGCACCAACGCCGTATGCGCAACGCGGCGGCAGAGGCGCGGCTCGCGCTCCCGCCGCTGATCGTCACGCGTGAGCTGTCGGCCGACAGCGCCCGGGGCCGGCGCGTGAGCGCTCGCGGTGTCTACGATTTCAGCGCCGAGCGGACGTGGCCAGGCCGAAGTTTTCAAGAAACGCCGGGTGTCGCGCTGATCACGCCCCTGCGACTCCCTGGCGGGGGCACCGTCCTCGTGGACCGAGGATGGGTGTATTCCCCCGATGCCTTCCATGTCGACCAATCGAGGTACCGCGAGGCGGATACGGCCGATGTCAGTGGGATCGCGCTGATCCCACCGCGCGGCCGTGGGGACGTCGATGTGTCAGGATTCCTGCCGTTTGTGATTCAGCTCGCGGGAAGGGATCCGCCCAATGGGCTGCCACGCCGCTGGCCGCCGCCCGCCTTCGACGATGGCCCTCACCTCTCCTACGCGATTCAGTGGTTCAGTTTTGCCATCATCGCGCTGGTGGGGACTGCTGTACTGATTCGTAAAGGTCGTTGAGCAGTTCGGCTCCGCGCTCGACGCGTGCGGCATCCCGAGCATGCCGCTGCACGATTCCGGAAATGAGCCGCGCGAACCCGGGAGTCTCTTCGCGCCCAAACTTTCCGTCCTTCAGATCCACATCGTGCACCATTTCGCCGATGGCACGAAGCGCGGGGTCCTGTTCCAGGGCGAAGCGCTGCAAGAGGACCTCGAAGGTGCAGCGATCGCCCTCATGTGTGTAGTCGCCTTCGAACATGTCGAAGCTCACCGCGCCTTCGTGACCCTCGCCGAAACTGAACCGCGCCTTGGGGTCGATGAACCGCTTGATGAGCCACGCGCTGGCGATCCGGTCGACATGAACATCAGGACGCGTCACCCAGGTGACGCCGCGCCGCGGTCTCGAGCGTTCGTGTTTCCCACGACTGGTGGCTTGTGTCTTTAGTTTGGCCATCGCCGCCTCCGCTGATTTGCGTCCCTCCGCCACGAAATGATCGAGCGCGGTGATGTCCCGCAGCCGCCGCTCCAGCCGCGCGATCTCAGCCGGCGAGCTGGCTTGATCCGCGGCGCTGGTCACTTCGGCGTACTCGGCATCACGCGCCGCGCGAAACAAGTCTTCGATTGCGGTATCGGACAGCCCGTCGACAAACATCGCGCGGCAGACAGAGGCTTCGCCTTCTCCGGCCGTAATTTCTTTCCGCAGCCATTGAAAGTCTTCACTGGCCTGAGGACTGTAGGGCAGGGCGTACACCGAGTTTTTGATTGCGACGGCGCCGAGCGCTTGGAGGCGGCGCCAGATCTTCACGCGGAAATAATCTGGCTTCGGTGGCAATTGATGAATCAGCAGGAGCCAGCGGGCGGAGGCTTCTTTCATAACCAGAAGTTCCGAAGCTGCGAGCCGATCGGCGCTCCCCACGGTGTCGCGTCGGCGCCGAGCGCCCCCGTGATCGGATTGAAGAAGTGCTGTGCGGCGGCGGCGGCGGTGACCGCCGCGATTTCCGGTTCGCTCAAGTGCTGGCGTGCGCGCAGCAACGGTTCCACGGGCATGCCGCCCGTCGCCTCGCTGTAGCGCGTGACCGCATCCGTAAAGCGCAGCGCCGCGCGTTCGCGATCAGAGAACAGGGCACTCGTTTCATAGCGCGCGAGGGCGCGCAATGCGTCGAGCGAGAGCTGGGCTTCGCGCCACTCATGGCGACCGCGCTCGATGCACCAGCGGCAGCGGCTGCGTTCGGCTGCCAGCTGCGTGACGAAAAGTCGTAACCGAGGCTCGAGGTCGGCGTGATTCCGTTGATGGCGGGCGAGCGCCGCGTATGCGGGCAGAACACTCGCAGGCGGGCGGGTAGGGCTGATATCATGCCGCCCAGTGAGGGACCGCAGGATACGCATCGCAAGTGAAGCCATACAGTGATTCAATTGTATCATCGAAACTGCGGCCGACGCAAGGGACGGTGACAATTCGGGCGCCAGAACTACCGTTTTTGCCTGCATTTAGCGATATTGCCCGACCCCACAACACGGCTAAAAAGGAGTCTACATGGCGGCAGCCCTCCCCCTGAAGCGCCCCGTCAAGGTTGGAGAATTGGTACGGCGCCGGTTGCGTGAATTGAAGCGCACCCCGCGCGAGTTGGCGGATGCGGTTCAGGTGTCTGAAGTCTATATCGCTGATCTGGTTGCCGGTCGTCGGCGTCCCCCGGCCCCGGGCCGCATGGACGTCTACGCGCCGATGACCAAGTTCTTGAAGCTGCACCGGAACGACCTCCCCACCTGCGCCAAGGCGGAGCGGGATGGTGAGACGAAGAGCAAACGCCGGCCGCACCCGGAAATCCGGCACCAGTTTCTGGCGCTTTGCCTCGATCCCGCGCGTGCGCGCGTGTTCGCGCGACGGCTCGGGCGCAAGGACGGCGTCATGCTCGAGCGCGTGATCGTTGGGCGGCTCCTCGAGGTGGCGCAAGGCTTTGTGCGTCGGCAGCTCGATGACGATGTCGGCATCCGAATCGCCGCGAGCCGCGACGGCTGCACCTACCTCGAGATGCGGATGAAGTTGATGGAATTCCTCGATGCCACACCCGAGGGTCTGACTCCCGAGGATAGTGAGGAATTTGTCAGGCCGCGCATCGCCGGGTGGGACATCGACCTGGACACGCACGCGATGCGGATTGTCCTACGCTCGCAAGATCCGGCTCCGAGGCAGGTTAGGGCGCTGAGTATCTAAGAACAGACGGTAGATGCAACGACGGTAGGCGAGAGTAGATGCAGCGACGGTAGGGGATCATACCCTTACCGTCGTTTTTTTACCGTCGCATTATCTACCCGTCGCTGTATCTGCCGTCGGTCTGCCTACGTCCAACCGGAGCGTCCATGCTTTCTTTGCTCTTGGCGTTGACCGCTGCTGCCCAGCAACCACCCGCGCCGCCCCCGCAAGACACCACGAAACGCGACACCGTCAAAATCAAGCTCGATTCCTTGCCGCTGCAGACGGCGCGCACCGTAAGCTTCGAGACTTCCGAAGCGACCTGGATGTCGCTCGACGTCTCGCCGGATGGCAAAACGATCGTCTTCGAGCTCCTCGGCGATCTGTACACGATGCCGATCACCGGCGGGAGCGCGACGCGGATTACGTCGGGACCGGCGTTCGACTCGCAGCCGCGCTGGTCGCCCGACGGCAAGCGCATCGTCTTTCTGTCGGACTTGAGTGGCGCGGAGAACGTCTGGCTGTGCGACCCCGACGGTTCCCATAAGAAGGCATTGACCAAGGGCACGAACAACCTTTACGCCTCGCCGGATTGGACGCCGGAAGGCAACTACGTCGTGGTGTCGCGAACGAGCGGCGTGTTGGGCAGCGTCTACGAGCTGTGGTTGATCCATAAGGACGGCGGCTCGGGCGCGGCAATGCTTCGCGTCCAGCAAGGACCCAATCTGCCGCCGCCCATGAACACGCTGGGCGCCGCCTTCGGCAAAGACCCGCGGTACATCTGGGTCTCGCGGCACCGCGGCGGCTTCGGCTACAACCTGCAGTATCCGCTGTGGCAGCTCGCGATCTACGATCGCCAGACGGGCCGGCTCTTCACGCAGACGGACATGTACGGCAGCGCGATGCGCCCGGAGCTCTCCTCCGACGGCAAGTGGCTCGTGTACGCGACGCGCTATGACGCGGAAACCGGCCTGCGGCTGCGCAACCTGGCGTCGGGCGATGAAAAATGGCTCGTCTATCCCGTCACGCGTGACGATCAGGAGTCGCGGTTTACGCGCGACTTGTATCCCGGCTACTCGTTCACGCCGGACAATCAGGCGATCATCGTCTCTTACGGCGGCAAGGTGCACCGGGTCGCCGTGCCCTCGGGGCAGGTGACCGACATTCCGTTTACCGCCAAAGTCGAACAGCGGCTCGGTCCGGTGATCCATCTGCCGATCCGCGTGGATACGGGTGCGGTGCTGGTGCGACAGATTCGCAATGCGTCGCCGTCTCCCGACGGCCGCCGGCTTGCCTTCAGCGCGCTCGACCGGTTGTACGTGATGGATCTGCCGAACGGGACGCCGCGGCGAATCACGACCGACAGCGTGAAAGAGCAGGTACCGGCCTGGTCGCCCGACGGGCAGTGGCTCGCCTATGTGACGTGGACCGATCAGGGGGGAACGCTGAACAAGATCCGGGCGAGCGGTGGGAAGCCCGTGCGCCTCTCGACCGATAGCGCGTTCTACGACGCGCCGGTGTGGTCACCGGATGGCGCGCGCATCGTCGTCGTCAAGGGCCCGCGCGCCCCGCGCACGGAAGAGCATTTTGCGCCCGGCTACGAGCTCGATTGGGTACCAGCCGCGGGCGGCGCCCTCACCAAGATCTCGCCGATCAATAACTTCGGTCGTCCGCATTTCAGTCGCGATCCCAATCGGATCTACATCTATGAAGGGGCCGAGGGACTGGTCTCGATGCGCTACGACGGAACCGACCGCCGCGCGCATATCCGCGTCACGGGATATACGTATCCGGGCCCGGGGGCCGAGCCGAACAACGCGGACGAGATCATCATCAGCCCTGATTCCGACCGCGTTCTCGCGCTGATCGACAATTACGTCTACATCGTCACGCTCCCGGTGATCGGTGGACAGACGCCGGCCGTGAGCATCAGCGACCCGTCGTCGGCCGCGTTCCCGGTCAAGCGGCTCACCATGATCGGCGGTGAATTCGTCGGTTGGACGAACGATGGAAAACAGGCCTACTGGTCCGCCGGCCGCTCGTTCCTCGAGTGGGATCCGGTCGTCGCCGACTCGATGGACAAGCTCAAAACGCGCACCGACTCAATCCGATCCGATTCCCTGAAAGGTGACGCCTTTAAAGCGCTGCCTGATTCGGTGCAGAAGAAGATGCGCGCGCGGTCCGATTCGCTGTCCAAACAGCCGTCCTACGAGGCGCGGCGGATCGACGTCACGATCAATGTGCCTCGCGACATTCCTCGCGGCACGGTGGTATTGCGGGGTGCGCGCATCATTACCATGAAAGGCGACGAGGTCATCGATCAGGGCGACGTCGTGGTGAAGGACAACCGCATCGTCTCGGTCGGCCCACAGGGATCGGCGCCTGCGGGTGCGCGCGTCATCGACGTCAGCGGCAAGACGATCATTCCCGGATTCGTCGACGTACATGCGCATCCCTGGCCGACCTGGGGCATTCACGAGACGCAGGTGTGGAAGTATCTCGCGAACCTCGCGTGGGGCGTGACGACGGTGCGCGACCCGCAGACCTCGACCACGGACGTTCTGACCTATTCGGACCTGGTAGAGACCGGGGAGATTCTGGGCCCACGGGTTTACCACACCGGTCCCGGGGTGTTCTGGGCGGAGGACTTCAAGAGCCTGGAGGATACGCGGCAGGCGTTGCGCCGCTATAGCGAGTTCTACCGCATCAACACGATCAAGATGTACATGACCGGCAATCGCAAGCAGCGGCAGTGGGTCATCATGGCTGCCAAAGAGCTTGGCCTGATGCCGACGATCGAGGGCGGCCTCGATTTCAAGATGGACCTGACGACGGTCATCGACGGCTACCCCGGGAACGAGCACGCCTATCCGATCATGCCGCTCTACAAGGATGCGGTGCAGCTCGTCGCCCAATCGGGCGTCACGTATACGCCGACGCTGCTCGTTTCGTACGGCGGACCGTGGAGTGAGAACTTCTTTTACGAGCGTTACGACATCCACGACAACGCCAAGGTCAAGCGCTTCATGCCGCACGACGAAATCGACCAGCGTGCCGAGCGGCGGCCCTGGTTCCGCGAGAACGAGTACGTGTTTCCGCGGATCGCGGCATCGGCGAATGCCATTCTCCAGGCCGGCGGCTACATCGGTCTCGGCGGGCACGGCCAGATGGATGGCCTCGGCGACCACTGGGAGCTGTGGGCGATGGCGGCCGGCGGCATGAAACCGCTCGACGTGCTTCGCGTCGCGACACTCAACGGCGCGCACGCCATCGGGATGGAGCAGGATCTCGGCTCGCTGGAGCCCGGCAAACTCGCTGACCTGATCGTGCTCGATGCCAATCCGCTGGCCGACATTCACAACACGAATACGGTTCGCTATGTGATGAAGAACGGGCGGCTGTTTGAGGGAGAGACGTTGAACGAGGTGTACCCACGGCAGCGAGCGTTGCCACGGATGTGGTGGTGGGGCACTGAGCCGGCAAAGGCGGCTGAGAGTCTGCGCTAGGACCGGCACAAGCTAGGCCTCAGACGCACGGCGGGTTACAGGAGTCGGAAACAGGACAACCCGTTGACTTAGGACTGTTTACCGCGGTGCGTCTGCGGCCTAGTCGCTGCAGGGGCTATGTTTCTGTGCCCTGAATCGTTAGGTTTGTCCTCGCAAAGAACCGCGAGCTGGCTCCCTCCCGTAGGAATGTCCCGCTCAGGTGGGACTCGTTGCTGAGCACACGCAGAGTCACATCCCCAGGTTCAAAAACAGTAGCAAGCGTTCTCGAGGTGGGATTCGCCCATCCCGAAACGGGCGTGTGTACATGAAGGAGTAGTATGCCATTTGCAGCACTGGGCTTAGCGCCCGAACTGTTGCGTGCGGTCGCCGATGAGGGCTACGCGCAACCGACTCCCATCCAGGCCGAAGCGATTCCGCTCGCGCTCGCCGGCCGCGATCTCATCGGATCCGCCCAAACTGGCACCGGCAAGACCGCCGCGTTCGTTCTGCCGATCCTGCAGCGGCTCGCGCCGGGTCAGCGCGGCACACTGCGCGCGCTGATCCTGGTGCCCACGCGTGAGCTGGCGGAGCAGGTCGCCGCGAGCATCCGGGCGTACGGACGGCACACGCATCTCAAGGGCGCCGCGATTTATGGCGGTGTCGGGATGGAGCCGCAGACGCGTGCGCTCCGGCACGGCGTCGACATCGTGGTCGCCACGCCGGGACGGTTGCTCGATCACATGGAGCGCGGCCACGCCGATTTCTCACATCTCGAAGTGCTCGTGCTGGATGAAGCGGACCGCATGCTCGACATGGGCTTCGCGCCGGACGTCAAGCGCATCCTGAACGAGCTGCCCGAGGAGCGGCAGACCATGCTCTTTTCCGCGACGATTTCATTGGAAGTCGACGCACTGGCGCGGCGCGCCTTGAACGGCCATGCGTCGGTCGAAATCGGCCGCCGCGCGCAGACCGCGGAGGGTATCGAGCACGTCATCGTCGCGGTCGACAAGCTGCAGAAGCGCGGCGCCCTCGGCGCCATTCTCAAGGCCAAGCCCGCCGGTCAGACCCTGATCTTCACGCGCACCAAGTACGGTGCCGACAAGCTGGTCACGTTCCTGAAGCGGGAGGGGATTCCCGCCAACGCGCTGCACGGCGACAAGGCGCAGAGCCATCGCACGCGCACGCTGAACCAGTTCCGCGACGGGAGCGCCGAAATCCTGGTCGCGACGGACATCGCGGCGCGTGGCATCGACGTCGACGGCATCCGCATGGTCGTGAACTTCGATGTCCCGACCGACGCCGAGGTGTATGTGCACCGTGTGGGGCGGACAGCTCGCGCGGGTGCGCGCGGACTCGCGTTGACCTTGATCTCGCCCGACGAATGGCTGTTGATGGCCGACGTCGAGCGTTTGATCGGGCAGACGTTTCCGCGGGAAGTGATTCCGGGCTTCGAACCGTCCGTCCCGCCCTTACAGCCGAAGGCGGCCGCCGATGAAACGGCGCGGCCCGAGCGTTCGCTCAGACCGCGCCGCGGTGGTGCGAAGCGACGCTAGTCCTTCGACCTCAGCGTCCGAATGAAGTTCGCGACTGGGGTCGCTGCAAGCGTCATGAGACGGATAGACCCGCGCGAGCCTAGCTCCACCGACACTCGCGCAATCGTCTCGTTGTCGGGACAGTCCACAATGCTGACGAAGTCATAGGGGCCGAGGACGGCGTATTGCGCCGTCACCTTGGCCCCGAACTTCTCGATCTCCTTGTTCACTTCCTGCAGTCGCTTGGGATTGTTCTTGAGCGACTTGGCGCCCTCGTCGGTCAGGTTGGACAGCAGGATGTACGTGGGCATGGGGGGCCCCTCCGTCAGGTCCGTTTTTCGATCGGCACGTAATCGCGCTTGCCGGGACCGGTGTACACCTGCCGTGGGCGCGCGATCTTCTGTTCCTTGTCGAGCAACATCTCCTGCCACTGCGCCAACCACCCTGGCGTCCGTCCGATGGCGAACAGCACGGGGAAGATGTCCACGGGGAACTTCAACGCCTCGTAAATGATGCCCGAGTAGAAGTCGACGTTCGGGTAGAGCTTGCGGCTGACGAAGTAGTCCTCCTGCAATGCGATGCGCTCGAGCTCGAGCGCGATATCGATCAGCGGGTTCTTTCCCGTGACATCGAACACCTGCTCGGCAATCTGTTTGATGATCTTGGCGCGCGGGTCGAAGTTCTTGTACACCCGGTGCCCGAAGCCCATCAGCCGCACCTCGCCCTTCTTGACGCGCTGGATGTACGCGGGAATCGCTTCGATCGAGCCGATCTCCCGCAGCATCCGCAGTACTTCTTCATTCGCGCCGCCGTGCAGCGGCCCATACAGCGCCGCCGCGGCCCCGGCCATAGCCGAGTACGGATCGGGGTGGGAGGACCCGATGCCGCGCATCGCGCTGGTCGAGCAATTCTGCTCATGGTCGGCGTGGAGGATGAACAAGACGTCCAGCGCGCGCTCGAGCACGGGGTGCGGGCTGTATTTCACCTCGGTCGTCTTGAACATCATGTTGAGGAAGTTGCCGGTGTAGTTGAGGTCGTTGTCCGGATACGCGTAGGGCGTGCCCTTGGAGTGGCGGTGCGCGAAGGCCGCGATCGTCGGCGTTTTGGCGATCAGGCGCACGATCTGATTGGAGCGGAGCATCTCGTCGGAAATCCGCTTGGCCTCGGGATAGAACGTCGAGAGCGCGGCGACGGCGCTGACGAACATCCCCATGGGATGGGCGTCGTGATGAAAGCCGTCGATGAACTTCTTCATGTTCTCGTGAATGATCGTGTGGTGCGTGATCTGGTAGACCCAGCCATCGAGGTCCGCCGCCGACGGGAGCTCGCCGTTCAGCAGGAGATACGCCGTCTCGAGGAACGTGCTCTTCTCCGCGAGCTGCTCGATCGGGTAGCCGCGGTAGCGCAGAATCCCCTTGTCGCCGTCGATGTAGGTGATCGCGCTGCGGCACGCCGCGGTATTCATGAACGCGGGATCGTAGGCCATCAGTCCGAAGTCGTCGTCCGACGCCTTGATCTGGCGTAGATCGGCGGCGCGGATGGCGCCGTCCTGAATGGCGAGCTCGTAGCTCTTGCCGGTGCGGTTGTCTACAACCGAGAGAGTATCCTTCGGCACTGCGGTTGTCCTGGAATGGGTGCCGCGAAAAGATAACTGGCTATTGGCTGTGGGGTATTGGCTATTCGGTTCGTCGCCCGATAGCCCATAGCCAATAGCCGATAGCCAATAGCTTTCTTATCTTGCCCTCCGTGCCTCAAGCCCGTCCCAGTCTCTATCCAACACGATCCAGCGCCGGCGCACTCCTAGGCCAGCAGCTCGCGAGCCGCGGCTACCAGTCCTCCATTCTACTCGGGATTACGCCCGAAGGGGTCGAGATCGCGGCCCACGCCGCACAGGCAATGGGAGCGCAGTTCGACGTCATCGTGGCGTCCTTCATCAAACTCGGCGCCAACCTCGCCCCGATCGGGGCCATGGCCGAATCGGCGCCCGCGGAGATGGACCCCGATTTCCAGCCAGGCATGAATCTGCTCGAAAAGCTCCAGGCGGCGATCGATGAGTCACGCGCGCGCGTGAAGCAGGACCTCGTGCTCTACCGCACGCAGCGGCCAGTGAAAAAGCTGGAGGGGCGTACCGTGATCATCGTCGATGGTCAGATTGTGTGGCCCTGGAAGGCGCTCGCGGCCGCGAAGGCCGCTCAAGGACTCGGCGCCCGTGAGGTCGTGATCGCGACGCCGGTAGCCGCGCAGCCGGCGGCGGACCGGATCCGCGCCAGGCAATACTCCCTCGTGTGTCCGAGCGTTGTGATGGAGCAGGAAGGTCACCCGTCACCGTACGGCGATAGCGGGGGTGATGAACCAGAACGCCTCAGGAGCATCATGATTGCTCATCAGGCGGCGTAGCAGTTACTCAGGCAGCTCCACGATATCCCGCTCCAACCACCGGTGCTCTCCAGCAAGGATCTCCTGCGCAAACTTGAAGGTCGGCACGTCTTCGTTGCGGCGTAGGCCGTTGAATTTCGACCGTACGCGACGCCGCGCTTGCCGGCAGAAGAGATCAGCCAGCTTGACCGCCCGCGCGCCCGTGGTGCGATCGCGTTCGTAAAGCTTCTGCGCCCGCGAGCACGTCGCCGCCATCGCGAACAATTCGGCCGCGACGTCCACGAGCCGGAACAGCACCGCTTGCCGCAGCTCGAGCTTCGGCCCGAAGCGAATCATCGAGTGGAAGACGCTGCGCGCGAGCCGCCGGCAGCTGCGCTCGACGAAGCGCACATGCTTCGCCAACGTGCCGAACTCGGAGTAGCGTGGCCACCGACTCCAGCCGAGCCAGCGGGTGGGATACCACCAACCGTAGAAGCCCGCCGAGCGGGCCAGTCCGGCGATGCGCTGCTTCGCGGACTTGCCCGGCATCACCACATCGCCGGCGACTTGCAGATGCTTATCCACCGCTTCGCGCGCGATGAACAGGTGCATGATCTCCGAGGACCCCTCGAAGATCAGATTGATGCGGAAGTCGCGCATGATGCGCTCGACCGGCACGGGCGCTTCACCGCGCGCGCGCAGTGAGTCGGCGGTTTCATAGCCGCGCCCGCCGCGGATCTGCAGCGTGTCGTCGATGATCTGCCAACCGGCCTCGGAGTTGTACAGCTTGGCGATCGCGGCCTCGAGACGAATGTCGTAGCCGCCGCGCTCGGCCATGGCGCCGCACAGTTCGGCGACGGCCTCCATCGCCAGTGTGTTCGCGGCCATCGCGCCGATCTTCTGCGCGATCGCGTCGTGCTGGCCAATCGGCCGGCCCCACTGCACGCGCTCGGCTGCCCAGCGCCGCGCAATCTCGAGGCAGCGCTTGCCGGCCGCGACCGAGGAGATGGGCAGCGTGAGCCGGCCCGTGTTCAGCGTGATCAGCGCGAGCTTCAGACCTTTGCCTTCGCCCCAGAGCACGTTTTCCGTCGGCACGCGCACGTTCGTGAACCGGATGACGCCGTTGTAGAGCGCCTTCAGTCCCATGAAATGGCAGCGATGCGCGACCTCGACGCCCGGCCAATCCGTTTCGACGATGAAGGCGGTGATCTGCTTCTTTTCCTTGCCCTTCACACTCTTCGACGGTGTCCGCGCCATCACGACGAGGAGCTCGGCGTTGGTGCCGTTGGTGCACCAGAGTTTCTCGCCATTCAGGATCCAGGCATCGCCGTCGTCGCTCAGGATCGCATTGGTTTCCATCGCGGCGGGATCGGACCCGACGCCGGACTCGGTCAGAGCGAACGCGGAGATCGCGCCCTTGGCGAGCCGAGGGAAGTACTTCTTCTTCTGCGCTTCGCTGCCGAACATCTTGAGCGGCTGTGGCACACCGATCGACTGATGCGCGGACAGCAACGCAGTGAGTGAGCCGTCCACCGACGACACCAGCTCGATTGCCTTCATGTAGGAGAGCTGCGACAGCCCCAGCCCGCCGTACTCGCGCGGGATCTTGATGCCGAACGCGCCGAGGTCGCGGAGTCCCTGGATCACTTTCTCCGGGATCTCGCCGTCGCGATCGATCTGGTCGGAGTCCACGTCCTCGCGGAGAAAGCGCGCGAGCTTGTCGAGGAACGGTTTGGCGCGGGCGATCTCGTCGGGATCCTGTTCGGGGTAGGGATGAATCAGGTCCATCCGCAGGTTGCCCAGGAACAGCTCCCGGACAAAGCTGGGCGCGGCCCACTGCTCCTCGCGCGCCGCCTCGGCGACTTCACGCGCCTCCTCGGCGCTGACTTTGCGTTTCGGCTCAGCCAGGGTAGCCATCGCCTCTAAATGTAATATCTTCACCTCGTTCAGCCCGCCGTCAGCCTTCAGCGAGGAGTTTCCCCATGCCGCGCATAGCGTTCGCGCTCCTGGCGCTGGGCATTGTGTCTGCAACAGCGGCACCAGCCCAGCGTACTACCCGCGCCACGCAGAGCCGTAGCACCGCATCACAGCCGGCCGCCATCACGATTCCGTACCAGCGGTTCACCTTGAAAAACGGCCTGACGCTGTTGGTGCACGAAGACCATAAGGCGCCGATCGTGGCCGTAAACATCTGGTACCACGTCGGCTCGAAGAACGAGAAGCCCGGCCGGACGGGGTTCGCCCACCTGTTCGAGCATTTGATGTTCAACGGCAGCGAGCACTTCAACGACGACTACTTCCAGCCGTTCGAGCGCATCGGCGCCACCGATCAGAACGGGACGACCAATAACGACCGCACCGACTATTTCGAGAACGTCCCCACGACGGCGCTCGACGTCGCGCTGTGGATGGAATCGGACCGGATGGGTCATCTGCTCGGCGTGATCGACAGCGCGCGAGTGAACGAGCAGCGCGGCGTCGTGCAGAACGAGAAGCGCCAGGGCGAAAACCAGCCGTACGGGAAGGTCAACCAGCTGATGGCAGAGGGCGCGTATCCGCCCGGCCATCCGTATTCCTGGACGGTGATCGGATCGATGGAAGACCTCAATGCCGCGTCCGTCGAGGATGTGAAACAGTGGTTCCGCACCTATTACGGCCCGAACAACGCCGTCATCGTCCTGGCGGGTGACATCACGCCAGAGCTGGCGCGGCAGAAAGTCGAGCAATACTTCGGCGACATTCCCGCTTCGCCCCCGATCGCCAAGCAGGATGTATGGATCGCGAAGCGCACCGGCTCGCACCGGCAGGTCATGCAGGACCGCGTGCCGCAGGCACGGATCTACAAGGAATGGAATATTCCGCAGTTCGGGTCGGCGGATGCCGACTACCTCGACCTGGTGACCGACGTGCTCTCGGCGGGGAAGACGTCGCGCCTCTACAAGCGGCTCGTCTACGACGAGCAGATCGCGACCGACGTCGCGGCGTACGCCGACCTTCGTGAGATCGGCGGCAACCTGGTGATCCGGGCGACCGCGAAGCCGAACGGCGATCTCGCCCGCGTCGAGCGCGCGATCGATGAAGAGCTGGCGAAGTTCATTCGCACGGGCCCGACGGCGAGCGAGCTGCGACGGGTGAAGACGCAGAATCGCGCCAACTTCATTCGCGGCATCGAGCGGATCGGCGGCTTCGGCGGCAAGTCGGACGTGCTGGCGATCAACGAAGTCTACGCCGGCAACGCCGATCACTATCAAGTGACCCGCCAGCGCATCGCCTCCGCGACGGCCGAGAATCTCCGCTCAGCCGCGGCGCGCTGGCTGAACGACGGCGAGCTCGTGATCGAGGTCCATCCCTATCCGACCTACGATGTGGTCGCGAGTGGCGTCGATCGCTCCAAACTGCCCGCAGCCGGCACGCCGCCCGACGCGCGCTTCCCGGAGGTCGCGCGGGCCACGCTGCCCAACGGCCTCAAGATCGTACTCGCCGAGCGGCACTCGATCCCGCAGGTGAACATGACGCTGCTGGTCGATGCCGGCTACGCGGCCGATCAATTTGCCGCACCGGGCACGGCAAGCCTGACCCTCGACATGCTGGATGAGGGGACGACCCGGCGGACCGCGCTGCAGATCAGCGATACGCTGGCTCAGCTCGGCGCCCAGCTATTTACAGGCTCGCAGCTCGACGTCTCGAGCGTGTCGCTATCGGCGCTCAAGGACAAGCTCGATCCCTCGCTCGACATTTTCGCTGATGTCGTCCTGCATCCCTCCTTCCCGCAGGCCGATTTCCAGCGGCAGCAGCGCCAGCGCCTCGCGCGCATTCAGCGCGAAAAGGTGCAGCCGGTGCAGATGGCGTTGCGCGTGTTCCCGCAGCTCCTGTACGGCGCCAATCACGCGTATGGGAATCCGCTGACGGGATCAGGCACCGAGGAAGCGGTGTCAGCCATGAAGCGTGACGATCTGGTGAAGTTCCATCGCACCTGGTTCAAGCCGAATCACGCGACGCTCGTCGTGGTCGGCGACATCTCGATGGCGGAAATTCAACCCAAGCTCGCCCGGCTCTTCAGTGGTTGGCAGGGCGGCGATGTGCCCCAAAAGAACATCAGCACGGTGCCCGATCAGGCGCGCCCGCTCGTGTACATCCTCGACCGCCCGGGTTCGGAGCAGTCGATCATCTTCGCCGGCAACCTGGCCGCGCCCAAGGCGAATCCGCACGAGTACGCGATCGAGGCAATGACGTCGCTGCTGGGCGGGCAGTTCACGTCGCGCGTCAACATGAACCTGCGCGAAGACAAGCACTGGTCCTACGGCGCGTTCACGCTGATCTGGGATGCGCGCGGGCAGCGTCCGTTCATCGCGTACGCGCCCGTGCAGACCGACAAGACCAAGGAGTCGATGATCGAAGTCGATAAGGAACTACGCGGCATCATCGGCCCGAAGCCGGTGACCCAGGATGAGCTCAGCAAAGCGCAGGCGAACCTCACGCTCACGCTGCCCGGCAACTGGGAGACGATGGACGCGGTGCAGGGGTCGCTGGAGCAGATGGTGACGTATGGTCTCGACGATCGCTACTTCGACACCTATGCGCAGCGCATTCGCGCGCTGACGGTTGCAGATGCCGGTGGAGCCGCGCAGGAGACGATCCGGCCCGATCACCTCGTGTGGGTGGTGGTGGGTGACCGGGCGAAAATCGAAGCCGGGATCCGGGAGCTGAATTTTGGAGAGATCAGGTTCCTGGATGCAAACGGAAAACCGCTAGCCAGTCGGTAGCGTTGGAGACAACTCTAGACGGCGCGGGCGGACTTCGCCCGCGCCGTCAGCGTTGGTGTGAGCAACAACGCCGCGACGGCTCCCCCAGCCATCCCGCCGAGGTGCGCGAAGTTGTCGACGAACGGATCCATGAGGCCCGTAAAGAGTGTCCACCCTGCCCAGACCAGCAGCACGAATCCAATCCGTTTATCACGGACATAGAACGCCTTCTGGTTGCGGTAGAGCATCACGGCGACCGCCATCAAGACGCCGAAGATCGCGCCGGAGGCACCGACGGATGGTCCCGGACCGCTCGCCATGCTGAACGTGGTACCGGCAAGGCCGCTCCCGAAATAGATCAGGGCGGTCCGCGCGGCGCCGAACGAGTGCTCACAGGCCATACCCACGATGAAGAGGACGACCATGTTGCCGATGAGATGATCGGGCCCGCCGTGCAGGAATGTGGCGGTAATCATCCGCCACCATTCGCCCGCCACGACGCGCTCGCGCACGAGCGCGCCCGCGAGCAGGGGATTGAGGCCGGCGCCGGATCCCATGCCGGACTCGATCGCCTCCTTCGCGTTCACAAACGCTCCCGCCGAGAGCTCCCACGCGAACACCACGACGTTGGCGATGATCAGCGCGAGAATGAGCGGCGGGAAACGCCGCATGCCGCGCTCGAAATCGACGCGGCCATCGGGAGGGCGAGGGGGAGGCTTGCCCGATGGCCGCGCCGGTTTCTGCGCGATCATGTCCGGTGTGATGAGAATCGGCTCTTCGTCGGGCATCAGCGGCGCTCACCCGTGTCGAGCATGACCCCCAGCGCGATGGCGATGCGGCGATCCATCAGACGCTGGGGATCACCCGTCATGTCGAGCACATAGCGATCGAGAATCGTGAACTTGCGCTTGAACTCGCCGATCACGTCTTCCGTCCCGGCCGGCAAGAAGATGAAGTTCGTTCGGAGCAATCCGAACAACGGTCCGATCAGGCGGCGCAGCAGCGAGAGGATGACCGAGTCCTCCTTGGCGAGAAACAGCAGATCGCCTCTCGCATTCCAGACGTACCAGCGCTTCCGGATCGCATTGAAGAGCCAGTTCTTGCCGAACTTGGCGATGGGCCGGCCGCGCGCGTCGCGGATGGTGTACGTCATGGTGATCGGCTGGAATTTCTTGTCCTGCAGAATCGTGAGCAGTTTCTCGCGCTTGGACTCATCGCGATAGAACGTGACGTGGCGCTTGACCGAGAGCGCGATGCCCGCCACGATCGAGCCGATCAAAATCCCGAACACGCCGACGATACCGACGCCGGTGCGCACGCCGCCGGGTGGCAGACCATCGAGGAAGCCGGCAAAGACGGGAAGCACGACAATGATGCCGACCAGCGTCACCAGCACCGCGCCCAGATTGCGCAGGAAGTGCGCCGGCCGCTCGACGAAGATGATCTTGTTGCCCTGCTCGTCGCAGACGTCGTACTTCTCGGAGATCTTGAGCATCTGCTGGCGCAGCAGGAACGTGTCGCGATCGAATGTCGGATCGCCTTCCAGCACCGCCGTCGCCACGCTGGGCGCGCGCGCCGGCCGGCCGCAGTGCGGGCATTTTACGAGCTTCCCGGCGAACTCATCCTTGAGATCGTAAGACGTACCGCAGTCGCAGGTCACGAGGACGGCCATGACGCCTCCGTGGCTGGGATGGTAGATTTGCCGCGCCCCGTTCCCTGGAGATCATCCGATGCGCGGTGCTGCATTGCTCGCTGCCGCTCTACTGGGTGCGTCCGCCGCTCACGCCCAGACGCCGGCTCCTGAGCAGGTCGTGATCAAGGCGGGACGCTTCATCGATGGCCGGTCGGCCAACGTGCAGACCAATGTAGGAATCCTCGTTTCTGGCGAAAGGATTCAGGCGGTTGGCCCTGTGGCCCGGATCACGGCGCAGGCACCGAATGCGCGCGTCATCGACCTGAGCCAGATGACCGTCTTGCCGGGACTTATCGACGCCCACACGCACCTGTTGCTACAAGGCGACATCACGTCGCAGGAGTACGAAGACCAGCTCCTCAAGCAATCGACGGCGTACCGCGCGATCCTGGCGGCCCGCAATGCGCGGATCGCGCTGGAGCACGGCTTCACGGCGATTCGCGACCTCGAGACTGAGGGCGCGATGTACGCCGACGTGGACGTGAAGCACGCGATCGATCGTGGCGAGATTCCCGGTCCCCGCGTGTTCGCTTCGACCAGGGCCATGGCGCCGACAGGGATGTATCCGATCACGAGCGACAACTGGGAGCTCGAGCTGCCGCACGGCGTCCAGCCGGTCGACGGCGTGGACAACGCTCGGCTCGCGGTGCGGCAGCAAGTGCAGCATGGCGCGGATTGGCTCAAGTATTACAGTGACCGCCGCTACTACTTCACGCCCGACAGCGTGCTGCGCAGCTGGGTCAACTTCACGGATGCCGAAGCGAAAGCGATCGTCGATGAGGCGCATCGGATCGGACGTCCGGTGGCGGCGCACGCGATCGGGTCGGATGGCATCGCCGCGGCGCTGCGCGCCGGAGTCAACTCGATCGAGCATGGCGACGGGCTGACTGACTCGCTGATGGATGTGATGGTGAAGAACAACGTCTATTGGGTGCCCACCGTCACGGTGGGCGCGCACGTCGCGCCGCGCGGCGGCGTCTGGCCGGCGCTCGTCGCGCTCGAGCGCCGTGCGTTCGGCAGGGCCCTCAAGAAGGGCGTAAAGATCGTCATGGGCACGGACGCCGGCGGCTTTCCGTGGACCGAGATCAATGAGGCCAAGGAGTTCGAGTATTACGTGACGTACGGCATGACGCCGATGCAGGCGATTCAGTCGGGGACGTCGGTGGCGGCGGCGCTGCTCGGGCAGGAGCAGAACTTCGGGTCGATCGCGCCCGGACTATATGCTGACATCATTGCCGTTGCCGGCGATCCCACGCGGGATATTACGGAACTGCAACGGGTCAAGTTCGTTATGAAGGGTGGCGCCGTCTATCTTTCCCAATAAGTGCGATCGCTCGGTGTAGCTCTCCTTCTTAGTACAGGTGCCGCCGCTGCCGGGATGGCCCAACTGGCTCCCGCCGGCACCGGCGGCGTCGCGGCTTTGGCCACGACCCTGCGCCAGCTCGGCAGCAACAAGCGCGTCCTCATGATCGGTGCGCATCCCGACGACGAGGACACCCAGCTCCTCGTCCTCTTGTCGCGCGGCATGGGAGCGCAGGCGGCCTATCTCTCGTTGACGCGCGGCGAGGGCGGACAAAACCTGATCGGTCCCGAGCTGGGACCCGAGCTCGGCATCATCCGCACCGAAGAGCTGCTCGCGGCGCGGCAGCTCGACGGCGCGCAGCAGTTCTTCACGCGCGCCTACGACTTTGGCTACTCGAAGACGGCGGAAGAGACGTTCCGGTTTTGGCCGCGCGATTCGGTGCTCAAAGACGTCGTCGACGTGATGCGGCGATTCAAGCCGCAGGTCGTCATCGCCGTATTCTCGGGCACGCCGGCGGACGGTCACGGCCACCATCAGGTGTCCGCGATTCTGGCGCGTCAGGCGTTCGATCTGCTGCGCGATTCCGCGGGCGGCCCGCAGAAATTCTATCGCTCGACGCGCGGCGATCCCTCCGCCACGACGCTCACCCTTCCGGTCGGCACGCTCGATCCGCTGCTCGGCCAGTCGTATTTCCAGGTTGCGATGGCGAGCCGGAGCCGGCATCGCTCGCAGGACATGGGGCAGCTGCAACGACTCGGTCCGGCGACATCGGGTGTAGCGTTGCTCGCGACCAAGCCCGCCAAGCCCGGGACGGCACCGAGTAACGGAGCAGAGACCTCCCTGTTCACGGGCGTCGATACCACCGTCCACGTGATGGGATTTGCCGCGCTCGTCGACTCGGCGCGCGCCGCGCTCACGCCGTGGCGTCCCGCCGCCTCACTGCCGTATCTCCTGCGCGCGCTCCACCTGCTCGGCGCCACCGACACGCTGCAGCGCAGCCTGCTCGAGCGCGCGATCGCTACCGCCGCGGGCCTCACCGTCGACGGCACGGCGGATGATGGAATCCTCGTTCCGGGCGAGCGCCTCCAGATCGAAGTCACGATGTGGAATGCGGGAGACAGTGCGGTGCGGGTAGACAGCGTTGCGGTTCTCGCGCCGACGGGATGGGTGCTCGAGCGAGTCGATTTCGGCGCGCCCACCCTCGCCGCGGGTGCGCTGCAGACGCGCCGCTTCGCCTTGACAGTCGCCAAGGATGCCGAGCGGACGCAGCCGTATTTCCTCCGGCGTCCTTTGACGAATCGCGGTGGTCTGTACGACTGGTCGGCGGCGCCGGCCGATGTTCGGGGATTACCGTTCGAGCCGCCCCCCGTGACCGCGCGCGTCCGACTCGTGCTCGGGGGGGGCGGCGAGCCGGTGACGTTGACACGCGAGGTGGTGTACCGCTACCGCGATCAGGCGATCGGCGAAATCCGGCGGCCGCTGTTCGTGACGCGCGACGTCGACGTTGCGATCACCCCCGAGGAGCTGCTCTGGCCGATCGACGGCGGTTCGCACGAGCCGCGCCATTTCATGGTCACGGTCACGAATCGCGCGCGCGGGCCGGCGAATGTGCGCACGGCTGTCACGGCTCCGACGGGCTGGCCCGCAGTGTCGCCCGAGAGTTTGGCGTTTACGCGCGAAGACGAGACGCGGAGTATGGTCGTAAGCCTGGCGCCCCCCGCGGCGGACAGTCTCAAGCCGGGCACGTACGACGTGCGCGCCGGCAGCGGATGGCTCGAGATCATCGACTATCCGCACATCCGTCCCCGCGCGCTGACCAAGCCCTCGGTAGCACAGATCCGCGCGGCGCGCGTGGCGCTTCCGGCGCTTGCGCACGTCGGGTACGTGCGCGGCGCGGCCGACCGCGTGCCCGAGGCGTTGCTCGCGGTCGGCGTGCCGGTCGAGCTCATCAGTGCTGACTCGCTCGCCCGCGGCGATCTCTCGCACTACGACGCCATTGTGATCGGCAGTCGCGCGTACGAGACCGAGCCGGGGCTCGTCGCGAACAATGGACGTCTACTCGATTACGCGAAGCGCGGCGGACTCCTGATCGTCCAGTACCAGCAATACCCATTTGTGGATGGCGGCTTCGCGCCGTACCCGCTGACGATCGCGCGTCCGCACGACCGGGTGACCGACGAGAACGCGCCAGTGACGCTACTCGATTCGGCGCATGCGGTATTTCACTATCCGAATGAGATCGGGGCGGCGGATTGGCGCGGCTGGATCCAGGAGCGTGGGCTCTACTTTGCGCACACGTGGGATACAACCTACGTGCCGGTGCTCGAGACGCATGATCCCGGGCCGCCCAATCCCTCACCGGATCTGAAAGGCGGCCTGCTCATTGCGCCGCTGGGTCGAGGGACGTACGTGTACACGGGGCTCAGCTTTTTCCGGCAACTGCCCGCCGGAGTGCCGGGCGCGTATCGGCTGTTCGTCAATCTGCTCGGTCTGAAACGGAAGAATGTTCCGTAGGGTCGCGGCGATCCTCGTACTGCTGACGGGGTGTTCGCGAGACCATCGCACACCCCTCGTCGTGTACTCTCCGCACGGTCGCGATCTTCTCACGTTGTTCGAAAAACGGTTCGAAGCCCTCCACCCCGATATCGATGTTCGCTGGCTCGACATGGGCTCGCAGGATGTGTATGACCGCGTCCGCTCCGAAAGGGCCAATCCGCAGGCTGACGTCTGGTTCGGCGGCCCGTCGCTGATTCTCGCGCAAGCCGCCGCCGACTCGCTGCTCGACTGCCATCGTCCGGTCTGGGCCGATGCGATCGCGTCGCGGAGCCGCGGGACGGGCGACTGTTTCCTGGCGGCCTATGAAACGCCGGCGGTCTTTCTGTATGCCGAGAAAGTGGTGCCCGCCGCGGAGGCGCCGCAGGATTGGGACGACCTGCTGCAACCCAAATGGAAAGGGAAGATCATCATCCGCGATCCACTCGCGAGCGGCACCATGCGTGCGGTCTTCGGTCTCATCATCGCGCGTGGGATCAGGCAGACGGGGGACACGGCGGCAGGTTTCGCCTGGCTGCGGCGACTCGACGGCCAGACGAAAGTGTACGAACAGAATCCCGCGTTGATCAGCGAAAAGATCGCGCGCCAGGAAGGGCTGGTGACGGTCTGGGACCTTCCCGACGTGTTGATCAGCCGCCGGCGCGGCATGCCGATCGGCTACGTCTTCCCCAAGAGCGGCACGGTGGCGATCGAAGACGGCATCGCAGTCGTACGCGGCGCCAAACACCTCGAGGCCGCGCGTGCGTATGTGGACTTCGTCGGGAGTCCGGAGATGCAGCTCGCCGCCGCGCGCGAGGTCTTCCGCGTGCCCGCTCGGCAGGATCTCGTGAACGATTCGCTGCCCGAGTGGGTGCGGGACGTGCGACGTCGCATGGTGGTTGCGGACGTCGATTGGAACCTGCTGGCGCGCAGCGGGCCCGGCTGGATGCAATGGTGGGACCAGCACGTGCGCGGCACGGGGGGAAAGCGGTGACTGCGTTCCTGCAGGTTCGAGCCATCGAAAAGCGCTGGTCCGAGGGTGTCACGATCGGGCCGATCACGCTCGACATCGCGCGCGGTGAGATTCTCGCATTGCTCGGCCCTTCGGGCAGCGGGAAGACGACGGTGCTGCGCCTGCTCGCGGGGTTCGAGACGGCGGATGGCGGTCGCATCGCCGTGGCGAGCGAGGATGTGACGCGCGTGCCGCCCGCGCGACGCCGTTTCGGGATGGTGTTTCAGCACTATGCGCTGTTTCCGCATCTGGATGTGGGTGAGAATGTCGGCTTCGGCCTGACCAAGTCGCCAGATCGTGACACGAGTATCGCGAACGCGCTCGGACTCGTCGATCTCTCCGGGTTCGAGCGGCGGAAGGTGCACGAGCTGTCGGGCGGTCAGCAGCAGCGCGTGGCCCTGGCGCGCGCGCTCGCTCCGGAGCCACGCGTGCTCCTGCTCGACGAGCCGCTGTCCAACCTCGATCCCGCGCTGCGCGAGCGCACGCGGCACGAGCTCCGCGAGGTGATCAAGCGCGTCGGTATCACCACCGTGTTCGTCACGCACGAGCAGGAGGAAGCGTTCGACCTCGGCGACCGCATCGCCGTGCTCAATCAGGGACGGCTCGAGCAGGCCGGGACGCCCGACGAGCTGTACGAACGCCCGGCGAACGTGTTCGTGGCGACGTTCGTGGGCCGCGCCAATGTGTTTCGCGGCACTGCCGCGAGCGTTCTGTGTGGCGGAGCGACGCGCAACGGCGTGGTCGTGGTGCGGCCGGAGCGACTTCGATTTGTCCAGGCGGGTCTCCCCGGCGTGGTCCGGGAGCGACGTTACACCGGGGCCGCGGCGTTTTTCGTGGTCGAGGGGGACGACCATGAACGTTTCGAGGTGTTGGCCGAGCCTGATGCGGCGCACGTGGGAGAGCGCGTGTATGTCGAGGCGACGCGGGTGATCGCGCTGTGACGCGACTCCGGCGGGTCGATCTCGCGGCGGCGCTCGTGACACTGCTGCTCGCCTGGCTCGTGATCTATCCGATCGTCATCGTCGGGGCGGAGGCGAGCAACGGCGCGGCCATTCGGGCCTTTGTCACGCGTCCCGGCGAATGGGCCGCGCTGTGGGCGAGCGTCTGGATTTCACTGGTAAGCGTGATCCTGGCCGCGGCGATCGGCATCCCGCTCGCGTTCCTGTTCGAGTGGTTCGACTTCCCGGGACGCAAAACCTTGGGCTCGCTGATCGCACTGCCCGTAGTGTTGCCGCCGCTGGTCGGCGTGATTGCGTTCCTCTTCCTGTACGGCGAGTCGGGGTTCATCGCGCGCGCCATTCAGGCCGCGCTGCATCTCGAGAACGCACCGTGGCGGCTGCAGGGCGCTGCGGCCATCCTGCTGGTCCACGCGTACTCGATGTACGTCTACTTCTACCTGTTCATGCGCGCGGGGCTCGCCAAGCTCGACGTCTCGATGCTCGAGGCCGCGCAGGCGCTCGGCGCCGACCGCGCGTCGACGCTCTGGCGGGTCATCGTGCCGCTGCTTCGCCCGTCGCTGATCGGCGCGGCGATTCTCACGTTCATGACGGCGCTCGGCTCGTTCAGCGCACCGTACATCTTCGGCGGCGGATTCCGCGTGATGACGACGCAGATTGTCGCGACCAAGCTGAACGGCGATCTGCCGCTGGCGATGGTCGAAACCGTGGCGCTCGCGATTGTCGCGATTGTCGGGCTGCTGATTCTGCGACGTACCGAAGGTGACGACATTCTCGTCGCGCTGGGGAAGGGGATCGCGCCACGCCCGCGCCCGATCCGGCGCACCGGCGTACGCCGGCTTGCCACCGTCGCCGGCTGGGGATTGGCCGTGCTGCTGCTCCTGCCGCACCTGACGCTGATCCTCGTGTCGCTCGTGCCGTACGGCGCGTGGACAACGGAGATTTTGCCGCCGGTCATCAATTTCGAGAACTATCGCCGGCTGTTCTCGGAGGCCGAGCGACTGCGACCGATGTGGAATTCGTTTTGGATGGCTGCGGTGAGCACCGCGCTCGCCGTGGTGCTCGCGCTTGTCGGCGGGTGGCTGGTCGTCCGGCGCCGCGTGGCATTGCGGCGCGCGATCGAAGGGCTGCTCGCGTTGCCGTGGGCGCTGCCGGGCACGGTCTTCGCGATCGCGCTGGCGACCACGTTCAGCGTGCGCGCGCCGTTCGCGCTTCGCTTCGTGCTCGTTGGCACCGCCGTGCTCTTGCCGCTCGCCTATCTCGTTCGCGCACTGCCCCTGACCGGCCGGGGCATCTTGGCGTCCTACCGACAGCTCGACCCGTCGCTGGAAGAAGCCGCGGCGAGTCTCGGCGCGGGCCGGTGGCGTACGCTCGCGCGCGTGACGTTGCCGCAGCTCCGGCCGGGGCTCGCGGCGGGGGCGAGTCTCGCGCTTGTCGCCGGGCTCGGCGATATCGTCGCGTCGATCGTGCTCTACACCTACGAAACACGACCCGTGTCGATTGAGATTCTCTCGAGCTTGCGTCTCGACGAAACCGGCGTGGCCGCGGCGTTTGGCGTCGTGCTCATGATCGTCAGCGCCATCGTGCTTGGCGTAGGGGCGCGGCGATGAAGCGGCTCTCCGTCCTGATGCTCGTGGCGTTTGTGGACATGATGGGCCTGATGATCATCTGGCCGCTGTTGCCGCTGTACGCCAACAACTTCGGGGCCAGCGCGACCGTGGTCGGACTCCTCGCGGCGTCCTTTCCGGTGGCCCAGCTCGTCTCCTCGCCGGTGTGGGGATACGTCTCGGACCGCTATGGCCGCAGGCCGGCTCTGCTCGTCGGATTGGGCTCCTCTGCATTTGCGTACATCGTGTTCGGATTTGCGCACACGGTCTGGCTCCTCTTCTTGTCGCGCTTTGTTCAGGGATTGGGTGGCGGCACGACCGGGGTCGTGCAAGCATATGTTGCCGACGCGATGCTGCCGCGCGAGCGCGCGAAAGCCTTGGGGTGGCTGTCTGCCGCCACGAGCGCCGGCGTCATCGTCGGTCCCGCGATCGGGTCGTTCATGCATCGTTTTGGCGAAGCGGCACCGGGGTTGTTCGCGAGCATCTTGGTGCTGGTCAACGTGGCATTCGCGTGGAAGTGGCTCCCCGAATCGCGGTGGGCGCAGGCGGGCGTCACGCCGACCATGGCCAATGGCCCGCGCCCCTCGCTGACCATCGGTGAGGCGGTGCGAAACATCGTTCAGCCGGCGGCACGAGTAGTCGCGGACCCGACGCGGCCGGTGTCGCTGCTCATCTGGATCTACGCGCTGGCCATGCTGGCATTCAACGCGCTGCCGCCGATCTTCTCGCTCTACCTGCACGACCGCTTTGCGATCACGGCCGATCAGATCGGTTACTTCTTTATGGTATTCGGCGCGGTCGGAGTCCTGATGCGGACGGCCCCGGTCGGCTGGTTCAATGCGACGCTCGGTGAAGTGCGAACCATGCAGTTCGGGACACTGTTGCTGTTCACCGGTTTCGTTCTGGTGCCGCTGGCTCCAACGCTTCCGCTGTTCATCGGCGCGCAAATCCTGTTGCCATTGGGCACCGCGCTGCTCTTTCCTGCGAACTCGGCACTCGTGAGTCATCGCGCTCATCACGATGAGATCGGACTGACACTCGGTGTGCAGCAGACCTACCGGGGTCTCGCGGCGATTGTCGGTCCCGTGTACGCCGGAGGCGCCTACGAGTCGTGGGGTCAGCACATCCCGTTCTTCATTTCGGCCGGGATCATGGTGTTCGTCATCTATCTCACGCTGCGAATTCGCGAGGACGCCCCGGCACCACTACCTTCAGAGCCATGAATCTCGCCGTCTGCCTTGCGTTCCTGAGCTGGCTTGCCGCGCCGACCTCGCCGCCGCCGCGGCCCAGGCTCGTCGTGGTGATCACCGTCGATCAGCTGCGCGCCGATTACTTCACGCGCTGGAAGTCGCAGTTGACCGGCGGACTCGGTCAGCTCGCGACCGAAGGGGCGTTCTTCACCGACGGCTATCAGGACCACGCGATTACCGAGACCGCGCCCGGCCATTCGACGATCCTGTCGGGCCGCTGGCCGGCCCATACGGGAATCATCGTCAACGAGGAAGGCGTCCAGGATTCCCTGGCGCCTCTGATCGGCACGCGTGGCACCGGCGCGTCGCCCCGGCGGTTTCGTGGCACGGAGCTGTTCGACTGGCTGAAGGCCGTCGATCCGACGGCGCGCGCGCTGTCGGTCAGCCGGAAGGACCGTGGCGCTATTCTTCCGATTGGGCAGGCGAAGGAGCAGGTCTACTGGTATCAGTCGGGGTTG
>DATBFV010000197.1:0-12624 GCA_036558345.1 Gemmatimonadales bacterium | reverse complement strand
CCGACCGCCTTCATGCACCGCGCCGGGCCCTTGGCGAGGGCGGTGGCGGATGCGCTCAACGCACGCCGCTGGGGTTGGTTGCCGGTGATCGTGGACGGGCTGGCACTCGCCAACATCGCCCGCGAGTGCGTCACGATCATGAAGGGCAATTGGCGCACGATGATGATCGTCCACCGGCCGAGCGATACGACGAGTCGAGTCCGGCTCGACGGTGCCGCGCTGGTCGCCGCAGGGCTAGCGCGCGTGCTCCGGGCCGAATAGCTTCCCTCAGAGGATACTCCAGGGCCCCCGCCGGGGGCCCTTTTTTATTGCCAGCGAGGACACTCAGTGTTCGGTCCGAAAACCCAATGTGTGGTGGTCGTCGGCGCCCAGTGGGGCGACGAGGGCAAGGGCAAAATCGTCGATGTCCTCGCCGAGCGTGCCGATCTCGTCGTGCGGTATCAGGGCGGCGCCAATGCCGGGCACACGGTCGACACGGGCGAAGGTAAGTCGTTCGTGCTGCATCAGATCCCGTCGGGCATCCTCCAGGGCGCCGTTTGCGTGGTGGGAAACGGCGTCGTCCTCGATCCCGAGCAGTTGTTCGCCGAGCTGGATGCATTGGAAGCGCGGGGCGTGCGCACGGAGCAGAAGCTGCACGTGTCCGACCGCGCGCATCTCACGTTGCCGTATCACAAGCTGCTGGACCGCGCGCGCGAGCGGCAGGAAAAGATCGGGACGACGGGGCGGGGAATCGGGCCGACGTACGAGGACAAGTACGGCCGGCGCGGTGTGCGGGTGGGGGACCTGCGGAATCTTACGCATGCGAAGGAGCTCGTTCGCGCGCGCGTTGCCGCGGCGAATCAGATGCTCGGCATGCTGGGAGCCGCCAGCGGGGAGCACGCCAACGCCGAAGAGCACGTCGTGCTGCTCGAGCGCCTGGCGCCACGGTTGCTGCCGCTTGCCGTGGACGCCGGACGCGTCGTCTGGGACGCGCTGCAGCGCGGTGAGTCGGTGCTGCTCGAGGGCGCGCAGGGCGCGTTGCTCGATGTCGATCACGGCACGTATCCGTACGTCACGTCCTCGAACACCACGGCGGGCGGTGCCGCGGTCGGTGTCGGGATCGGACCGACCGCGATCGATGCGGTCATTGGGGTCGTGAAGGCGTACACGACGCGGGTGGGAAATGGACCGCTGCCCACCGAAGCGGAGCCCGATGTCGCCGAGCGCATTCGGCAGCTCGGCGGCGAATTTGGCGCGACGACGGGGCGCCCACGCCGGTGCGGCTGGTTTGATGCGGTTGTGGTGCGGTACGCGGTGCGGGTGAATGGGCTCACGGGATTGGCGGTCACGAAGCTCGATGTGCTCGATACGTTCGCCGAGATTCCGGTCGGTGTCGGCTATCGACTCGATGGAGAGACGATTGACAGCATGCCTGCAGATGTCGAGACGATTGGGCGGGTGCAGCCGATTTATGAGAAGGTGCCCGGCTGGCAGAGGCCTTTGAAAGAAGTTCGGCGACTTGCGGACTTACCCGCGGCTGCGCGCGCGTATGTAGATCGACTGCAGGACTTGGCAGGCGCCCCGGTTCGTTATGTCAGTGTGGGAACCCGCAGAGATCAGATCATAGAAGTCTAGCGACGCGGCGTCTGTGCCTCCGTGCTGCTGCATTCTGCGGTTCTGAGTGCAAAATACAGTTAGGTAGTTCACCTAGGTCGTTTGCCTCGTCATTGCTGTGACAGTGGTTACAGATGGGCACCTTTTTTGCTTTCAATGCGCGCAGATCTCTCGAAAAGGGCAAACCGCCGGTGACGGCGGGGCGCAAAGCTAGGGGTCTCTCCGAGACAGCCCGGCTGCCAGAGTCCGTTGCGCCGCCCCGATTTGCGAGAAAGACGTTCGCTTCGCTCACATCGGGTTCTAGGGCGCACGGTGTGCGGCAGGCGATCACCCCTTAGGGAAACCTAAGGGGTTTCTCGTTTTAGCTATTGTTCTCACATGTCCCCGGTTGTCCTCGTTGCCCCCGCTGCGTTCAAAGGGACCATGGGCCCGCGCCAGGTCGCCGAGGCCTTGGCGATCGGCGTTCGTCGAGCGATTCCCGACGCGTCGGTGCTCGAGTGCCCCGTCGCCGACGGCGGCAATGGTCTGCTCGACGTCGTGCTGCCCACGGGCGCACTGCGCGAGCGCCTGCAGGTCACAGGCCCCATCGGCGAACCGGTGTCCGCGGAGCTGGGGTGGATCGACGGTGAGACTGCCATCATCGAGAGCGCGTCGGCCTGTGGACTCGCCCTTGTCGAGCCCGAGGACCGCGATCCGATGCGAACAACGACGCGCGGCGTCGGCGAGTTGATTTGGACCGCGGCCGATCGCGGTGCGAAAACGATCGTTGTCGGCCTCGGTGGCACGGCGACGGTCGATGGGGGCACCGGCGCGGCGCGCGGGTTTGGATGGACGTTCGAGAACGCGGCGGGGGATCCTCTTCCCGACGGCGGTGGCGCGCTCGAAGACCTCGCCTCCTTTGGTTCCGGCTGGCACCTCGACGCGCGTGTCGTGGCCTTGGCCGATGTTCAGACACCCGTGTTGGGCGCCGACGGCGCCGCACCCGTATTCGGCCCGCAGAAGGGCGCCCGCCCGGAGGAGATCCCACGGTTGGCGGCCGGCCTGACTCGCCTCGCCGAACTGTGGGCCCAGGCGGGACGGCCGGAGCTCGGTATCACTCCCATGGGTGGAGCCGCGGGCGGGCTCGGTGCTGGACTGGCCTTCTTCGCCAAGGCCGATCTGACCGGTGGCGCGGAATGGGTCTTGGAGCGCGCCGGTTTCGATGCGGCGCTCGCCAAAGCCGATCTCGTGATCACCGGTGAGGGCGCGTTCGACAGGACGTCGCTGGTTGGAAAGGCGCCAGGCGAGGTCATTCGTCGCGCCCAGGCCGCGAGAAAGAAAGTCGCCG
Organism: Gemmatimonadales bacterium; assembly: GCA_036558345.1. Classification (GTDB taxonomy): domain Bacteria; phylum Gemmatimonadota; class Gemmatimonadetes; order Gemmatimonadales; family GWC2-71-9; genus 20CM-2-65-7. The sequence goes on along the minus strand of DATBFV010000197.1, from coordinate 9,704 downwards.
TGGTGGCCGGTCGCGTGGACGCGGCGGTTGGGATGCACGCGATGGGCGGAGATGGCGACGGGCGCATGCTGGATGCGAGCGCGCTTTCCCGGATGGCCGAGCAGGTCGCGCGTGAGGCGTTGCGTTTGTAACTTCCGGCTCCTTATGTCCCCAGTCACCGTCGATAGGACCATGGATAAGCTCGTGTCGCTCGCCAAGCGGCGCGGCTTTGTCTTTCAATCTTCCGAGATCTACGGCGGCCTCGGCTCCGTGTGGGACTACGGTCCACTCGGCGTTGAGCTGAAGAAGAACATCAAGGAACGCTGGTGGCGGTCGATGGTCCACGAACGGCACGACATCGAGGGTCTCGATGCCGCGATCCTGATGCATCCCAAGGTGTGGGAGGCCTCGGGGCACGTGTCGGGCTTCACCGACCCGCTGGTTGACTGCAAGCAGTGCAAGAACCGCTTCCGCGCCGACGATCCCAGGATCAAAGGGACGCCCGGCCAGCCCGACGCGCAGTGCCCGGTGTGCGGAAGCAAGGGGACGCTCACGGCGCCGCGTCAATTCAATCTGATGTTCAAGACGTTCATGGGGCCGGTGGAGGAACAGGCCGCGGTGATCTACATGCGTCCCGAGACGGCGCAGGGCATCTACGTCAACTACCTGAATGTTTTGCAGTCGTCGCGCCAGAAGATCCCGTTCGGCATCGCGCAAATCGGCAAAGCGTTCCGCAACGAAATCACTCCCGGCAACTTCATTTTCCGAACGCGCGAGTTCGAGCAAATGGAGATGCAATTCTTCGTGAAGCCGGGCAGTGAGAACGAGTGGTTTGAATTCTGGCGCGCCGAGCGGTTGAAATGGGTCGAGGGATTGGGGATTCGCTCCGAGAAACTGCGTTGGCACCAGCACGGACCCGACGAGCTGGCTCATTACGCCAAGGACGCCTACGACATCCAGTACGAGTTCCCGTTCGGATGGAACGAGTTCGAGGGCATCCACAACCGCACCGACTTCGATCTGTCCAATCATCAGAAGCATGCGGGCAAGAAGCTCGACTATCTCGACCCCAAGACCAACGAGCGGTTCATTCCGTACGTGGTCGAGACGTCGGCGGGTGCGGATCGCACGACGCTGGTCGTTCTGTGCGACGCCTATCGAGAGGAAGAGGTGCGCGGCGAGGAAGCTTCCGAAGGGGGAGAGCAACGTGTCGTGCTGAAGCTCAAGCCCTCACTCGCGCCGCTCAAGGCGGCCGTCTTTCCGCTCGTCAACAAGGACGGTATGCCCGAGTTGGCGCACAAGATTCACGACGACCTGCGCCGCCATTTCAACGTTTTCTACGACGACGGGGGGTCGATCGGCCGGCGCTACCGCCGCCAGGACGAGGCGGGCACGCCGTTCGGAATCACGATCGACGGCCAATCCACGCAGGATCAAACCGTCACCGTTCGCGACCGCGACACGCTCAAGCAGGACCGGGTCGCGACGAGCAAGCTCGTCGAGTACCTGACGCAGAAGCTCGCAGGTTGAAGCGGGTCCTCATCGAGTGCCGCGACCTGTTCTTCCGCGGCAAGCTGCAAGAGGTCGTGCGGAGCACCGGGTCGGAGCCGGTCCGCGAAGCGCCCATCGACATCGCCGTCATCGAACTCGGAAAGCCGAATGCCGAAACCAGGATCCGCGAATTCGTGCAGCGCGGGATCCCGGTGCTGGCATTCGGCTCGCATGTCGACGTCGCGGCGTTGCGCGCCGCGCGTGACTGGGGTGCGCGCGCCGTGCCGAATTCCGAAATAGAGAACTCGCTGCGCGCGCTTTTGTCGACCTAGCGGCGCGTGCTACAATAGGGGGACCCTTCCCGAGGACGCGCGCATGCCGGTGGTCGCCAAGACGATCATCCTACTGGTGCTTTCCAATGTGTTCATGACATTTGCCTGGTACGCTCACCTGCGACATCTCAGTCAGAAACCCTGGATCGTCGCGGCGCTGGTGAGCTGGGGGATCGCACTGTTCGAGTACCTGTTGCAGGTGCCGGCCAATCGCATCGGTCACACGCAGCTCCAACTCGGCCAGCTGAAGATCCTGCAGGAGGTGATCACGCTGAGCGTCTTCGTGCCGTTCGCCGCCCTGTACATGAACGAGCCGGTCCGGCTCAATTACCTGTGGGCCGCGCTATGCATGTGCGGCGCGGTGTTCTTCATGTTTCGCCGCTAGACGACTGAGACCGGGCACTTCATGGATCGGGATCGCCAACTCCTGCGACACGTTCTCGCCGCGATCGCGTACCGCACGCAAAAAGCGCTACGCGGCGCGCCGGAGCACTACGCGAACTTCAGCGCCGGCAATCGCGTCCGGACTCCGACCCAACTGGTCCGGCACATGGCAGGGCTGATGGGCTACGTGCGCACATTTTTCGAAGGAGGCACGTATGGACCTGAGCCGCTCCCCACGTTCCGGGAAGAAGTCGAACGATTTCACGCGTTGTTGCACGCCGTCGGGAGCCTACTCGACAGCGGCGCGACGTGCTCGCTGTCGACGGAGCAGTTGCTCCAAGGGCCGTTCGCGGACACCCTGACGCACGTCGGGCAGCTCGCCATGTTGCGGCGCCTCGCGGATTCGCCCGTGCCGCCCGAGAACTTCATCTACGCCGACATTCGCGCCGATCGCTTGGATGCCGACCAGCCGCCACCGGCGCGGCCGGACCAGCACTGGCCCGAAGCGCCGAGGTGAGCGGCTCGCTATCTTTTCTCGCACCATGATCCATACGACCAGCGTCTTGCTCCCGCCTGCCGAGGTCCTGTCGCGTGCCAAAATCTTCTTTGCCGAGCGCGTGCCGGCGAATTCCGCCTTCGTCGAAAAGGAAGGACCAGGCTTTCTGAATCTGCGCGGGCAGGGCGGGGAGGAGCTCGTGATCAGCGCCTGGCCAGACCAGGCGGTCACGCGCGTCCGCGCGTCGACGCTGTTCTTCGATCAAGCAATCGACCGGTTTTTCTCGACGCTGCCGCTCGCATCCAGCGTGGAAGTCGCATGACCGCTGCAGCGGCGACGGAGCGATTTCCCGTGCGCGTGATGGTGACGAGCGCGTGGGAGACCGTCTCGATCCAGGTCGATGACGCGACCACGGTCGGCCAGCTGAAACATCAGGCGCTGCGGGCGGCACTCAAGACCACGCGTGACGAGCCGGCGTACGTTGTGAAGTTCCGCGGCGCGACACTCTTCGATGAATCCCTCACGCTCCGTGCGATCGGCGTCGTGCCGAACGCCCCTTTCATCGTGCTGCCCGGACGTCGCCAACCGGTCCGATGACCAGCTACGCGTTCAGCCGGGGCGTCACGATCTTCGCCGTCGGGTTTCTGTTGCTCAACGCGGCGCTCCTGTTCATCGTCGACCGCTACATCCTGGCGACCGTGTTCACGGTCTCGGCCGGGCTGGTCGTGATTGGCTGGCTCTGGTATCGCCGGGTGATGCGCGAGCTGGATCAGGATCGGCAGGACATGAAACGCGAAGTGGAGTCGCTGCGCAATCTGCTGCACACTCACCGTCTGAATTAGTGTCCACCGCAGTCGTCTGGAACCCGGCCTGCCGGCATCACTACGGCGGTGCGGGGCATCCGGAGCGTCCCCAGCGGTTCGAGGCGGTGCTCGAGGCGTTGCGCCGGCCGGAGCTCGGCCCACACGTCCGCTGGGTCGAAGCACCCGCGGCAACGCGAGCGGCAATCGAGCGCGTGCATCCCCCCGAATACTTGGACATGCTCGAGGCGTTGGCGGCGCGTGGCGGTGGCGCGCTCGACGCGGACACATTCATGGGCCCGCGGAGTTGGGAAAGCGTGCTGGCCTCGGCGGGTGTTGCGCTCGCCGCGGTGGAACAGGGACTGAAGCAAGGGCGGGCGTTTGGAATCACGCGGCCGCCCGGGCATCATGCCCTCGCCGAACGCGCGATGGGATTCTGCTTCCTCAACAATGTGGTGCTGGCGGCCCGCCACGCCCAGGCGCTTGGCTGCGGGCGCGTGCTGATCGTCGATTGGGACGTCCATCACGGCAACGGGACGCAGGCCCTCGTCGAGCGCGATCCCTCGATCCGGTTCGTCTCGATGCATCAGTATCCGTGGTATCCGGGAACGGGAGCGGCGGACGAGCGCGGCGTCGGGAATGTGTTCAATATCCCCCGTCCGGGCGGGTTGCCGCGTGCGATCTACGTTCGCGATTTCCTCGCGGGGGTCGACGCGGCCCTCTCCGGTTGGGCGCCCGACATCCTGCTCGTGTCGGCCGGGTTCGATTCGCTCGCCGGCGATCCGCTCGGTGAATTCACACTCGAGCCCGAAGACATCACTCATTGGACTGAAGGATTACGCCAACGCATGGGCCCCCGTCCCGTCGTCGGCGTCTTGGAGGGCGGCTACCGGCTCGATCTGCTCGCCGCCGGTGTCGTGGCGCACGTGGCCGCGCTATCTTGACGCTGTGACTGCCACGAGCGTCCCTTCGCAGCCTCCGCAGGCCTCCAAGAACTGGCCGCCGAGCTTGTATCGCCGTCCCGACGGCACACTCGAGCAGGATATCTCGCCGCCGCGGTTGCGCGAAATCGTCCAGGCTGGGGAAGGAGAACTCTGGGTCGATATCGACAGCACGAACATGCATCAGCACGCGCTGCTCGAGAAAGTCTTCGGCTTTCACCCGCTGGCGATCGAGGACACGCTCTCACCCGGCACGCGCGTCAAGTTCGAGGAATACGACCGCTACGTCTTCGTCGTCATCGCCGTCATCCGGTTCGACGAAGGGACGCCGGAGCCGTTTGATCTCGCGACGTCAAATCTCTATTTCTTCCTCGGCAAAAATTTCTTGGTCACCGTCCATGGGATTCCCTCGAAAAGCTGCGAGGTCGTGCGCGAGCGCCTGATGCGCAGCTCGGAGCTCATGGGGCGCGGCGTCGAGATGGTGATGCACAACATCATCGACCAATCGGTGGACGCGTACTTCCCGCTGGTGGAAGAGCTCAACGTGCTGGTCGACCAGCTGGAAGAACGACTGTTCGAGAGATTCGATCCCCACCTGATCCACGAGATCTTTAAAGCCAAGCGCTCCGCCTTCTCGATGCGCCGTCACGTCGGCCCGCTGCGGGAAGTGCTGAACATCCTCACCAACCGGCCCTGCGGCTACATCCGCGCGGAAACGCAGCTCTATTACCGCGACATCTACGACCACACCATCCGCATCGTCGAGTCGATGGATACCGTGCGCGATCTGCTCGCCGGGGTGCTCGAGACCTATCTCTCGCAGACCTCGAACCGGCTGAACACGGTGATGAAGCAGCTGTCCATCGTCGCCACCGTGGCGCTGCCGCTGATCGTCATCGGCGGCATCTTCGGCATGAACTTCAGCCAGATGCCGTTCACGCATCATCCGTTCGGCTTCTGGGGAGCGATCACCGTCATGGCGGTGACGTCAGCCGTCATCATGTGGTGGCTCAAGCGCCAACGATGGCTCTGACGCTCTTCGTCGAGCAGGCCACCATCACCACGCGGCATCCGTTCGTCATCGCGCGCGGATCGACGAACGGCTACAAGCGCGCGTGGGTTCGACTCGTGGATGGCGACGGGCAGGAGGGTTGGGGGGAAGCCGATCCCTCATCGTTCTATGGCGAGTCGCTGGATTCGGTGCTGGCGGCCTTCGAGCGGCTCAAGGCGCACCTGCCGCAGGATCCCTTCGATCTCGAAGGGGCTGAAGCGCGGTGGGAAAAGGCGGTTCCCAAGAACTGGGCCGCTCGCGCCGCGCTCTCCGCCGCGCTGCACGATCTGGTCGGCAAGAAAATGGGCCAGCCGGTCTGGCGGTTGTGGGGGCTCGATCCGAAGAAGGCGCCGGTCTCGTCATTTACCATCGGCCTCGACACCAATGAAAAAATCGCCGCGAAGGTCGAAGAGGCTGAGCAATATCCGATTCTGAAAATCAAGCTTGGCACCGATCGGGACGAGGAGATCCTCAAGACGATTCGCGATGCGACCGACAAGCCGATTCGGGTGGATGCAAACGCCGGCTGGGACGTCAAGCGCGCCAAACAGATGATCCCCAGACTCAAGGACTACGGCGTCGAGTTTTTGGAGCAGCCGCTCGTTCCCGAAGATCTCGATGGGCTGGCGGAGGTCCGGAAGTTCGCGGCCACATACGAATTGCCGGTGGTGGTGGACGAAAGCTGCCTGGTGGCCGCGGACATTCCGAAGCTCGTGGGCCGCGCCGATGGAATCAACATCAAGCTGGCCAAGTGCGGCTCGCTGCGTGAGGCGCTACGCATGATCGCCACCGCACGCGCCCACGGCATGCTCGTGATGGTCGGCTGCATGATCGAAACGTCGCTCGGCATCACGGCTGCGGCACACTTCACGCCATTAGTAGATGCAGCCGATCTGGACGGCGCGGCGCTCACCGTGGACGATCCATTCCGCGGTGCGACGATCGACCAGGGGCAGATCCGTCTTCCTTCGGAGCCCGGCCTCGGCGTCCGCCGCAAATGACCGCACTCCCCCCGCGGTACGCCGCGGTGGTGCTCCCCGTCCCGGTTAGCCGCTCCTACATCTACGAAGTCCCGGATGCCCTCGCGGAACGTGTCGTGCCTGGCGCGCGCGTGGTCGTTCCGCTGCAGCGGCGCAGCGTGGTGGGCATCGTGACGGATGTCGATGGACGACGGCCGCCAGAGGGCATCATGATCAAGGCGCTCGCGGCCGCGCCGGACGCTGAGCCGGCGATCTCCCCCGCGCTGCTCGATCTCGCAAAGTGGATGTCGGACTATTACGGCGCCCCACTGGGCCTCGCGCTGCGCGCGATCCTGCCTGGTCCACTGTGGAGCGTCGCGCGCCCGGCGGGACCGGCGCCGGCCGCCGAGCGGTTGCTGGTGCTGACGGGGAATGGCCTCGAGTCGCTGCTCGAGCGCGAGCGGCGCTTCAAGCGAGCCCCGAAGCGCCGCGCCGTCTATGAAACCGTGGAGGCCCTTGGCGGATCGGCGCCAACCTCGCACCTCGTGCGCCAGCTCAAGTTCTCCTCGAGTGCCCTCGAAGGGCTGGTGAAGCAAGGACTCGCCCGCTTCGAACGCGTGCCCGAAGTGCGAGATCCGTTCGCCGGCCTGTCTTCTCCTCCACCACCCTCGCTCACTGACGATCAGCGCCGCGTGGTCGATGGCATTCTTGCCGGCGACAACCAGCGACCTGCTCTGGTTCACGGTGTCACCGGATCGGGCAAGACGCTCGTCTATCTGGACGTACTTCGTAGCGTCGTAGCGTCTGGAAGCGGGGCCATCTTGCTCGTCCCCGAGATCGCGTTGACGCCGCAAACGGTGGCTCGCGTGCGAGGCGTGTTTGGAGACCAGGTAGCGGTGCTGCACTCCGGCCTCTCGGACGGCGAGCGCGCCGATGCCTGGCGCGCGCTGCGGCGCGGCGAACGCGTCGTGGCCGTGGGTCCGCGTTCGGCCGTCTTCGCGCCGGTGCAGCGGCTTGGCGCCATCGTCGTGGATGAAGAACACGAACCGAGCTACAAGCAGGGCTCGGCGCCGCGCTACCACGCGCGCGACGCGGCCGCAATCCGAGCGCGTCTCGAGGGCGCGCGGCTCATCTTGGGCAGCGCCACTCCATCGCTCGAGACGCTCGACCTCGCCGCCCAAGGCAAGATCGCCACGTTCACGTTGCCCGCCCGCGTCGGTGCCCGTCCGCTTCCCGCTGTCGAGGTCGTCGATCTCCGGAGTGCGCCGCGGGTTGCCGAGGCAGGTGCGATTCCGTGGAGTGAGGCATTGGACTCGGGTGTCGCCGGCGCGCTCGAGCGGGGCGAGCAGGTGATTCTGCTTCTCAATCGCCGTGGCTTTGCCACGTTTGTGCAGTGTCCCGCGTGCGGGAATGTGGCCAACTGCCCGAATTGCGCGATCGCGCTCACCGTGCATCAGACGCCTCCGGCGATGCGGTGCCATTACTGCGGCCACGAGGAGCCGGTGCCGGAAACGTGTGCACTCTGCGGCTCGGCGACGCAGCGGCTACGCGGGTTAGGCACGCAACAGCTGGAGCACTTTGTCGGAATGCGCTACCCCACGGCGCGGATCGCCCGCATGGACCTCGACACGACCTCCAGCAAATGGGCGCACCACCACATCCTCGAGCGTGTCGCCCGAGGCGAGGTCGACGTGCTGCTCGGTACGCAGATGATCGCCAAGGGGCTCGACTTCCCGAACGTCACGGTCGTCGGCGTGGTGGACGCTGATACGGGTCTGCATTTCCCCGACTTCCGGGCCGGCGAACGCACCTTCCAGCTCGTGGCCCAGGTCGCGGGGAGGGCCGGGCGGGGGCCGCGTGGCGGGCGAGTCTATGTGCAGACGCGCGCACCGGATCATCACGCCATTCGCGCCGCGGCAGCGCACTCGGTCGCACAATTTGCGGCAGCCGAACTACCACTTCGCTCACCTCCAAACCCCGCGTATCCTCCGCGGATTGGTTTGGTTCGCTTCGTGATCGCGACGGCAGACCATGCGAGGACGGCCGACCTGGCGGAGAAGGTCGCCGCCTGGCTCAGGCGGGCGGCGCAGGAGCGCCTCGAGGGTATGCTGTCGGTGCTTGGCCCGGCGCCGTGTCCGCTGATGCGGCTCAAGGGAAAATGGCGCTGGCACGTGCTCGCCAAGTCGACGGAACCCCACGCGCTCGGCCGTGTCGTGCGCGCCTGGCGGGCCAAGGCCCATCGCGGAGGCGCGGTCATTGTTGATCGCGATCCGCAATCACTCTTGTGAAAGCCAATTCCATTCCGGTATCTTGACCGGCCTGTGAGTCGTCCTCGGTTTCAGTACCGACCACCCAATTTTGCAGCGGCGCCACTGGCGAGCGCGCCCGACGCGCGGTTCACGCCTGCACCAGCCGACGGGGTCCTCCCCGACGGTTTTTTTTCGACTACGAACCTGCCGACCTACGTGAAGCTGCCGGGCGGGGACTGGCGCCGTCCACGTCTGCCACGGATGGACTGCGTCATCGTGCAGGCGGGCGCCGAAGATCTCGTCGTGACGGAGCCGCGGCGCGTGCGGCACGGCGACAAGGTCGCCGTAGGTGCCGCTGAGGACGGCAGCGAAGGCATCTTCGTCCACGTCGAAGGCTTTCTCAGCGGGACGCACAGTCCCAACGAGTTCCGCTTCATGGCGGCGGAAGTGTCGCGCGAGCGGCCGGTGGATTACGGCGTGCTCGCGCAGCTGCTCGGTGAGGAGAAGCAGCGCGGCGGCGAGATTCTCTGGGTGATCGGGCCCGCGCTCGTACACTCGCGCGCGCGCGAAGACATGATCTGGTTCATCGAGAATGGCTACTGCCAAACCTTGCTGGGCGGCAATGCGGTCGCGGTACACGATCTCGAGGCCGCGATCTTCGGCACGACCCTTGGGATGTCCAGCTCCGGCGAGAGCGTGGAAGGCGGCCACGGGCTGCACATGCGGGCGATCAACGCCATCCGGCGGGCAGGATCCATCGAGAAGGCGGTGGGCCAGGGCATCGTCAAGAGCGGCATCATGCACGCGCTCGTCGTGAACCGCGTTCCCTATGTGCTCGCGGGATCGATCCGCGACGACGGTCCGTTGCCGGGCGTCTTGGCCGACACGCTCGCGGCGCAGGATGCGATGCGGGCCCATACGTCGCGCGCGACATTCGCGATCTTTGTGGCCACGGCGCTGCACGCCATCGCGGTGGGGAACATGCTCCCCGCATTCGTGGACAGCGGCGTGACCGAAGACAT
>DATBFV010000196.1:0-5059 GCA_036558345.1 Gemmatimonadales bacterium | reverse complement strand
GACGCTGCTCAACGTGCGCACCTTGCGTCCCTGCGCATCGTAGATCTCCATGGACAAGTCGCCCTCGGGCTTGTTCTTGAGCCAGTAGCTGACCTGAGCGCCGATCTTTGGATCCTTGAGTCCGCCCTCTTTCGACCATCGTGTTTCATTGCGGAAGCGGTACGCGGGCTTGCTCGAGAACAACTGCAGGGCGCTTTCACGCGCGACGGGAGACGCCTGGCGCAAGGCTATGGTGTCCTCGAGTGCCCAGATGCCTCGACCGCGTGTGCCGAGGATGAGATCGCCGTGCCGCGTCTCGATGTCCGTCACCGCCACGGCGGGCAGGTTGAGCTTGAGCGGCTCAAATGTGACACCGCCGTCGCGGGAGACATACACGCCGTGCTCCGTGCCAATGTAGATGAACTGCGCGTCGTCGGGATCTTCCCGAACGCTCAGCACGGTCGCGTCCTCGGGCAGGTCTCCGCCCATGCGTCGCCACGACTTCCCGAAATCGGTCGTGTGGAACAGGTACGGATGCGCGTCATCCGACCAGTGCGCGTCCGCAGCCACCCATGCGCCTCCTGCCTGATGCGGCGAAGGGGCGATGCATCCCACCTTCGCCCACATCGGCAGTCCCGGCGGAGTGACCTTGCCCCAGTTCGCGCCGTCGTCGCGCGTGATGTACACCAGGCCATCGTCGCTGCCGGTCCATATCGTGCCGGCCGCCAGTGGCGATTCGGCGATGGCGAAGATCGTGTCATAGACCTCGACCCCGGTGTTGTCACCGGTGATCGGCCCACCGGACCACTGTTGCTTCGACTTGTCGTCCCGCGTCAGGTCCGGGCTTATCTTTTCCCAGGTCACGCCGCGGTCGCGCGTGCGGAACAGGACATTGGCACCGTGATACAGCACCTTCGGATCGTGCGGCGAGGTGGCGAGTGGCGCGGTCCACTGGAAGCGGTACTCCAGGTCGGCCGCCCCATGACCGGACGGATCGAACGGATAGATCGAAATATTGCGCTGCTGCGCGCTGCCCTCGATGTAGTGCGAGAGATAGCCTCCGTATTCGCCAGCGTAGATGTTGCCGGGTTCGGCAGGGTCGTACGCGAAGTCGCCCGACTCTCCGCCACCGACCGCGAGCCACAGGCCGGGAATATTGCCGCCTTCGTTCAACGCGCGTGAAGGACCTGATGCGGTGCCCCAGTCCTGCATCGTTCCGCCCACGTGGTAGGGCACGCGATCGTCGACATCGATGTTGTAGAACTGCGCGAGCGGCAAGGGAGGTGAGTACCAGGTCTTGCCGCCGTCCGTCGTGACGTCGACCCCGCCGTCGTTGCCGTCGATCATTCGCAAGGGATCGCGCGGGTCGATCCACAGGTCGTGATTGTCGCCGTGATGCAGCTTTTTCTGCATCGACTGCACGGTCTTGCCGCCGTCGATGCTGCGCAGGAGGTTGACCTGCGGGAACCAGACGGTGTCGAGATCCTTCGGATCGACCGTCATGGTCGAGTAGTACCAGGCGCGCTGTCGCAAGGTGTGCGACTCGTTCACGAGCGTCCACGTCTCGCCGTTGTCGTCGGACCGGAAAAGTCCGCCCTTTTCAGCCTCGATCAGTGCGTACGCACGACGACTGTCGGAGGGCGCAAATGCCACGCCGACCTTGCCCACGTTGTCCTTGGGGAAATCTTCGCCGGTGATCTTCGTCCAGTGGTCGCCGCCGTCAATCGACCGATACAGGCCGCTGCCGGGACCGCCGCTTGTCAGGCTCCAGGGGGTGCGTCGTGCCTGCCAGAGCCCAGCCAGCAGGATGCGCGGATTGATCGGGTCCATGGCGATGTCGGAGGCGCCGGTGTCGCTGTTCTTGAACAGGACCCGCTGCCAGGTGCGGCCACCGTCCACCGTCCGGTAGACACCTCGATCCGCATTCGGGCCGAATGGAGAGCCCAGAACCGCGGCGTAGGCGATATCGGGATTGCCGGGATGCACGACGAGCGTTCCGATCTGTCCGCGCGTTTTCCACACCTGCGTCCAGGTCTTGCCCGCGTCACTCGACTTGAAGATGCCGGTGCCCATGGCGACGTTGCCGCGTATGTTGGCTTCGCCAGAGCCCACGTAGATCACGTTGGGGTCAGACGCGGCGACGGCCAGAGAGCCGATGGATTGCGTCGGCTGCTCGTCGAACACGGGGGTCCACTCGAGACCGCCGTTGATGCTCTTCCACACGCCGCCCTGCGCTGCGGCCAGGTAGTAGGTATTCGGATCACCGGCCACGCCGTAGACACGCGTGAGCCGTCCACCCACCGCGGGACCGATCAGGCGATACGCCAGTGAGCCGTAGACCTTATCGCGCTTGCGCTCTTTCTCAGGCACCTCCAGTTCGACAGGGGTTGGTTCGAGATTGATCAGGTCGTTGCGTGCCGCTTTCGCGCCTGGCGGGCTCAGGATGATCGCCGTGCAAAGGGCAACGGCCGCGGGACCGAAACTCGAACGCATGCAAAACCTCCCTCACCCACGGTGCGACTATGGCGCATGGCCCGAAGATTCCTTCAGCCGGCCCTGGTTCGTCCCGCGGTTCGTATGGTCGATAGAGAGTCGTAGCCCCTGTGATTACAGCAAAGACGCCGCCGCGTTTCGAGTCGCACCGTTGCTGACTTTGAGCAGGCCTGAGCGAGACGGGCGGCCGGTCTAACTCGCGCTTGCCGCATTAGCGCAAGTGAGCAACCGGGAATCCACGACGTTCTACTCATGCTCAGTACTTGTAGATCTCGACCTTCGCGCCAGCCATGGAGTAGGCCGCGGAACCGAAGCGCGTCTTTCGGTTCTGGACACTCATTTTCCCCGTGACCCAGTACGCGTCCTCCATGGACTCGAGCGCGAAACTGTTCTTGAGCTTCACGAACACGATCTGGTTGGGTGGCGGCGGCGGGACGTGAATGCAGGCGCCAAAATACGGCACCAGGAAGAACTCGGTGACCCGGTTGTGCTTGTCGAGATCCACCGGCACGATGAATCCCGGTATTCGGATGGCCAGCCCATCGAGGTCCTTGTTGACCTCGCTACCGGGCAGCTGCTGCGCTGCAGGCCCGGCTTCGCCTGAGAGGTAGTCGTGCAGCGGCGGCGGCGGTACCAGGCTGAACTTGGAGCGATCGTCCACCGGCACCAGTTCTTCCCAGTCGACTTGCAGCACCTTGCTGCGGTCGATCGGCTTGGCCGTTACCCTCGGCTTGGCGGGCTTGGAAGTGTCGGGCGCCTCGATGGCCAGCGAAGTACCGGCGAGCAGCAGACAGGTGACGCTCACCAGAATCACAGCACTAATTGTCTCACGTGACATTCATCGCTCCGAGGAAAGTCATACGCGAATCGTCAAACCGTCCGCCAGCGAGTTGCGATAGGCACGCGCCGCCGGGATGAAGCCCGCGAGCAATCCCGACGCGACTACCGCGCCCAACAGCAGCCACTCGTCGGCGGCGAGGCCCGTGATCTCCAGGAATATTCCATAGCGGCCGGCGAGGAACGGCCGCGCTGCGAGCAGCAGCACGTAGGTCAGCGCCATCCCGAGCAGGACCCCGCTCGCCGCGAGGATGCCGGACTCGGCTACCAGCAGTGCAAAGACGTGCCGTGGGTGCGCTCCGGCGGAGCGCAGGATCGCCATTTCACGCCGGCGCTCGTTGAGGCTCGCGAGGAGCGCCGTGAGCATGCCGAGGAGCCCGGCAAGCACCACGAACGCCGCCACGATCATCAGCGTGCGATCGGCCACACCCACGATGCCCCACAGCTGCTCGAGCGCAACGCCCGGAATAATCGCCAGCAGAGGCTCCTCGCGGTACTCGTTGATGGCCCGTTGCATCTGGAATACGGCGATCCTCGACTTCATGCCGACCAGGAACGCCGTGATGCTGTCCGGCGTCAGGTCGCGCTGCCGCGCCTGCTCGGCGCTCACGCGAAATGCGGGCGGCGCCTGCATCCCGGTCTGCCAGTCAACGTGGATCGCGCTGATGGCTTCGAGGCCGACATGCACCGTGCGATCGACCGGCGTGCCCGTGCGCTGCAGAATTCCCGCCACGCGAAACGGCTTATCCGCGTGCTGCGCGAAGCTCACGGCCCCGAGTCCGTGCGCGATGATCAGCCGATCGCCCAGCTTGTAGCCGAGCGATTGCGCCACGTCCGCGCCCAGGACCGCATCGTACAGATCGGCGAAGGGCGCGCCCGCGGCAAACTCCAGTTGATGCGTAGCGGCAAAACGGTAGTGCGCGAAGTAGTCGGAGCTCGTTCCCATGACGCGAAAACCGCGGTGCGAGTCCCCGAGTGAGATCGGTATCGTCCAGGCGACGTCCGGATGGCGTGCGATCTTCTGATAGCTCGCCCACGAAACGTTTGCGGTCGCATCGCCGATGCGAAACACCGCATAGAGCAGCAGATTGATGGGGCCGCTGCGTGCGCCCACGATGAGATCGGTCCCGGAGATCGTATTGGCGAACCCCTCCCGCGCGGCAGTGCGGATCTTCTGCACTCCCAGCAGCAGGGCGACGCTCAAGGCGATGGCGAACACCGTGAGCATCGCGGTCGTGCGGCGGTTCCAGAGGCTGCGCCAGGCGAGGCGTGCAATCGCCATCAGTGCACTTCCTCGGCGCTGGCCGCGTTGATCTCTCGCAAAGCCACGCTGCGATCGAACAGCGGCCGGAGCGAAGTGTCGTGACTCACGAACAGCAGCGTCGTACCCGCGCTCGCGCATTCGCGCATCAGTAGTTCGAGAAAGCCGGCACGGGTATCGAAGTCGAGCGCCGAGGTAGGCTCATCGGCCACTATGAGATCCGGGCGCCCGAGAAGCGCACGCGCTGCTGCCACGCGTTGCTGCTGGCCGATGCTGAGTTGAGTGACCGGCCGGTTGAGCAGGCTCTCGGACGCCAGGCCAAGTGCGCGGAGCAAACGACGCCCCTCGGCCCGCGCCGCGGCGCCGGCAATACGCGCGCGCCGCGCGCGCGAGAAGAGCGCGGGCAGGAGCACGTTCTCGAGCATCGACAGGTACGGAATCAGATTGAACATCTGAAAGATGAAGCCGACGTGCTCGGCACGGAACGCA
>DATBFV010000195.1:0-36173 GCA_036558345.1 Gemmatimonadales bacterium | reverse complement strand
TCCGGTAGACACGATCCAGTCGACGAATCCCGCTTCGATGAGTGGAATGATCGTGGACATGCCGAGACCAGCCGGCGTCATCGCTCCCGTGAGACTCATCCCAACGGTCACGTCGTCTTCGAGCATTCGCTCCGTGAACAGCCGGCAGCCTTCCGCGAGCCGGCCGGCGTTGTACGCCAGGAACGCGTTCTCGACGAGCTCCGCCACCGTCTCTTTGCCGGTGATCGGATGCGGATCGATCCGCTGGCCGCGCAGGTATTCGTTTTGGGTCATCGCGTGGATTGGCCGGCGGGTTGCATGGCGCGGAAGGCACGCGTGCGGCGCTCGCGCGCATCGACGATCCAACCGAGTGCTTCCTTAGGCTCATCGGTCACGAGGAACAGATTCAGATCCTCGGACGAAATCTTGCCCTCACCCGCCACCTTTTCCTTCAGCCAGTCGGCGAGTCCGCTCCAGTACTTGCGGCCGAACAGCACCACCGGGAACTGCTTCACCTTGCCCGTTTGCACGAGGGTCAGTGCTTCGAACAGCTCGTCCATCGTGCCGTAGCCTCCGGGAAAGGTGATGAATGCCGTCGAATACTTCACAAACATCGTCTTGCGCACAAAGAAGTAGCGAAAATTGATGGACCGCTCTACCCACTTATTGGTGCCCTGTTCGAACGGCAGCTCGATGTTGCAGCCAATCGACAGGCCGCCACCCTCTTTCGCGCCACGATTGGCCGCTTCCATGATGCCCGGTCCGCCGCCGGTGATGATGGCAAACCCTTCCTTGGCGAGCATACGTGAGGTCTCGAGCGCCGCCGTGTAGAACGGATCGCCCTCCAGGGTCCGCGCCGAGCCGAACACCGTCACCGCATTGCGAACATCGGACAGCGTGTCGAACCCCTCGACGAACTCGCCCATGATACGCAGCACACGCCACGGATCCGTGCTCGTAAACGACGCCCGCCGTTCCATCGGAACGATCTGCGGCGGGATGAGGAGTTGTTCGTCTTCAGTTAGCGGGCTGCGAGGCGAGGCGCTCGGTTGCTCGGACATGGTCATCCTGCACGTTATAGAAGAAGGGCGAAAACCGGACGTGGCCGGGCCGGCTGTCGGCGATCACGCCGCCCGCCGCCAGGTGTCGCACGGATGCCGTCGGGTCGGGCATCGGAACCATTACAATCGCCGATCGTCGCTCCGGCTCGGCGGCGACTTTGGGCTTGAAGCCGGCGTCCCGCAGCCTGGCGATCAGGTCTTCGGTCAAGGTGGCGGTGGTCTCCCGAATCTTCGGGACGCCGATCTCCTCGATGTACTCGAGACCTCCAAGCTGCGCGTAGACGGCCGCGAGCGACGGCGTCCCCATTTCGAAGCGGCGCGCGTCGTCATGAAAGGACAACCCGCGGGGATCGAAGGCGAACTGCTCCCGCTGCCCAAACCATCCGGAGATCCGGGGTTCGAGCTGCCGCGCGACCGCCTGACGAACGTAGAGGAAGACGATCCCGGGGCCGCCAAGCAGCCACTTGAGCCCGCCGGCGACCAGAGCATCTACACCTGTTTCCTGTACGTCCACGGGGATCTGACCAACCGACTGGTAGGCATCGATCAGGCACAGTGCGCCGTGCGCATGTGCCGCGGCAGCAACGCGCTTGATATCCTGAATCGCGCCAGTCGTGAAATAGACGTGCGATGTCACGACGAGCGCGGTGCGGTCGTCAACCGCACGAGCAATCGCTTCGACGGGGACGCTGATCTTGTCGGGACTCTCGAGCACGACGAGTTCGACGCCATGACCGGCCTTGGCCAGCCACTGATAGGCCACGGTCGGGAAGTCGAGTGACGTGATGACGACTTTGGGACGTTTGGCGTAATCGAGCGACTCCGCCACGGCACTCAGGGCGACAGAAATACTCGGCGCCAGCGCGATCTCACCGGAGGCGGCGTTGATGATCCGGCCATAGCGCGCGCGCAGATCCTCGAGCGCCTGCCACCAGACGTCGTACCAGGCGGAGGCGCCGCGGCTCTGCCAGAGATCGAGATATTCCACTACCTTGCGGCGAGACCGCTCGCCCAACGCTCCCAGCGAGCAGGTATTCAGGTAGACGCGATCCCTAAAGATGGGAAACTCGCTCCGGTAGCGAGCGAGTCCGAGCGCGCGTGGTGCAGCGCTGCTTGCAAGCGTCATAGGCCGGGAATATACAGAAGGAATGCAGCCTATCGCGAGTTGGACCGGACTCTATTGGCGTTTGGCGCTGCGGGCACTGGTGAATCCGCGACTCGCGGTGGATTTGCTGCGCCTCACATGGAGTTTCCGCGCCCGCGATTGGTACAAGCATCCGCCGTTTTTGCCCCTGCCCCCACGCGACTACATGCAGTGGCGCATGTTCACCGCCTATGGCGACGCGAACGCAGTTCCTCCCCCGCGCGATGTCGTCAACTTCGCGCGGTGGCGGCGGGAGACGATGGGGTTGTGAACGGCGTCGAGATCAAGCGTCGCGCCAGTGAGCTCGGCTTCTCCATGACTGGAATCGCCTCACTCGACAAGAACCCGCACGCCGCGGAGCTCGACCGCTGGCTCGCGGCCGGGCATGCGGGCACGATGACGTACCTCAGCCGGCAAGCGGCGAAGCGGAAAGATCCGCGGCTCATCATGGCCGGTGCCAAAACAGCGGTTGTCACCCTCACGAACTACTTCCATTCCGCGCAAGCCTCGGGGCCACGCCCCGGGGCGCGCGTGGCGCAGTACGCCTGGTCCTCCGACTACCACGACGTCCTTGGCGCACGGCTGGAGCAACTCGCGACTGCCATCCGCGAGCTCGTTCCAGGTGCGACGACGCGCTGCTACGTCGATGCCGGCCCGGTCCCCGAGCGGGAGCTCGCACAGCTCGCGGGGCTGGGCTGGATCGGCAAGAACATGATGCTCATTCACCCGGAGGTCGGCTCCTTCACGTTTATCGGCGTCGTGCTGACGGATGCCGAACTCGAGCCAGATCGTCCGTTCGATGCAGACCGGTGCGGCACGTGCCGCCGCTGCCTGGACGCCTGTCCCACGCAGGCATTCGTGGGACCGCGCGATCTCGATGCGCGCGCGTGCATTTCGTATTTGACGATCGAGCACCGCGGCGAATTCACTGAGAAGCAACGTGAACAGGTCAGCGACTGGCTGTTCGGGTGCGACATCTGCCAGGACGTCTGCCCCTGGAATGTGAGCTTCGCGCGCGCGACCGGCGATGCCGCCTTCACGGCGCGGGGGGACGTTGCCGAACCCGATCTCCGCGCGCTGGCGACGATGGATGCAGGAGAGTTCGAGCGGCGCTACAGCGGTACGCCGTTCAGCCGGCCCGGCTATCGCGGGATGCGGCGCAACGCCGCCGCCATCCTCGACCGATGACGACGACCGACGCCATCACCGAGCTGCAGCGCAAACTCGCCGACGGCCTTGCGAAGATCGATCCGCATCACCGCCTGCTTGGCCGGCCGATGAGCTACCGGGTGATCGACGGCCAAATGCTCGAGATCACGTTCCGCGACGTCACCGGCATCGCCGAAGCCGAGGTGCTTGGCGTGAAGCGAATCATCGGCACCGATTGTTTCTGTAGTGTAAGTCCCCAGACCGCCGAACAACTCGTCGTGCGCTTCGTCGTCCCACTCAAGTAGATCGCCGTTTATTTCGCGGCGACGCGAGTCACGACGTCGTAGTAGAACCGTACACCAAACCGCAGCGCGTCGATGCTGACGTGCTCGTCGTTCCCGTGGATCCCGCTCTCCGCCCCGGGCGTGAGCGGAAATGGTCCGAGGCCATAGCTGGTGATGCCGAGCCGCCGGAAATGATGGCTGTCGGTGAAGCCGGCGAGCATGGACGTGGTGACGACCGCATTGGGGTGGCGCGCACGGGCAACCGCGACCAGCGCACGGTACAGATCGGTATCGGTCGAGCTCTCGGTTGCGGGCCAGTTCGGACCCTGCGGACGCAACGTCACCGCGCTATCTCCGATCACGCGAGTCAAATCGGCAAGAAATGCGGCGGGATCTTGTCCGGGGAGAAGTCGCACGTCCAGCACGGCCGTGGCGATCGGGGGAATGACGTTGGTCTTGTCACTTCCCTTGAGCCCCGTGATCGAGATCGTGTTTCGCAGGAGCGCGTTGTACCCGATGTTGGCGGTGATCGCTCGCGCGACGTTTGAGTCCCGGAGCGCGGTGGCGATGTCGGCAAACCAGCGACGCTGCATGGTATCGCTCACCAGGGGTGAGAGATCGCGGAAATAGCGGTTCACCGTGGGTGTGACCACGAGCGGCGTGCGCCACGCGGCGATGCGATCGAGCGCGTGCACCAGGCGGTGCACGGGATTGTCCGGCGTCGGACGCGAGGCGTGGCCGGCGGTTCCTCGAGCGATGACGTCGAGCCAAAACGGCGACTTTTCCGTCGTCGCGATGCCGTAGTACTCGACGTCGCCGCGCGCGTTCGCGCGGATGTTCCCGCCTTCATTCAGAAGGAACTCCGCACCGCGGACGAGATCGGGCCGTTGCTGCACGATCCAGGCGGCGCCCACGCCCGCGCCGATCTCTTCGTCTGACGTCGCCAGAAAGATCACGTCGCGCCTCAGCGGCACGTGCGCCCGCTTCAGCACGAGCAGCGTCATGAGCTGCGCGATCGCTTCGCCCTTCATGTCGAGCGCACCGCGGCCCCACACGGCACCGTCCTTGATCACTCCGCCAAAGGGATCGACGGTCCAGTACTCGGGCGATGCAAGGACCACGTCCATGTGATTCAGCAGGATGATGGGGCGCGCGGTCCCGTCGCCCCCGAGCCGCGCATACAGGTTGGCCTTTCCCGGAGCCGGCTCGAAGATTTGCGACTCTATGCCGTCGCGTCGCAGCACCGCGGCGAGCCAGCGCGCGGCCGCGATTTCGTTGCCGGGCGGGTTCGTCGTGTTGATCCGCAGGTACTGAGAAAGCAGCGCCGTCGCTTCGTCACCCAAGGCCTTCCATTCCGCGTCACCAGGGGCCGTCATCAACGCGACCCGTGCAGGCGTCTCGAGAACGGGCGCGTTGGACGGTCCCGCGAGCGGCGGCATGGGGGGGGACCGCCGCGCACAGGCCGCCACGACGGTGACAGTCAACAACAGTGAAGCGGTGCGAGCCATGCGCTAGTCTAGCACCAGAGTCTCACCATGGGCGAGCTGGCGATACCCGGTCGGCGGCAATCCGGCGACCTCCCAGGCGCGGCGCGCGCGGATTGGCGGCTCAT
Source organism: Gemmatimonadales bacterium (assembly GCA_036558345.1). Classification (GTDB taxonomy): domain Bacteria; phylum Gemmatimonadota; class Gemmatimonadetes; order Gemmatimonadales; family GWC2-71-9; genus 20CM-2-65-7. Next base: position 30,944 of record DATBFV010000195.1, on the reverse strand, counting down.
CCATCGCTTCGTCGGTGAGCTTGAAGGTGCCCCAATGGATCGGCACCATCACGCGCGCGTTCAGTTTCTGAAAGGCTTCGACCGCTTCTTCCGGATTCATGTGGAGGTACCGCATGAACCACCGCGGCTCGTAAGCGCCGATCGGCAGAAGTGCGACATCAAACGGGCCGTAGCGCTCGCCGATCCGTGCGAAATCCGGGTGATAACCGGTATCGCCGGCGAAATAGACGCGGCGCGCGCCCGCCTGCAGCGCAAATCCGCACCAGAGCGTATCGCCGCGGTCGCCGAAGCCGCGTGCGCTGAAGTGCTGCGCCGGCGTCGCGGCGATGCACAGCGATGAGGCGTGATACTCCTGCCACCAGTCGAGCTCGACAACGACGCGCGCGCCTCGCTTCCGCACGAACGAACCAAGGCCGAGCGGGAGGATCCACGCCGCATCAGGATGCGCCCGCGCAAGCCGGCGCACCGTCGCATCGTCGAGGTGATCGTAATGGTTGTGCGATTGCAGTACGACGTCGAGTGGCGGCAGGCCATCAAGGTCGATTCCGGGCTGAACCCAGCGCCGCGGGCCTGCGAACCGCAGCGGCGACGCCCGCTCACTCCACATCGGATCTGTCAGGATGTTGAGGCCGCCCAGCTGCACGAGCAGGCTGGAGTGACCCACCCACGTCACGGTGAGTTGCGCGGGCCTCGCGCGTGGCCGCACGAATCTGGAAGCGACACGCGCAAATACGGAGGGATCGGGATCGCGTGGCCTGGGCTTCGTCGTGCGATGCACCAGCATCCACTTGAGCAGGCCGCCGAATCCCGGGACGGCCTCAGCCACCCATGGGTTGCGATAGCCGCCACCGGGACGATGATGCGACGTCACGGCGCGCAATATACGCACGCCGTGACGCCACCGTCTTACCGAGGTACTGACGACCCCGCCGACGAATCCGGGAAGACGTGAATCGTCAGGGTATCGGCCAACGCGCCGCTGGTTGCGACGATGCGTCCCGTTCCGACCGCCTTGGATGTGACCGCCGCAGTGCGCGCGCCATTCACCACGAGGTCGAGGATCGTCTGGTCGAGGTTCTGCCAGGTGACTGACGCAGCGGTGTCCTGCTGGTGCTGCGCATCGATCACGAAGGCTTCGAGCGGGTTGGTGTGATTGACGAGCATCGACGCCGCACCCTGGATGTACACGGCCCCACGAAACTCCGAGAGCACGACGTTGTGGGTCGTCTCGAAGCCGGCGTTCACCGCGACATTGGAGTCGAGCGCTGCACCGTAGCTGCTACCCGATGGTGGATCAACACCTACGATGTAGGTACCGGGCAGCAAGTATGCCAACCGGTAATGACCCGCCGCGTCCGTCTTGCCGGTGGAGAGGATGTACCAGTTGCCGGGCCCGCCACCCCAGGCGCTGACCGTTGCGTCAGCCACCGGTCCCGCCGGGCCAGTGCTGGTGTCGTGGGTAACGATACCCGCGATGTTGCCCGTTGCCGCCCGGTTCACCGCGCGGATATAGGCGAAGAAGTCGAACGCGCCGTCGCCCAGTTGGTTGTAGACGAAGCTGCGACCGACATCGAAGTCGATCACGATGACGGCGCCCGTGTCGGGAACAGTGATCGGCGCCTCTACGAACGACGCGTAGGACTCGCGGCCGGAGCCGTTCCAGCGCACGACTGCCGGTGATCCGTTCTTGAACCGGATGCCCTCCGACGAATCGACGTCAATCGTGACGAGGACGGCCTTGTATTGATCGGCCGTCACCTCCCCGATCCCCAGGGAATCGGTCAACCCCTGCTGTAACGTCAGGAGGTCGACCTGTCGGTGCGGCGCGGCGATCGTGTCCCACTGCATGTCGTCGGCCGATGTGCCGGTATCCGGGTGGGTGGAGACAGCGATACTGACGATGTACACCTTCACACTCTGGACCGAATCAAACGGGAAGGGCGCGTCGGTGACCAAGACCTTCGCCATGGGGCGACGAGTGGGGCTATTGCTCGAGGTATCGTCCTTATAGCACGCTGCGGCAATGGTGGTGACGGCAAACAGGGTCAGCAACAGTCGGGACATCGTCAAAATCCTCCTGAGGGAGTTGCGACGGCCAGTTTCGTCGCATTGAATACCCGTAGGTAGGATGCAAAAGTCACAACGTTTTTGGTGATGGTTTGTTCAGACGGTTTCGCTTGTGACGCACTGGATGGCGCATGGGTATTGAAACAATGGCATCTAGCGACGCAGAGCTGGTGCGCCGGGTCCGGGCCGGCGACATCGGCGCTTATGGCTTGCTGGTTGCGCGCTATCGCGATCGGTTGGGACGTTACGCGGTGCACATGATCGGGAATCGTGAAGACGCGGAAGAAGCGCTGCAGGACACGTTTGTCCGGGCCTATCGCTCGCTGGCGCGCTGCGATGCCACCCGCTTTGGCGCATGGTTGTACGGCATTCTGGTCAACCGGTGCCGAACGGTTGGGGCCCGCGCAGCCCGGCGGCGCCGCACGTTCGTGGACGACTTGGACGCGTTGAACGGTGCCTCCCATCCGCCCGATCAGGCCGAGCGAGTGGAGTGGACCGACGCCGTCGATCGCGCGCTGGCTCGGCTGGGGCCGGAATACCGCGAGGCGTTTTTGCTCAAGCATGTCGAAGACCTGGAGTACGAGCAGATGGTGGAGTTGACCGGAGTAGGCGTTTCAGCACTCAAAATGCGGGTGAAGCGAGCCCGCGAGCAGTTGCAGCAGTATTTGAAGGAGGCGGAGCGTGTTTGATCGGCAAGAAGACGTCGTCGAGCGCGTGATTGAACAGCTGCGTCGGCCGGTGGCGATCGACCCCAAGCTCGATGCGCGCGTAATGCGCGAGATCGCGCGCGTGCCGTCGATAGACCGGCGTGTCCCGTCCTGGGCGCTCTGGTCGTCGCTCGCCACGGCGGCGGTGCTTGCCTTCGTGGTGGTGGCGCACCCCTGGTCGCGTAGCAGCGCTACCACTCGCTCCGACTTGCTCCAGTTCGTCCTCGTCGCGCCGCAAGCCGCTTCGGTCTCGCTGGTCGGCGACTTCAATGACTGGGACCCAGCTCGGTCTCCCATGCAAACGGCCCAAGGCGTTTGGGCCACCGCCGTTCGACTCGCGCCGGGGCGCTACCGGTACGCGTTCCTGGTTAACGGCGTCGAGTGGCGCGCCGACCCCGGCGCCCCGTCGGCCAAGGATGACGAGTTTGGCACGCCGAGCTCGGTAGTAACGGTGGGAGGGAAAGGTTCATGATCATCGCGGCGCTACTCATGACACTGCAGGTGGCAGTTCAGGATCCGCGGCTGGAGCGACTCGACCCTGACACGCGCGCCGCTGTCAGAGCCATCGTCGACTCGGCTCGCGGAGCGGGACTTCCGTCCGAGCCTCTCGTTCAGCGCGCGCTCGAAGGAGCCACCAAAGGCGCGACCGGACCCCGCATCGTCGCGGCGGTGCGCCGCCTCAGCTTCGATCTCGGCACCGCACGTGGGGCCCTCGGCACGAACGCCTCCACTCCGGAGCTCGAAGCGGGCGCGGCCGCGTTGCGGGCGGGCGCGACGCCAGAGCTGCTCACGCACCTGCGCGACCTGCGCAAACCGCCGCTCACCATGGCGCTATCAGTGCTGGCGGACTTGGTGGCTAGTGGTGTTCCTCCGGATAGTGCCGCAGCCGCGATTCTCGTACTCGCGCCAAAGGCGCGTGACGCGGACCTCGTGGAATTTCGCCGCGCGGTCGAGCGCGACATTGCACTCGGTGCACCGCCCGGCGCGGCAACGTCCGTCCGTGTCAACGCGGGGGCCGAAAATGTCAACGCCGTACATGCTCCGCCCGGAAATCCTCCCCCCCCTCGCCGGCCGTAGTTGCGCCTTAGTCTGTGCGGAGACTTGCGCTCATTGTCCTCGCGTACGGGGGAGGGGTTGAGCCGCAGATCCACACCGTAGCAGCACAGGTTGCCGCCCACGTCGAGGCTGGGTTCTCCGAGGTCAAATACGATGGGTTCCTGGCGTCGGGCGCTGCCTCGGTCGCGCCGAATATCCGCTGGGAGCATCCACGCGGCCGCGGCTTCATCAGCGCCCGCGGCACCTATCTGCATTTTGAAAGCGGACGCCACAGCCTGGACGCATCGGCCAACGGGTCGTGGTTCGTCCCGCTCGGCAGCTCACGCCGCTGGCGCGGCGAGATTGCCATGGCGGGCGGCGCAAGCGAGTACGCAGACATCGCGAGCTTCAACCACCTCGTGCTGGAGTCGCGGTTGCACCTGACGGAGGGCGATCACGGCGGTTGGGTCGGCGTGACGATCGGTCGCTCGTCTTTCGGAAGTGAGCCGAGGCCGGCGGCCGTTGTCGCGATGGGTGTGTGGCTGCTGCCTGCGAACAAAACGATGTTCGTCTCGCTCGATCGCACGCGCGTCGGCGATACGGTCTACAGCGATCTGCGCTCGTCGGGCCGGTGGCAAAAGGACAAGCTCGTGCTCGAGGGCATCCTCGGAGCGCGGTTCTGGAGTCAGGGGGGGGGACGCGGCGTGTTTGGCGAAGGTAGCGCGATCTACTCGTTCAGTCCCGCGACGGCACTGGTTTTGTCCGGCGGTCGCTATCCCACGGACGTGGTCAGCGGAAGCATCGCGGGCCGCTACGTGTCGCTCGCGGTGCGCCTGGGAAAAACCACGATCCGCAGGCGTGTTCGGCCGGCCTCGCCCTCGCGCGGCTCGACTGACGCGACACACTCCAATGCAACCGATCCCGCCGGCTCGCCGGCGACTGACATCCGGCTGACTATCCAGAAGCAACAGGGCGACGACGTGAGGCTGACGCTCTACGTGCCGCGCGCTCAGACCGTCGAGATCAGCGGCGATTTCACCGACTGGGAGCCCGTGTCACTCGAGCGGACGCGCAGCGATGCCGATCTGTGGGAAGCGACGTTTCGCATGACGCGGGGCATGCATCGCATCAACGTTCGTCGCGATGGTGGGACCTGGACGGCACCCGGCGGAACGACTCGAAGCACAGATGACTTCGATGGCGAGGTGGGGATCTTCACGATCCCCTAGCGAGCGCCTCCCGCCAGCAGCCGAGCTTCCGGCCGTCGCCGCAATGCCAGCATCGCCCACACTCCGAGCGCTGGTCCGATTGCCAGCACGCTCATACTCCAGCGCCAGCCGATCACCTCGGCGACTTTTGGCAGCAAATAGATGGTCGCACAGGTCAGGAGAAATCCGAGACTCGTCTGCAGGGTGAGCGCCGTGCCGACGAGGTCCCTCGGCGCGAGCTCGCTCACGGCGGCCGAGAACTGCGCCGAGTCCGCGACGACGGTGATGCCCCAGACGAGCAGCACGGGGACGAGCGCGATGAGCGGCATTCCGAACAGCGGCCCTGCGAGAAGGGCGCAGCTCCCTGAGATCACCATGGCCGCACTCGTCACGTAGGTACGTCCCCATCGGTCCCCGTACTTCCCGCCGAGCCAGCACCCCATCGAGCCGCTGCCAATGACCGCGAACGTGACGAGCGCGGCCAGCGTGGTGACCTCGGCGCCGGCGCCGCGCCGGGCGCGCTCGCTCGCCGCCACGAAAGCGGCCATCCAGGTCCACATGGCATACACCTCCCACATATGCCCGAGGTACCCGAGATTGGCGAGCAACACGCCGCGGTCTTTGAGCATGCGAGGAGCGGCGCTGAGAGAAAACGGCGGAGACGGCGCGGCGAAAGGACCGTCGCCTGGAATGAGGAGCATGAGCAGACCGCCGGCGACCGCGCTGGCTGCCGCTACCACGAGCACGATGCGCCACGCCTCAGGGGAGACGGCCCATCGCACGAGATGCGGGCTCGCCGATCCGAGCGTGAGCGCACCGACGAGAATACCGATCGCCAGCCCTCTTCCTTCCTTAAACCATCCCGCGGCGATTTTCATACTTGGCGGGTACACTCCCGCCAATGCCGCACCGGTGAGGACCCGGCAGCCGAGTCCCACGGCGAACCCTGACGCGGTCGCCACCCCCACGGTGGCTAGCGCGGCAAGCAGAGCCGATGCCGTGACCAGCCGACGCGCCGAAACACGATCCGCCAGAACGAAAACCGCACTCAACAACGCCCCGGCGACGAAGCCGAGCTGTACCGACATCGTCAGCCATGCGGTGCCGCCCGGCGTCAGCTCCCAGAGGCGAGCCAACGTCGGCGCAACGGCAGACGCGCTGAACCAGGGTGCCATCGCCAGGAGCTGGGCGATGGCCACGATGGCCAGCACACGGCGTGGATTCACAGACCGGTGGGATGATCCAGGAACACCCACGGCAAATCGAACTTCTTCGACACATGCTCGGCCAGCGCCTTGACGCCCACCGTTTCGGTCGCGTAATGGCCGGCGTAGAACACGTTGACGCCGAGCTCCTCGGCGTCGAAGAATGTCCAGTGCGGTCCTTCGCCCGTCACGAATGTGTCGAGCCCCGCCGCCGCCGCCTGCGGGATCAGCGATCCCCCAGCGCCTGTAACGATCCCAACACGCTGCACACGATCCGGGCCGAAGCCGAGAACGCGGGGCGCGGTGCCAAGTGCTTTTGTAACGGCCCAACTCAGCTCGTCGCGTGTCCCGCTGAACTCCCCCCAGACGCCGGCGGGCGCGCCATGATACGAGCCAAATTCACTCTTCACTTTTATTCCGAGCAGCCGTGCGAGAACGCGATTGTTTCCGACGTCGGGATGGCGATCTAGAGGGAGGTGTGCCGCGTAGAGCGCGATGTTGCCTTTGATGAGCCCGTTGATACGGCGATAGGCCGGCCCGACGAATGGCCGAAGTCCACCCCAAAACATTCCGTGATGGACCAGCAGAAAGTCCGCGTGTTTCTCGTTGGCGAGCCGGATCGTCGCGTCGCAGAGATCGACCGCTGCGGCAACGCGCGTGATGTCGCCGGAATTGCTCACCTGGAGGCCGTTCAGTGCCTCGGGCGAGTCCGCCACCTCCTCGGCGATCCGGAGATAGTCATCGAGAAAATCGACCAGACTGTCGAGCCGCATTTAAGACACCGTAAGTACAGTATCGCGGCAGGGCCATGACTTTCCACATTCCACTGCTGTATAAGACCATAATCTACAACGACTTAGAGAATCCACATAGGGCCGGAGCAAGCGTGTGGATAATTCTAGGCTGGTGCCAGTGCTGACACTTTGCGTGTTGTCGGCTGCGGCGGTTGGCCGGCGTCCTCTCCCATCCGCAGCACGCCATTGATCTCGCCACCCTCCTGAATCAATAAGCGCTTCGTGTGCACGTCGCCGTGGACAACCGATGTCGCCTGGAGCTCGACGCGCTCCTCGGCGTAAATGGCGCCGCGGACGTCGCCGCCGATGATGGCTTCCCGGCTGACGACGTCGCCTTCGACTTCCCCACCCCGTGCGACCAGGACTTGTTTCGCCGCGCGCACCGTGCCGCTGACCGAGCCCTCGATCTTCACGACGCCGTCGGCCGAGATGTCGCCAATGACGCGCATGCCGGCGCCGATGATCGAAAGGCCGGGAACGCCTTCGCGCGCGCCCCCCCCAGACGCTGGAGTCTTTTCGGAGAACACGGCCATCAGCTTCCCTCCTTCACGAGATCGAGCGGATCAATCGACTTGTTGTCGTGTCGAATTTCGAAGTGCAGATGCGGCGCGCTGGACCGCCCTGAATTACCGGACAAGCCGATGACCTGTCCTGCCTGAACTTCGTCGCCCTCGGTCGCGATCAGCCGTGACAAATGACCATACATCGTCTCATACCCCGCCTGATGTCGCAAGAGGACGAACAAACCGTAGTCGGGATCGTAGCCCGCGGCGCTGACCTGCCCGCGTCCCGAGGCGCGCACCGGCGTCCCCAGCGGGACGGCGATATCGATGCCCGGGTGCGACTCGTCCACGACACCAGGCCGGACCTGCCCCCGCGTCACAAAGCCTTGGATGTCGAGCGGCCAATGAAAGTCGGATCCGGTCGCGAACCGATTCACGGCGCCGGGGATGCTGGCCCGAATCGGTACCGCCCTCATTCCGGTCGGGAGATCCGCCGATCGCGCGACGGTCCCGCCGCTGCGCGATGCGGGGGTCGGCGGCGGCGCCTTCACGCCGAGCATTTGTCGTAGCTCTTGATAGTTTGCTTCCGCGCGGTTCAGGGCCGAGGCCAACTGCTGCACGCGGCTGTTTTCGATTCGGAGCCGAGAGACCTCGCGCTCGAGTCCCGGGACGCGTGCAGCGTTCCTGAAAATAGGACCGGCAAAAGCAAAGAAGCCCACGACCGAGACCGCGATCGCGCCGGCGCCCCACTTCCCCGCCACGAGTGCCCAGCGCGGGATCTGGTACTGTTTGGATTCGAGATCGCCGTCGGCGTGCACGACGATCGTGACGTTGCGACTGGTTCTGGTCATCCGTCGAACGGCGCGCCGAGGATCAGCTCGAGCAGCCGCGCGAGATCGTCGTTCGAATAGAATGACAAATGGATCTGTCCTTTTCCTTTCGCGCGCAACGAAACCCGCACATCGGTGCCGAGCCGGCGTCGCAGCGCGTCCTCGACGCGGCGCACCTCGGGCGCGACGCCGAGACCGCGTTTCATCCGCGGCCTGCGTTCGGGGGCGCGGCCGCCGCGGACGCGGTCCTCGACCTCGCGGACAGAGAGATCCTGCGCAACGGCTTCACGTGCGAGATTCGTGACGATGCGCGGATCTTCGAGCGCGAGCAGCGCGCGCGCATGGCCCACGGACAACTGACCCTCATGCAACATCTCTAACACGACCTCTGGCAGCTTCAGCAGCCGAAGCGCGTTGGCGACGGTGGAGCGATCGCGGCCAACCGCATCGGCGACGTCCTGCTGAGCGAGCTTGAACTCGGCGATCAGGCGCTCGTAACCGCGCGCCTCATCCACTGGCGACAGGTCGTCGCGTTGCAGGTTTTCGATGAGCGCGAGCGTGAGCAGGGTGCGGTCATCCGCATAGCGCTGCACAGCGGGAATGCGCTCCCACCCGAGTTGCTGGCAAGCGCGCAACCGCCGTTCGCCGGCGATCAGCTCGTACCCGCCATTGGCAGGAGCACGTCGCACCACGACCGGCTGGAGCAGACCGGCCTGCTTAATCGAGGACACCAGCTCGTCGAGCGCCGCCGGATCCACCGTCTTGCGCGGCTGGAATGGATTCGGTTTGATGTCTTGAATGGGGAGCTCGACGAGGCTGCCTTCGCGCTCCGCTTCTTCGCGCGTCGGCCCGAGCAGCGCCTCGAGTCCCCGACCGAGACGGCGTCTTCCTGCGGCGGTTTCCGTCATGCAGGCACCTCCGGAGAGGGCAGCGATTCAACGGCAGGGAGGCTAGGCGAAGGCGGGCCGCCCTGCTCCACCCGGCGAATCAGCTCCTGCGCGACCGCCAAGTAGCTCTTGGCGCCGATCGACTGCACATCGTACAGAATGATCGGCTTCCCAAAACTGGGCGCTTCCGCCAGGCGCACATTTCGTGGAATTGTGGCCGTGAACATCCGGCCGCCAAAGTACTCCTTTGCTTCCTCCGCGACCTGTCTGGAGAGATTGAGTCGCGCGTCGTACATCGTCAGCAGCACACCTTCGATGGCTAGCGCAGGATTGAAATTCCGCTGCACGAGCTTGACCGTGTTGAGGAGTTGCGAGAGTCCCTCGAGCGCGTAGTACTCGCACTGAATCGGAATGATGACGCTGTCGGCGGCCGTCAACATGTTCAGCGTGAGCAGGCCCAGGGACGGCGGGCAGTCGAGGATGACGTAGGTGTACTCGTCGCGCACGTCGCGCAGCGCATCGCGCATTCGCGTTTCGCGAGCGTTCCGATTCACTAACTCGAGCTCGGCACCGACCAGGTCCTGCGTCGCTGGAATGACGTCGAGAAACGGGAAGTGCACGTGCGGAAACCGCGCTTGCGTCAGCGCGTCACCGTCGATCAGCGCATCGTACAGCGAGTGACGAATGCGATCGCGTTCGATGCCGACGCCGCTCGTTGAGTTGCCCTGCGGATCGGCATCGACCAGCAGTGTCTTGCGCTCGGCCGTCGCGAGCGAGGCGGCGAGGTTCACCGCGGTCGTTGTTTTGCCGACGCCGCCTTTTTGATTCGCGATCGCGATTACTCGTGACATTATAAGTCGTTACGTAGCAACGAGTTGTTTGACAAGTAGATTATGGTCACCCAATATATGTTCGTTTCACGTGAAACGAAAGAGTATACGTTTCACGTGAAACTGCAACAAAAGCCTATGCGACTCTCCGCCGCCACCGTGTGGCCTCAAGAACCAGGTTGTGAAGATCGCTTGGCGTGACCCCGGGAATGCGAGCGGCCTGAGCGAGTGAGCCCGGTCGCACGCGATCGAGCTTCTGTCGCGCCTCAGTCGCGAGACTCCGCAACTCAAGGTAGGGAAGGTCGGCAGGCAAAACGAACGACGCCAACTCGGCGAGCCTCGCCGCGGCTTCGCGTTCGCGCGCCAAGTAGCCGTCGTACTTGATTTCGATTTCCGCCGAGACGATCGCCTCGACCGACAAATCACTACCCACTCGCGCGCCGGCGAAAAGCGCGCCGAGCGACACGCCGGGCCGCTTCGCGACCAGGGCGATTCGCTCGCACTCCGTGAGAGTCGTCCCGCTCTCGTCGAGCGCGTCGGCTGCCTGGGCCGGCGTGATTGCCGTCTCACGAGCCAACTCGAGCGCCGCCTCTTCCGTCGCAAGGCGCCGCTCGGCGGTGCGCATCTCGTCGTCGGTCAGCAAGCCGAGCTGCTCAGCCAAGGGCAGCAGCCGACGGAGCGCGTTATCCTGGCGCAGCAGCAGCCGGAACTCGGACCGCGACGTGAACAACCGGTACGGCTCGTCGACACCGCGCGTGACGAGATCGTCGACCAGTACGCCGATGTACGCATCGTCGCGGCCGAGGACGACCGGCTCGGCACCGCGGATCCGTCGCACGGCGTTGATCCCAGCGACGACCCCCTGTCCGGCGGCTTCCTCGTACCCCGTCGTGCCGTTGATCTGACCCGCGAAAAACAGATGCTCGACCGTCTTCACTTCGAGCCACGGTGTCAGCTGCGTCGGCGGATAGTAGTCGTACTCGATCGCGTAGCCCGGACGCGTCATGCGCGCGCCCTCGAGCCCTGGTACCGCGTGGAGGAATTCGAGCTGCACGGCCACGGGCAGGGAAGTGGACAGCCCGTTGACGTACAACTCCGTAGTGTCGAGTCCTTCCGGCTCGAGGAAGATTTGGTGCCGCGGCGCCGCCGGGAATTTCACGATCTTGTCTTCGACCGACGGGCAGTACCGTGGGCCGCGGCCACTGATTGCGCCACCGTAGAGCGCGGACTCCCGAATGTGGCGCTGGATGATGTCTTTCACTTCTGCGCCGGCCCACGTGATCCAGCATGGGACCTGCCGCGGACGCTCCACGCGTTCGTGGAACGAGAAGCGAAACTCCCCACTGTCGCCGTCCTGCCGCTCGACCTTACTCCAATCAATGGAGCGACCATCGACGCGCGGCGGAGTGCCGGTCTTGAACCGCGATACTGTAAGTCCCATATTTTCAATAACTTGCGCCATTTCGACGGACGGCGGATCGCCGGCGCGCCCCGCTGGTATCTGCGTGTCGGTGCCAAGATGAATGCGACCGCGGAGGAACGTACCGGCCGTGATGATGACGGCGCGCGCCGTGAAGCGCCGGCAGTCGCCAGTCTCGACTCCGATGATGCGAGTGCCGCCGCGATCGAAGAGCAGATTTGTGACCATCCCCTGTGACAGCTCGAGGGTGGGGAATTGCTCGAGCAAAAGCCTAACAGCGCGCTTGTACAATGTGCGGTCGGCCTGCGCGCGCGGTGCCCAGACGGCAGGACCCTTGGATCGATTCAGCATGCGAAACTGAATGGTCGCGCGATCGGCGGCGCGGCCCATGACGCCACCCAGGGCGTCGACCTCGCGGACGACAGTACCCTTCGCGATTCCGCCGATAGCCGGGTTGCAGCTCATCTGACCGATGTTGTCGAGGACGGAGGTCACCAGCAAAGTCCTGGCCCCGAGCCGAGCGGCCATGGCTGCTGACTCAGTTCCGGCGTGTCCACCGCCCACAACGATCACGTCATAGTCCGACATGGCTGGAATAATACTGAGCCAGATCTTGAGACGTCGAGGGAGACGCCAAGCCGCTGCAGCCGCTGGGCGGTTATGAGGAGCGAGGTGCGGGTTTTCCTGCTGCACCGCTGATTCTCTTCAGCAACCCCCATAGGGTGCGACCGGTCTCGTTGGTCAACGCTTCGAGTCGACCAAAATCCGCTGCCGACAAATACTCCAGCTCTCGGGCCATTTCGAGGATCGTTTCAACCTCGGCAAGTGAGCCACGTGCCGTATCCAGAAACCGTCGGCATTCGCGCGAGCCATAGCGCGTATTGCCTTCGGCGATGTTCAATGGAACGCTCTGACAAGCCCTGCGCAGCTGATCAGCGAGGCCCGTCTGCTCGTAGTCAGGAAAACGACGAGATGCGCGCACGCCCTCAATAGCCAACCGTTGGGCGTGTTGCCACGCTTTGAGTGTCTTGTAATGAGCCATCGACCGATTCTACGACCCCAGTAGAAAGGCACGGCATCCGATTAACGCATGCCGTGCCTTTCTAACTCCTCGCCCCTCGAATCCGCTCAGCGGCTCGGCGCCTCTGGCGTCTACCCCTTATCTAGGCTCTAACCCACCTCATCAGCTCCTTCAGATTCGGCCGCTTTCCCGTCATGAGTATCCCAACCCTGTAAATCCTGGCTGCAACCCACGTCACTCCCACAATCGCAACCGCGAGCATCACCAACGACGCAGCTAGCTCCCACGTCGGCATGCTTCCCGCCGTCCAGCGTACTGGGGTCGCGATCGGCGACGTGAACGGCACCAACGATAGAGTCTTCGCGAACGTCGAGCTCGGGTCGTTGGTGAGCCCAATGATCGAAAGGTACGAAATCATCAGGAGGTACGTCACGGGCTGCTGCGCCTGCCGCGCCTCCTGCTCGTTGCTCGACATCGCGCCGACAGCCGCGAACATCGCCGAGTAGAGGAGGAAGCCGCCCAGGAAAAACGCCATGAAGACGGCGAGCGTCGCGAAGGGGATGTGGGGCAGCTGCACGCCCTGAGCCATCTCGGCATCCGCGCCGAGTGCCCGGGCAATTGGAGCGCGCAGGTTGAGCAAGATCCTCGCGGAGACGCCCCAAATCAGAAACTGGAAGAACGACACCGCCCCGGCACCGACCACCTTGCCCATCATGAGCTGGAACGGCCGCAGCGACGACACCAGCACTTCGACGATCCGATCCCGCTTTTCCTCGAGCACCGAGCTCATCACGTTCACGCCGTAGAGCAGGATCGCCATGAACAGCAGGATCGCGACAAGGTAGGCGATGATGAACGATTGGCCCGCGCTCTCGGCAGTGCACGCACCCCGCTGACACTTCTTCTGGTCGAGAGTCACCCTGAGGGCCTGCGCCCAGTCGACGACCGCTGGATTCACGCCCCTGCCTTCGAGACGTGCCTTTTCCACGACACGATTCAACGTTCGCTGGAGCTCCTCGATTGTCTGGAGGGACAGATTCGACGCTCGGTATTCCGCCTTGCCGTCGGTGGGCAGAGAGTCATCGACGATCAGGAAACCGTTGAGCTGCTTGGCTTCGACGAGCCGCGTCAACGAATCGAACACACCGGGAGCGGGGCTCGCGGCATCGGCTCGAATCGTCCGGCTCACGCCGAGCGCCTCGACGACGCGCACTCCGTAGCCGACCTTGCCCGTATCCACGACGGCGATATGTCGTACTCCGCCACCAACGGATTGGGCAATCTGGAATACGATGATCCCGCCGAAGAGCACAGGCCCCAGGATCGCGGAAATCCAGAACCACCTGGTGCGCACGCGCTCGATGAACTCGCGCCGGATGACCGCCCAGACCTTACGCACCGGCTCGCTCCTTGTCCGGGGTCGCCGCGTCTGGTCCCACCAGATCGACGAAGATCTTGTGCAGTGAGGGGCTCGCGAGCTCGAAGCGCGACAACCGCGCGCCCGACGCCACGAGCGCCTTCAGGATGTCCTGCGCGTCCGCGCCCGCCGCCAGCTCGAGCTCGGCATGCTGGCCAAAATCCTGGGCCTTCGCGATCAGTTTCCGGTCGGCAAAGATCTGCCGCGCCGCGCCCTCACCGCCGTCGAATTCAACGACGACGTGTTTCCCCCCGTGGGTCCGTTTGACGTCGGCGAGGGTACCGTCGACCAGCTTCTTGCCGCGCGCGATGATGCACAGCCGGTCGCAGAGCTGCTCCGCGTGCTCCATGATGTGCGTCGAGAACAGCACCGTCTTGCCGCGCCGCCGATAGTCGAGCACGGTCTCGAGCAGGACCTGACGGTTCACGGGGTCGAGCCCGGAGAACGGCTCGTCGAGCACCACGAGCTCGGGATCGTGCAAAACCGCCGAGATGAACTGCACTTTCTGCTGCATTCCCTTGGATAGGTCCGATACCTTGCTGAGCCGCCGCTCGCCGAGGCCGAGTCGGTCGAGCCACTCGAGCGCCTTGGCACGCGCTGCCTTCCGGGCCACACCCTTGGTCTCGGCAAGAAAAACCAGCACGTCCAGCACCCGCATCTTTGGATACAGGCCGCGCTCTTCCGGCAGATAGCCAATCCGCGCGGAATGCACGCGGCCTCCCGCCAGATCATCGAACAGCCGGACCGAGCCGGAATCAGGCTCGTAGATGTCCATGATCATGCGGAGCGTCGTCGTCTTGCCGGCACCGTTGGGGCCGAGCAAGCCGTAGATGACGCCGGAGGGCACGCTCAGCGAAAGGGTATCGACCGCGGTGTTACCCGCAAAGCGTTTGGTAACGCGATCGACAATGACGGGTTCAGCCATGGCCCCCACAAGCTATCGGGGACGAGAGCAGGGGGAAGGGGGTTTCGCTTACGCCGGAACGCCGAACAGCTCGCCGGCTTTGCGAACGGCGGTCACGAGCGCGTCGATGTCGTCGACGTCATTATAGAGATAGAACGACGCGCGCGCGGTTGCTGCGACGCCGAGCCGCCGCATCAACGGCTGGGTGCAATGGTGGCCCGCGCGAATACAGACGCCGTCCCGGTCGAGGATCGTCGCGAGGTCGTGCGGATGGATGTCGCCGTAGGTAAATGGAACGACGCCGGCACGATGGTCGCGCGGTCCGTAGACGGCCACTCCCTCGATCTGTGACAGGCGCTCGATGGTATGCTTCGCGAGCCGTTGCTCGTGCTCGGACACATTGTCCAGCCCGATCTGCTCGAGGTAGGCGATGGCGGCGGCCAGGCCGACGGCAGCCTCGACGTTTGGTGTCCCACCCTCGAACTTGTGCGGGATCTTGTTCCAGCTGGATCGATCGTCCCAAACCCGCTCGATCATCTCGCCGCCGCCATGGTAGGGGGGCATCGCCTCCAGCAGCTCCGGCTTCGCGATCAGGGCTCCACTCCCCATTGGGGCCAGCATCTTATGCCCGGACAGGGCATAGAAGTCACAACCGATTGTCTGGACATCCACACGAAGGTGCGGGCTCGACTGAGCGCCGTCCACGACGGTCACGGCCCCAGCCGCGTGCGCCAGCCTTGTGAGCTGGGCGGCAGGGTTCACGGTGCCGAGCGAGTTGGACACATAAGGAAAGGCGACGAGCTTCGGCTTCGCCTCGAGCGCCCGGCCGAAATCCGCCAGGTCGATCCGGCCGTCGGTAGTGATTTCCACCATTCGAAGCGTCGCGCCCTTTTCCTGACAGAGGATCTGCCAGGGCACGATGTTCGAGTGGTGATCCATGGCGGTGACCACGACGGTGTCGCCGCGGTTGACGTTAGCACGCCCCCAGGAGCCGGCGACGAGGTTTATGGACTCTGTGGTCCCCCGGGTGAAGACGACGCCCTCCCGTGCCCAGGCATTCACGAACCGCGCGACGGCCGTGCGCGACGCCTCATAGGCATCGGTCGCTTCAACCGCCAGCGCGTACGCTCCGCGGTGCACGTTGGCGTTGTGCTCGCTGTAGTAGTGGACAATCGCGTCCAGGACCCGGCGCGGCTTCTGACTAGTGGCCGCATTGTCGAGATAGACCAGGCGCTGGCCATTTTCCTTGCGGGCGAGGATGGGGAAATCGGCCCGAATGCGCGCGGTGTCGAGCATCAGAAGTCTTTGGCCGATTCGGTGGTGACGGGATCCGCGCTGTCCTGTAGCGCGGCGTGCAGCGCATGCCACGCGAGATTCGCGCATTTGATCCGGCTGGGAAACGCACGGACGCCCGAAAATGCGGCGAGCTTGCCGGGCGCGTTCGCGCCACCGGCGAGCATGTCACGAAACGCCTGGAACATCGCTTCCGCATCCCGGGCCGACTTGCCCTTCACGGCTTCAGTCATCAACGACGCGGATGCTTTGGAAATCGCGCAGCCCGACCCCTGCGGCATCTGAAATCCGATATCGCTGATCTTGTCACCCTCGAGCTGGACGTACAGCTGAATGCGGTCGCCGCACAGCGGGTTGTTGCCTTCGGATTTGCGATTGGCGGCTTCGAGACGCTTGAAGTTCCGCGGAGTGCGATTGTGATCGAGGATGACTTGCTGGTAGAGCTCTCCCAGATCGGTCATTGCTCGGCAAGGCGACCGCGCACGATGGCGTCGAGCTGCGCGCGCAGGGGCGCGATGTCCATGCGGCCGAGGATCTCCGCCGCAAAGCCGTAGGTCAGGAGGCGGCGAGCTTCACCCTCGCCCACGCCACGGCTGCGCAGGTAAAAAAGCGCGCGCGGGTCGAGCGGACCCACCGTCGAGCCATGCGTGCACTTCACGTCGTCGGCGTAGATCTCGAGCTGCGGCTGGCTATCGGCGTGCGCATTGGCCGAGAGCAGCAGGTTGTTGTTGGTTTGCTTCGAGTCTGTCTTCTGGGCACCGGGACGCACGACGATCCGTCCCGTGAACACGCCACGCGACTTGTCGTCGAGCACGCCATTGAAGTATTCGTGGCTCTCGCAATGATCGGCCGCGTGATCGATCGTGGTGTGATGATCGGCGTGCTGCTGACCGGCGAGCAAATAGAGGCCGTTGAGAATCAGCGTACCGCCCGGGCCTGCCATCACTGCGCCGATGTCGTGACGCGCGAGCGCTCCGCCAAAAGCCACAAAATGGAGATTGAGCTTGCTATCGCGTCCCTGGTGTGACTGCGTCGATGCGACGTGATAGGCACGACTGCTTTCCCGTTGCACGCGATGGTGATCGAGGCGAGCGCCATCCGCGAGAACGATCTCAGTCACCGCGTTCGTCCAATAGGTGTGATCGCCGAGTGCGGCGTACGTCTCGACGATCGAGGCACGCGCCTCGCGTTCGACCACCACGAGATTGCGAGGATGCGCGACTACGGGCTTTGCATCGCTGGCCAGAAACAGGAGCTGGATCGGTTCGGGAATACTGGCTTTCGCCGGGACGTGGACGAACGCTCCATCGCTCACGAACGCCGTGTTCAGCGCAGAAAAAGGCCGATCCTGTGTCGCGGCGTACTTGCCCAAATGGGCGCGCACGAGATCCTGTCGATGGCTGACCACGTGCGCCAAGCTTTGCACGTCATCGAAAAACGGCGTGGACAGCGAGGGCTGATAGAATCCGTCGACGAACACCAGCCGATAACCTGCTTCCAGCAGCAAGAACGGCCGGATGTCGTCGAGCGTGGGGACACGGGCCGGAGGCTGGGCCAGCTCAAAGGAGCCTTCCGCGATCGGCGCGACGCTCGTAAAGCGCCACGCCTCTTGTTTCATGTTCGGGAAACCGAGGTCGTGAAAGCGCGCGATGCCGCCTTCACGCAAATCCTTCAGCCAGTCTGGTGCGCCCGAAGCACCGTTCGAAGCCCATGCGCGATAGGATCCAACGAGCTGGTCAACATGAGCCATCGTCACGACACCATGGCGCCATCACGAAGCCAGTCGTAGCCTTTTGCCTCGAGTTCGAGGGCCAGTTCGGGCCCGCCCGTCTTTACGATTCGGCCGTCCGCGAGCACATGCACGACGTCGGGCTTGATGTAGTTCAAGAGCCGCTGGTAGTGCGTGACGATCAGGAACGAGCGGTTAGGGCCGCGGAGCTGGTTGACCGCCTGCGCCACAGTCTTGAGCGCGTCGATGTCGAGGCCTGAATCGGTTTCGTCCAGGATGGCGAGACGTGGCTCGAGCACTGCGAGCTGCAGAATCTCATTGCGCTTCTTCTCGCCGCCTGAGAATCCTTCGTTCACCGGACGATTCATCATCGCGTCGTCCCAGCCGATCGTCTTGAGCTTGCGCTCGAGAACCTGAAGAAAATCCAACGGGTCGAGCTCGGGCTCTCCTTTGGTCCTGCGGATCGCGTTCAGCGCCGAGCGCAAGAAGTACGAGTTCGTGATGCCGCGAATCTCCACAGGATATTGAAACGCGAGGAACACACCTTCGCGCGCGCGCTCCTCGGGATCGAGATCGAGCAGATCCTTGCCGTCGTACGTCGCGGAACCGCCGAGGACCTCGTAGGCGGGATGGCCGGCGAGCACCTGCGCGAGCGTGCTCTTGCCCGAGCCGTTCGGTCCCATGATCGCGTGAACTTCGCCGTCGCGAATCGTGAGATCGACACCCTTGAGGATCTCGTTTCCGGCGACAGCCACTCGAAGGCCTTTGACCTCGAGGAGCGCTCTGTCTTTAGCCAACGCTTCCCTCCAGACTGATGCCCAGCAGACGGGTCGCTTCCACGGCGAACTCCATCGGCAGTTCTTTGAACACTTCCTTGCAGAACCCGTTCACGATCATCGAGACCGCGTCCTCAGCCGACAGGCCGCGCTGGCGCAGGTAGAAGATCTGATCTTCACCGATCTTCGACGTCGAGGCTTCGTGCTCCATGATCGCGGTGCTGTTGCGGACGTCGATGTACGGGAACGTATGCGCGCCGCACTTGTCGCCGATCAACATCGAATCGCACTGCGAATAGTTCCGCGCGCCCTCGGCGCCCTTCATGATCTTCACGAGTCCGCGATACGTGTTCTGCCCGCGACCGGCAGAAATTCCCTTCGACACGATCGTCGAGCGCGTGTTCTTGCCGAGGTGAATCATCTTCGTGCCGGTGTCGGCCTGCTGCCGGTGACTCGTGACCGCGACCGAGTAGAACTCGCCGATCGAGTTGTCGCCCTGCAGAATGCAGCCGGGATACTTCCACGTGATCGCGGAGCCGGTCTCGACCTGGGTCCAGGAGATTTTCGAGTTGCGACCCGCGCACTTGCCGCGCTTCGTGACGAAGTTGTAAATGCCACCCTTGCCCTCTTCGTCGCCCGGATACCAGTTCTGAATCGTCGAGTACTTGATCTGCGCGTTGTCCAGCGCCACGAGCTCCACCACGGCGGCGTGCAACTGATTTTCGTCGCGCATGGGCGCCGAGCAGCCTTCGAGGTAGCTGACGTAGCTGCCTTCGTCGGCGATGATGAGCGTCCGCTCGAACTGGCCGGTGGATGACGCGTTGATGCGGAAGTACGTCGACAGCTCGAGCGGGCAGCGCACGCCCTTCGGCACGTACACGAACGAGCCGTCGGTGAATACGGCGGAGTTCAGCGCCGCAAAGAAGTTGTCGTTCGTCGGGACGACGGTGCCGAGGTACTGCTGCACGAGGTCGGCATGCTCGCGGATGGCCTGCGAGATCGGCATGAAGATCACGCCGTACTTCGCGAGCTCCGCCTGAAACGTCGTGGCGACCGAGACGCTGTCGAAGACGGCATCGACGGCGACGCCGGTCAGCCGTTTCTGCTCCTCGATCGGGATGCCGAGCTTCTCGAATGTCTGAATGAGCTTTGGATCGACTTGATCGAGCGAGTCGAGCTTCGGTCGCTGCTTTGGCGCCGCGTAGTAACTGATTGCCTGATAGTCGATCGGCCCGTACTTCACGTTCGGCCAGTGCGGCTCCGACATCTTCAGCCAGTTGCGATACGCCTTGAGACGCCAGTCCAGCATCCACTCCGGCTCGCCCTTCTTGGCGGAAATCAGCCGGATGACGTCCTCGTTCAAGCCGGCCGGCACGACCTCGGATTCGATGTCAGTGACGAAGCCGTACTTGTACGGTTGCTGGACGTGCGCTTCAATGCCGGTCATGGCGTTCCTTACAACTCATTAGAGCACATAAACTTGGGTCACGCAATACGACCCGAGAATGGCAATCCTAACGACTTTGTCGGGATTGTCAACGCGGCTCGCGACGGGGTCAGGCCTTAATTCTTAATTCACGACAAATTTTTGATTCATCACTCAAACTTCTGCCAGGATGGCGACAATGCCGGTTTCCCGACCTTCCTCCGCCCACGTCCGTGCCAAGCGGCAGCGCCGCCGCACGGAGATCCTGCACTCCGCGCTGCGGGCGTTCCGGGCTCGCGGTTATCACGCCACCACCCTCGAGGACATTGCCGCCCAGCTCGGCATCCGCAGCGCGGCGCTCTATCACTATTTCCCGGACAAGGACGCGATCCTCTATGCCTGCCACCGTGAAGCGCTGGCGGAAGTCGGGCGCGTTCTGGTGGAAGCAAAAGCGAAGCACGCGACCGCGCGCGAGCAGCTCCGCCACGCCATTCAGGAGCACGTGCGTGTCATGACCGACACCCTGGAGGGCTCGGCGCTCGCGCTGGAAGTGTCGGCGCTGTCGCCGCGCCGGCGCGCGGAGGTCGTCGCCGAGCGCGATCGGTATGAGCGCGGGTTGCGCGAGATTGTGCAGGAGGGGATGCGGCGGGGCGAGTTTCGCACCGTCGATCCCAAGCTGGCCGTTTTTGCCATCCTCGGCGCGATCAACTGGATTGTGCGCTGGTATCGGCCGCCGCCGGACGGCGCCACCGGGCCCGCAGAGCTCGGCGTCCATTTTGCGGACCACCTTGTCCAAGGACTCACGTCGCCATGACCGCCACCACCGTGGCGGGATCCACCGGCCGAGCGTTCGGCCCGCGGCCCGCCGAATCGTTCGACTTCCGCGACATCCTGTATGCGAAGGGCGACGGCATCGCCCGTATCACGATCAACCGCCCGGCCAACTACAACGCGTACTCGACGGCCGCGCTGGAGGAGCTGGCGACCGCTTTTCGCGACGCGACGTTCGACGACGCGATCGGTGTCATTGTCCTCACCGGCGCGGGCGATCGCGCCTTCTGCACGGGCGGCGACGTGAAGGAATACGCGGCGGCATATGTCCCCACCCCGCGCGACTACTGGAAATACATGGCGTTGTTCCGGGCCTACATCGAGAGCATCGTCAACACCGGTAAGCCGGTGATCGCTCGGATCAATGGCATGGCCGTCGGCGGCGGCAACGAGAGCCAGCTGGCCTGTGACCTCTCGGTGATGGCGCAACACGCCTACCTCAAGCAGGTCGGCACGCATGTCGGCTCGGTCGCGTGTGGCGGCGCGACCCAATGGCTGCCGCTCGTCGTCGGCGACAAACGCGCGCGCGAGATTCTGTTTCTCAACGAACCGATTCCGGCCGCCAAGGCGCAGACGTGGGGGCTCGTCAACTGGGTCGTGCCGTCGGTGCGCCGGGGCGATGACTGGATCGAGGACGCGACGGCCGATCAGATCCGCAAGGCGCAGCGGGACGACGACGGCTATCGCATCGACCTCAGCCGACTCGACAGCCAAGTCGATGACGTCGCCCGCCGGCTGCTCGACTCCTTCGCCGAATGTACGCGCTATACGAAGCAGCAGACGAATTTCCTGAAGGACTTCGTCTGGCATTCCACCGTACGACACGCGCAGGACTGGCTGGCGCTTCACTATGCCAGTTGGGAGCCCGTGGAGGGGATGCAGGCTTTCGTCGAGAAGCGGACACCACGCTACGCGCTGCTGCGGCAACGCGCGGCCCGCGGCGAAGCCACCGAATCACCCTGGGGCGCGCCGATCCGCTCCTGTAGTCGCTGCGGTGTCGGCAACCTTCCCGCCGATCATCATTGGTGCGGCGCATGCGGCGCACCGCTGTCGTAACCGGCGCCGGTCGCGGCATCGGCCGCGCCATCGTCGAGCGGTTGGCCGGCGATGCGTGGGTCGCGGGTCTCGACCTCGCGTTTCCCGATGGCCCGGGCTGCGCGCAGTGGTCGGGCGCCATCGACGTCACCGATAGCGCCGCGACCGCGCAGGCGATCGCCACAGTGACGGCCGAGCGCGGCGGCATCGACTGGGTGGTGTGCGCGGCCGGCATCACGCGCGACCGCGTGAGCTGGAAGATGGACGACGCGGCGTGGGCCGACGTCGTCGCGGTGAACCTCACCGGCGCCTTCAACACCGCGCGCGCCGCGGCACCCGCGCTGCGCCGTTCCCCTGCCGGGCGGCTCGTGTTCATCAGCTCGATCAACGGCATCCGGGGAAGCTTCGGTCAAACCAACTACGCCGCGGCGAAGGCGGGACTCATCGGTCTCGCGCGCTCGCTCGCGCTCGAGCTGGCGCGCGACGGCGTGACAGTGAACGTCGTGGCGCCCGGCTTCATCGACACAGCGATGACACGGCAGCTGCCGGAGCCGTTGCGGGCGCGCGCCGTGACTCGGACGCCGCTGGGCCGCTGCGGGGCGGCCCAGGACGTGGCACACGCCGTGCGATTCCTCTGTGACGACGCCACGGGCTTCATCACGGGCGCCGTCCTGCCCGTCGACGGCGGACAGCTACTTGGCAGCATGCTGACATGACCGCGACAGCGACGGTAGCGAACGGCATCGGACGACTGGTGCTGGACAACCCGCCGCTCAACATCCTCACGCGTGCCGAGCTCGCAACGCTCAGGGATGAGCTGGATGCGCTGGCCGAGCGATCGGATCTCCGGGTTCTCGTGCTCTCGGCGCGCGGCAAGCACTTCTCGGCCGGTGCCGACGTCGGCGAGCACATTCCGCCTCATCACCTGACACTGATTCCCGATTTCCTCGCGACGGTGGCACAGCTGGCCGCGTTCCCGCTCCCGGTCATCGCCGCCGTGCGGGGCAAGTGCCTCGGCGGTGGGTTCGAGTTGATTCAGCCGGCCGACATCATCGTGGCGGCCGAGGGCGCAGCATTCGGCCAGCCGGAAATCGTGCTCGGCGTCTTTCCGCCCGCCGCCGTCGTGCTGTTGCCGGAGCGCCTTCCGCCCGGGGTTGTCGCCGAGACGATCTATACGGGCGACCTGCTTTCGGCTTCCGATGCCGAGCGGCGAGGGTTCGTGACGCGCCTCGTGCCGGACGACGCGCTCGAGCGGTCAACAGATGAGCTAGCGCAGCGCATCGCACGGCACAGCGCCGCGGCGTTACGCGCGGCCAAGCACGCTTTGCACCCCCAGGCCGCCGTGCGGGAGCATGCGCTGCGGCGCGCCGGCGAGATCTACCTGCACGAGCTGATGGAAACGCGCGACGCGGCGGAGGGACTGCGCGCGTTCGTCGAGAAACGGTCTCCGGCGTGGAGCCACACGTGACGGCCGTCGCGCCACGGCCGGCGATCTTCAACGAGTGGGTGAATCAGTCGCTCGAGGAAATCCTCGCGCGCGCGCGCGACCTCGTGGAGGACACGACGTTCCCGTCCGTGCGGCGCTGGCGCGAGCGGGGCGGTAAAGTCCTCGGCCACTTCCAGGTCTATTTCCCCGAAGAGATCGCGCATGCCGCAGGCCTTCTGCCGTTCAAGGTGCGGGGGGCGCCGATCGAGCCGGCGCACGCCGAGTCGCGCTTCGGCTCGTACCTGTGTTCGATCATCAAGACGTCGCTCGAGCTCGCGCTCGCGAACGGCGTCGAGCTCGACGCGTTCGTCACGCATCCGATCTGCGACGCCGCGCGCAATCTGGCGGGAGTGTGGGGGCGCAACGTCACCTATCCCTGCCGCATCCTGTACCTGCCGCAGAATCCCAACTCGGCGTTCGCCGCGACGTATCTGCGCGACGAGTACGCGCGCGTCCGGGATCTGTGCCAAGAGATCGCTGGCCGGCGGGTGCTGGACGACGAGCTGCGCGCGTCGATCGCCGTCTTCAACGAGAACCGCGCGCTGCTGCGGCGACTCTATTCGCTGCGCCGCGAGCAGCCCTGGCTCTTGCCCGTGGACGACGCATACGTGCTCGTCGCGCTGGCCGGGCTCATCCCGCGCGAGGAGCACAACTCGCTGCTGCGGGCCGTGCTGCCCGAGCTCAAGAGCCGGCGCGTCGCCAAACAGGACAAGATCCGCGTGATCGTGGAAGGCGGATTCTGCGAGCAGCCGCCGCTCGATCTGCTGCGCGCGATCGCGCGCTCGTGCTACGTCGTGGACGACGACCTGCTGATCGGGCTGCGCTGGCTCACGTCCGACGTGCCCGTCGTGGGGGATCCGTTGGACGCGCTCGCGACGGCCTACATCGATCACTCCTCGCACAGCCCAGTGCAGCACGACCTCCGCAAGCCGAAAGAGCGGATGTTGTTCGAGCGGCTGGATGGCGCCGGCGCGCAGGCTGCGATCCTGCTCGCGGCGAAGATGTGCGAGCCCGGGCTCGAGGAGCTCGTCGTCCATACGCGCGCGCTAGACGGGCGCGGCGTGCGCTACTTCGTCAGCGAGTTCGAGGAAAACATGTCGAGCTTCGATCAGCTCGAAATCCAGCTCGAGACTTTCGTGGAGAACCTCCTCTTTGACTGAGACCACGGTTACCGGACGCGGCGTCGAGCACGGCGCGCAGCTCTTCCGCGAGTGGTTCCAACAGCTCACTGCGGCCGCGGAGGCGGGCCAGGGCGCGGCCTACGTGTTCGTGATGGGCAGCCTCTGCGAGCTGCTGCGCGTGTTCGACTTCCCGATCGTCTTTCCGGAGATCAACTCGCTGCAAACGGCCGTCCGCCGGGTGGCGCACGAGTACCTCAACGAAGCCGAGAGCTACGGGTACTCGCCGGACATCTGCGGCTACGTCAAAGCGGATGTCGCCGTGCAGCTGCGCGGCGGCGCGCACCCGATGGGCAAGATCCCGAAGCCCGTGCTCGCGGTCTGTACCAACGCCTGCAACACCTACGTGAAATGGGGCGAAATCTGGCAGCGCATGTACGGCATGCCGCAGTTCACACTCGACATCCCGGGTACCCGCGGCGCCGGCCTCGCGTCGGCTCCCGGCTCTCCCGACTTCGAGCGCGACCGCCGCTACGTCGAAGCCCAGCTGCGCGAGCTCATCACGGTCTGCGAGCAAGTCTCCGGCAAGCGCTTCGACATCGACCGGCTGCGCGAGCACATGACGCACGCGAACACGATGAGTGCCGGCTGGCAGCAGGTACTCGAGCTGAACCGCAGCCGTCCTGCCGTGTTCAACGCGCTTTCAGACGGCACGGTATTCCTGGGGGTGGCGAACGGCTTCCGCGGCACGGTGGAAGGCGCGCAGTACTTCACCGATCTCGTCCAGGAGATGCGCCAGAAGGCGGCTCAGCACGTCGGCACGCCGATCGACGAAAAGTGGCGCCTGATCTTCGTAGGCGTGCCGTGCTACCCGATTTTCCGCCGCTTCTCCGAGCTGTTCAGCGACTGGGGCGGCGTGTTCGTGCACTCCACCTACCTGCGCTTCGCCTCGGGCGGCGCGCACCTCGGCTTCCGCTACGACATCGCACATCCCATCGAGAGCCTGGCGGAGGGCGTGCTGGTCGGTGTGCGCGATGCGATGGACAACATGTTCTTCCAGGCGCCCGCGCTCGCGGAGATGATCGACACGCACGGCGCCGACGGCGTCGTATTCCATCCCATCAAGAGCTGTCGCACCGTCTCGACGGGACTCGCCGACACGCGGCGCGCCCTGATGGCCACGCGCGACGTGCCCAGCCTGTTCATCGAATCGGACCTTATGGACCGGCGGGTGGTCTCCGAAGCCCAAATGAAGAATCGCATTGACGCCTTTTTCGAAGGCCTTGCTGCTCGCAAGCACCAGGAGGGGTGATGGCCTACGCGGCTGGAGTAGACGTCGGCTCGACGCAAACCAAAGCCGTCATCGTGAGCCAAGCGCGGACCGTCGTCGCCCGCGCGCTCACCGATACGGGTGCCAACGTCATGCGCGCCGCCGAAACTGCGTTTCGGATGGCCCTCGCCGACAGCGACCTCGCCGAGGAGGAAATCGAATTCGTGGTCGGGACGGGCTACGGTCGCTACAAGGTGACGTTCGGCAACACGCAGGTCACCGAGATCAGCTGTCACGCGCGCGGCGCGGTCCACCTCTTTCCGAACACGCGCACGGTGCTCGACATGGGCGGCCAGGACACCAAAGCGATCCGCGTCTCGCCCAGCGGCGAGATCGTCGACTTCTGCATGAACGACAAGTGCGCGGCCGGCACGGGCCGGTTCCTCGGCGCCGCGGCCGCGGCGCTCGACTTGCCGCTCGCCGAGCTGGGGCCGACGGCGTTGCGCGGCGAGCGACCCGTGAAGATCAGCACGACGTGCACCGTCTTCGCCGAATCCGAAGTCCTGTCCTGGCTCGGCAAGGGAAAGAAGATCGAAGACATTCTGCTGGGCGTGCACGAATCGATCGCGTCGCGCTCGATCGGGCTGTTGCGCCGCGTGGGGATCGAATCGGAGGTCACCTTCACCGGCGGCGTGACGCGCAACGCCGCCATGGTGACGACTCTCAATCGCCGTCTCGGCCTCAGCGTGAATGTCGGCGAGGAAGCGCACTACATGGGCGCGATCGGCGCCGCGTTGTTCGCGCTCGATCGCGTGGTCGGCTCGCGCGCCGCCCCCTCCGCGCAGCGACTCTCGGCATGACGCGCACCGCCGGTATCGACATCGGCTCGACCTACACCAAGGCCGTCATCGTCGGCGAGGACGGCGCCGTGATGGGACGCGGCATGGAACCCACGGGCTTCCGTCTCACGCAGGCCGCCGAGCGCGCGCTCGCCCGCGCCGCGGCGGCGGCCACGTGCGAACGGGCGGACATCGCCTACATCGTGGCCACGGGATTCGGCCGGCATCAAGCAGGTGTGGGCGACGTCGCCGTTACCGATCTCACGGCCGCCGCCGCCGGCGCCAATCATCTGTTTCCCGGGACCCGCACCATTCTCGATGTCGGCGGGCAGACGATGAAGGCGAGCCGCCTCGGCACGGACGGCAAGGTGCAGAGCTTCCGGCTCAACGACAAATGCGCCGCGGGCACGGGCGCGTTCCTCGAGAAGACCGCCCGCTACATGGGCTATAGCACCGAGGAAATCGGTCCGCTGGTCGCCACCTCCAAGACCCCGGTCACCATCTCCGGTGTCTGTGCGGTATTCGCGGAATCGGAAGTGATCAACCAGCTCTCCGAAGGCGCCGCGCCCGCCGACATCATGCACGGCGCGATCGTATCGCTCGTCGACCGCTCCCTGCAGCTCATGAAGCGCGTGCGGATGGAGCCGCCGTTCACGCTGATCGGCGGGATTCTGCGATTCAGCCGCATGGCCGACGTCGTCCGGAGCGCTCTCGGTGAGGGCCAGGTCGTGTATGTCCCTGACGGAGACATGGCCCAGTTCACGGCGGCGCTCGGCGCCGCGCTGCTCGGCCAGCGCCGGCTCCGTCGCCTGGCGCAGGAGACCGCGCGTGTCACGGCCTGAGGCCGGCTGGGAGCGGCGCATCATCACCGACCGCGCGCGAGCTCGTGAGCTCGGCGACATCTACCGGTCCGTCGGATTCGACGTGCGGATCGTCTTCGCCATTCCGGAAGACTTCGCCGACTCCTGCGAGCCGTGCCCGCTCGTCCGGGCCGGCGCGTTTCAGGTCGTCTATACTCGACGGCGCGATGGAGATCACCAATGAAAGCCGCTGTATTTCAGGCCGCGCACCGCCCGCTCGATATCATGGACGTGCCGACACCCGTCGCCGGCGTGGGTCAAGCACTGATCCAGGTTGCGGGGTGCGGACTCTGCCATACCGATCTGCATTATGTCGATCACGGCGTCGAGACATTCAAAAAACCGCCATTGATTCTGGGCCATGAGGTCGCCGGCACGATCACCGCGCTTGGCCCGCCACAGAACGGTGAGAAGAGCGCGCACGCCGTCGGCGAGCGCGTGCTGATTCCGTCGGTGTTGTCGTGCGGTCACTGCGAGTTCTGCCGCGCCGGCCGCGAAAATCTCTGCACGCATCTGACGATGCTGGGCAACAACATCGACGGCGGCTACGCCGAGTATGTCGTTGTCCCCGCGAGTGACCTGATTGCCGTACCCGATGGGCTGCCGCTCTCGCAGGCCTGCGTGATCGCGGATGCGCTGTCGACGCCGTATCACGCGGTCAAGCGGCGCGCCCGCGTTCGCGTCGGCGATACGGTGGCTGTCGTCGGATGCGGTGGCGTCGGATTGAATCTCGTGCAGTGTGCGGCGGTGTCGGGCGCGCATGTGATCGCGATCGATTTGAACGAACGGCGGCTCGAGACCGCGCGCACGCTTGGCGCGGCACAGACGGTGAATCCGGCCGTGGCGCAGCGCGTGGACAAGGTGGTGCGGACGCTGACCGACGGTGGCGTGGATGTCGCATTTGAGGCGATCGGCACACCGAAAACGATCGAGCTCGCGTTCAGTTTGCTGAAGCGCGGCGGCCGGCTCTGTGTCGTCGGGTACTCGGCCGAGCCGGTCACGTTGTCGGCCGCGCGGCTGATGTATTACGAGCTGGAAATCGTCGGCAGCCTGGGATGCGGCGCAGGTGAGTACCCGGAGATCATCACGCTGGTGCGTGAGGGCAAGCTGCGGCTCGAGCCGATCGTGAGCGGCACGCTGCCGCTGACTGCTATCAATGAGGGACTGGATCGACTACGCCAGGGCGAGGGGGTCCGATGGGTGGTGACACCATGACTGACTGCGCGCCAAGTCGTACGCTGCGTCAGTAGATGTCCCGGTTCCACTCCCGCACGAGGCGTTCGTAGTCGTCCGGCGTGTTGATGGCGTCGATGACCGCCGGATCGTCGACCGAGATGCTGAGGATCTCTTTGTCGTGGGCTCGCAGGACAGCCCGCGCACCCTCCCGCGTGGCTGCAGGGCTCTCGAGTAACTCCCCAAACAGTGCGGATCCCCAAATCACTGGATGACCACGCCGGTCGCCGAAGGTGGGCACGACGGCGAGCGGCTCGGTGCGGCGGTACGCCTCGAGCACACGTTCCACAGTGGATACGCGGACATGGGGCAGATCGACAGGCCAAACGAGGGCCGCACTGGGCTGGATCGGTTGCAGCGCTTTGAGCGCGGCTCGCAAGGAAGCGATCGGGCCGGTTTCCGGCGCGGGATTCTCCACGAGCAGGAAGTCATGCCCGGCCAGCAGGGGCTGAATGCGTGGCGCATCCGGCCCCAGGACGACAACCCGGTTTTTCACTTCGAGCGCTTCCAACGCTTCCAGAATCCGTACCGCGAACGGGACGCCGAGGAAGTCCAGGAGGGCCTTGGGCGACCCCATTCGGGAGGAGCGGCCGGCTGCCAGGACCACGCCCGCTAGCGACATAGGGGCCTTGAACTAATGGCCTAAGTGGCTATGTGGCTAGAGGGTAGTTGCATGAAGGACCGAAAGGCGCAATCTTGGCGCGCCAACATGGCGGTCCGACGCATTCGGCAGCTCGGCGACCCGATTCTGCGGGTCCGTTGCACACCGGTGGAAGATCCCAAGTCGCCGGCGGTGCGGCTGCTTTCCGATGATCTGCGGGACACGCTCCGTGTCGCCAAGAAGAAGTACAACATGGGACGGGCCCTCGCGGCGCCGCAGATCGGCGCGCCGGTGCGCGTCGTTCTCGTGGAGGTCGGCAAATTCCGGGCGACGATGATCAATCCGGAGATCACAGACGTGGGGTCTGACGACTTTCACGTCTGGGACGACTGTTTTTCGTTTCCCAGCCTGCTCGTCCGCGTGACGCGCGCCTACCGCGCGACGCTCCGCTACACAGACCTGAAGGGCAAGGTCAACACAATGGACCTCGAGGGGCCGATGGCCGAGCTGCTGCAGCACGAGCTCGACCACCTCGACGGCATCCTCGCCCTCGACCAGCCCAGCGGTTTGGATCCCTTCGCTTACCGGGCAGAATGGGAAAAGACGCACAAGCCCGACGAGCGTTACGGACCGCCACGTCCGCGGGAAGTCTAGCCGCTCCAGCCGCTGAGCCGCTGAGTTACATTCCAGTCATCGCAGGGGTGCCTGCCGAACCTGGCAGGCTGAGATTACACCCTTAGAACCTGATCCGGTTCGTACCGGCGAAGGGAGCACTGTATGACCTGCCGCACTCAGATGTTCTTCGCCCGCCAGGGCACGATTACTCCCGAGATGCAGCGCGTAGCCGAGCGGGAGTCGCTGCCGGCGGAGACGATCCGTGACGAAGTGGCGATCGGCCGGCTCATCATTCCCGCCAACGTCAATCACTTGAAGCAACGGCTCGACCCGATGGCGATCGGCAAGGTCGCCAGCGTGAAAATCAACGCGAACATCGGCAACTCGGCGGTCGAGTCGGACATCGACGGGGAGCTCGAGAAGCTCCATCACGCCGTGCATTACGGCGCCGACACCGTGATGGATCTTTCGACCGGCGGCAACATCGACGCGATTCGCGAAGCGATCATCGCCGCATCTCCGGTACCCATCGGCACGGTGCCGATCTATCAGGCGATCGAAGTTGCGGGCGACGTCACGAAGCTGACCGCTGACGACATCCTCGACAACATCGAGCATCAGGCGCAGCAGGGTGTGGACTACATCACGGTGCACGCCGGCATTTTGCGCGAGCATGTCGGTCTTGCGCTGGGTCGAGTCACGGGGATCGTCAGCCGTGGCGGCTCGCTGATGGCGTATTGGATGACGCAGCACGGCAAGCAGAACCCGCTGTACGAGCACTATGAGCGACTGCTCGACATCGCACGCGAGTACGACGTCACGCTGTCACTCGGCGACGGGCTCAGGCCGGGATCGATCGCGGATGCGACCGACAAAGCCCAGCTCGCGGAGCTGACGGTGCTCGGCGAGTTGACGGAGCGCGCGTGGCAGAAAGACGTACAGGTGATGATCGAGGGACCCGGCCACATCCCGATGCACCAGATCGAAGTGAACGTGCGGCTCGA
>DATBFV010000194.1:0-14359 GCA_036558345.1 Gemmatimonadales bacterium | reverse complement strand
AGCGGCATCGTCGCGAGCGCGAGTCCCGCGAGCCAGCCGGCGTCATTCCCCCAGCGGCGCCGCGCGAACCAGACCACGACGACGAGCGTCGCCAGCGTAAACAGGTAGGCGGGCAGCCGCGCAGCCGTTTCCGTCGGCCCCAGCACTTCCATCACTGCCGCCGCAGCCGCGAAGTAGACGATCGGCTTGTCGAGATAGGGCAGGCCGTTGAGGTGGGGAAGCACATAGTCGTTGCTCATCGCGATCTCGCGCGCGACTTCAGCATTCCGCCCCTCGTCGGGCTCGAGGAGTGGGTACCCGCCGAGGTTGAACGCCAGCGCCAGCGCCGCGGCAACTAGGACGGTCGGCAGCCGCACATAGGGGCCGAGCAGCGGGGGGCGGGGGGGCGGGGGCTGAGAGCTAGGAACCGGGAGCCTGGGGCGTCGGAGGTGGAGGTTGCACCGGCGCTGTCGGCATCTGCGACACCGTGATCGGCACGGCGGCTTTGCGCTCGCCATCCACAGTGATCTCGAAGCGGTATTGCCCGGCATGTGGAAATGGCACGTCGAACACCAATACCGCCGCCGCCTCGATCTCCGTAACGCCCGCTGGCGGCTCGGCGAAGTTGACTGTGCCCGAGCCACCGAGCAGCTCCATATCACCGTCATCGAGCAGCTTGATCTGCACCTGATGCTCGCCGACTTCCGTGCGCTTGCCTTTCAGGCGCAGCACGAGGTGCAGACGCGGGTGCATCGCAGGAAACTGCGGTACCCAGATGTGCTGGAAGATGCCGAGCACGGACATCTTGCCCGACTGATCGACCAGCGCGTAGTCCGCGACGACCGCGAAGTCGAGATGCACTACTTCTTGCTCACCGGGACCGAGACTTTCGTCTTGTCCCAGGAGACCGTGAGCGCACCGGGCTCGAAGGCGATGAGCATTTGTTCGACCGGTGTAACCAGAGCCTCGACCTTCGCATCGACGCGCGCCAGATCTTGCGCCTCGTTGTATTCGGTGCCCCACTGACCGGTTTGCTTGTTGATAATCAGCTTCCAGCCCGTCGGAGTTGGCAGTGTCCACAACGTGTACTTGCCGGCCGGTACGTTCGCTCCACCGATCACGAGATCGGCCGACGTGTTGAGCTGCGTGGCAGCGTTCGCCCCTGTGCGCCAGACGGCGTTCCAAGGCACCACATTTCCAAAGATCTCGCGCCCGCGCTTTTGCGGGCGGCTGTAATCAATCCACACCTCGGCGCCGCTGATCGTCGCGCGCGCGGTATCGCGCGGCGAGAGCTGCCCGAGTGGGCGGTTCGCGAACATCGGTCCCGCCTGCGCCATCGGCACGGAGGCGACACGTTGGACGTCGATCTGCAATGTGCTGCCTCTGCCGGTGAGCCACAGCAGCCGCCCCTGCCGGTCCAGACCGAACGTGAAGGGCCCCACGCCGGCCAGCTGTCCTTCGTCGAACATGAAAACGAGGGTGTCGCCGCCCCGCTTCTTGATGAACCCGCCGCTGGTGCCCTGCGTCGAGTAGAGTGCGTTGAACCGGAGGCTGTCCTTGCCGGCGGCGCGGGCCCAGCGCCCGATCTGCTCCATCAATCCAAACAGGTAGAGCTGGAACGGGAACGTGCCCCGGGGTGCCGCCACCTTTTGCGTGACCGTGCTGTCCCCGCGCGGGAACGTCCACACCGATGTGTCGCCGACGAACTCGATCGTCAACTTGGTCTCCATCGGGCCTGGTCCGCCGCCGATGTTGTGGGTCACGATTTCCGCGCGCCGAATCGTTTCGTCGGGATTGAGGTCCACGGTATAGATGCGGTGCACGGTGCGTGGCGTGCGGATCACATACTCGCCCCGCAGCTGCGACGCAGTGCGCTTGTACTGCTCGAGCGACAGCGTGTCATTCCCGAGCCGCGCCACGAACGCGCCTGAATCCTGAACAGCGATGGTGAGTGTCAACAGTAACCCAAGCATTCAATCCTCAGCGTTACGAGACGCGAATCGAGGTGATTTCGTCGTTGCCTTTGATTGCATTCACGACGTCCATGCCTTTGGTGACTTGACCAAAGACGGTATGCACGCCGTCGAGATGCCGCTGCGGTGAATGGCAGATGAAAAACTGGCTGCCGCCCGTGTCCTTGCCGGCATGCGCCATCGACAGCGTCCCGGCAACGTGTTTGTGCGTGTTCTTCTGCGTCTCACACTTGATCGTGTATCCCGGGCCGCCGGTTCCCACCGGCCCCTTGCCGGTCTTGGAATAGGGGTCGCCGCCCTGGATCATGAAATTCGGAATCACGCGATGAAACTTGGTGCCGTCGTAAAAGTTGGAATTGGCCAGCTTCTCGAAATTCGCGACGGTGTTTGGCACTTCGTCGGCGAACAGCTCCAGCTCGATCGTGCCCTTCTTGGTGTCGATTACCGCTTTCTTGTTCGGCATTACAGTCTCGAGTTGAGGTGGGTTGGAATCTAGCTCAGGTCTCCAGCAGCTTCGCCAGCGCTTCCGGCGTCGTCACGGGCAGCGAGCAAGCCGTCCCCACGCACACCGTTGCCGCCAGCCGCTCGGCGATCTTCCGGACCACAACTTTGCGCGGCCGATAGGCCTGGAGCGCCAGCAGATGCATGGCGCAGGCGGGTCCGTCGCCCTTGGGGCCCGAGACTTCGATGCGCGTCACGGGGTTCAACGACCAATCGATGGCGCGCAGCAGCGTGGAGCCGTACAGCGACAGCTCCCGTGCGCTTCCGGCGAATGCGCCCAGCTGGCGATCGAGCCGCTCGCGCCATTGCGTTTTGTCGGTGAGGGCCCATAACCGGGCCAGCACGAGCGCCGCGACACCGTTCGGCGAGGGGGTCGGTGCATCCTGTACCGGTTTCGCGCGGGCGGACAGATATGCCGCACCGTTCGTCGCAGCAATGTCGAAGTACCCCGCGCCGCTGTCTGCGTGCGCGTGGTCGCAGTACGTCATCACCATGCTGGCGCGGTCCAGCCATTGGATTTCACCCGTAGCTTCGTAGGCATCGAGAAACGCCGCCGCGGCCTGCACGTTGTCGTCGAGAATGCCACGAGGCTCTTGCCTGTCTATTACGTGTGACATCCCGCCCCCCACATCCCACGCCCTTTCCCAGATTCGTTCCAGGACCTGCAATGCGAAATCGTTGCATTCAGGCCGATCCAGCACCGCACCGGCCTGAAGAAACGCGCCCGCCATCATCGCGTTCCAGTTCACGTAAGCCGTACGATCGACGAACGGTGCTTTGCGGCCATCGCGCGCGGCTTTGAGCTTCCGAACGGCCTCGCGCAGGATGGGCCGTTCATCATCGGCGGGGTCCTGCTTCCACCACAACACGTTCTTGCGGGGATTGTGGTGCATCTCACCCGTGTCTTGGATATCGAACACACTGGAAGCGACCGCGAATTCTCGCGCCGTTACCGCGGCTTTCGTCTCGTCGACCGTCCAGGTCCAGTAATCGCCATCGTCGCCGAACGTCAGGTCCGCGTCCTGGGAGGTCGCGAACGCCGGTACGTTCTTGCCGCTCATGATCTCGAGCACCCAATCCACAATGCCGCCCGCGACTTCCCGGTACAGCGGAACGCCGAATGCCGCATACGCGGAGAGATAGGCGCGCAAGAGCTCGGAATTGTCGTACGACATCTTCTCGAAGTGCGGCACGATCCAGCGCTCGTCCACCGAATACCGGTGAAAGCCGCCGCCGATATGATCCCGAATGCCGCCGTGTGCCATGCCGATAAGCGTCTTCTCGACGATCTCGCGTTGCCATCCGGGCCCGCCCCGACTGTCATGCCAATGCGCCAGAAGGAACTCGAGGGCCGCCGGGTGCGGAAACTTGGGTGCCGTGCCGAAACCGCCGTAGCGCACGTCGAACAGGCGCGCCATCTGATCGGCGCCGGCACTGAGGATGTCCGCGTTGACGACACCGGGCTTTGCTTCGTCCAGACTCTGCACCACGTGCTCACGAATCGCGCGCGCATTGGTCGTGACACGCTCCTGCTCTTCGCGAAACGCGCGGGCGATCTCCAGCAGCACGCGGTGAAAGCCGGGCCGGCCGTACGAGTTGTTGTCGGGCGGGAAGTAGGTGCCGCCGAAGAACACCTCGCCGTCCGGCGTGAGAAACGCGGTGAGCGGCCAACCTCCCTGGCCGCTCAGCGCCTGAACCGCGCGCTGATAGCGCGTATCGACGTCAGGGCGCTCGTCCCGATCCACCTTGATGCAGACGAAATCGCGGTTCAGGAGTTCGGCGATGGCCGGATCCTCGTAGGACTCGCCGTCCATCACGTGGCACCAGTGGCACCACACCGCGCCGATGTCCAGCAGGATCGGCTTGTGCTGCGCGCGCGCGCGCGCGAACGCCGTCTCGCTCCAGGGCATCCAGTGGACGGGTTGGTGAGCGGCCGACTTGAGGTAGGCGGAACCTTCCGACGCCAGCTCGTTAGGCATTCAGGTACGTGATTGCGGTCTCGGTCAAGAGTTCCGCCCCGACCACGAGCGATTCTTCATCGATATCGAAGGTGGGGCTGTGGTGCGGCGAGCACCGGCCGTGCTTCGGCGCTGACCCCACAAACGCGAAACACCCAGGAACCTTCTCGAGAAAGAACGCCATGTCCTCGCCGCCCATCGTCCGCACGCCCTGACGTACGCTGCCGGCGCCGAGGAGCTTGGCCGCGACGTCGCGCATGAGCGCGCTCAGCTCGTCATTGTTGATGAGCGGCGCGCTAAGGCGATGGTACTGCACGTTGGCACGGGCGCCAAACGCCGCCGCGACGCCCCGCGCGGTTTCCTCGACCAGCCGCGGCGCGTCATCAAAGAAGGCGCCGCCGAACGTCCGCACGGTGCCGCGCAGATCCGCCCGGTCCGGTATGACGTTGAACGCACGCCCCGCGTGGACCTCCGTAACCGAGACTACCGCCTCGCTGAGCGGATCTCGGCGGCGCGACACCAGGCTCTGCAGCGCCGTCACGACGTGCGCGGCTACCAGCACGGGGTCGATGGTCTGGTGCGGCGCCGCGGCATGACCACCGCGGCCCAGGATTCCGATCTCGAACTGGTCGACCGAGGCCATGACGGGCCCTGCCATGATGCCGACGGTGCCCACCGGCAGGTCGTTCCACAAATGAATTCCGAACGCCGCGTCGACTCTGGGGCTGTCGAGCACACCATCCGAGATCATTGCCTGCGCGCCGTTCGACACCTCTTCGGCGGGTTGAAACGCGAACTTCACACTGCCGCCGAGCTCGAGCGGGGCAAGACGGCGTGCCACCTCGAGACCAATCGCGATGTGCCCGTCGTGTCCACAGGCATGCATCTTCCCCGATTGCCGTGACTGGTAGGGCACCGCATTCGCCTCTTCGACCGGCAATGCGTCCATGTCGGCACGGAGGAGGACGCAGCGACCGTCTTCCTTCTTCAAGCCCACGACGCCCGTTTTGCCGACGCCTGGCGTGACCTGGTACTTGAGCCCGCGCAGTCGCTCGGCAATCAGCCCTGCGGTGCGTGTCTCCTCAAAGCCGAGCTCGGGATGCTGATGAATGTCCCGTCTCGTCTCGATGAGACTGGCGCGATCGATGGGAGGCGGTGCTTTGGTCATGGAATCAAGACGTGCCGTGGCGTCATACAGACGAGCTCGGACATAACCGATTCAAGACACACTCGGCGCATTTCGGGCGTCGCGCAATGCAGACGCCCCGGCCGTGGTGGATCAGCGTATGTGAAAACCAGGTCCAGTCCTGCCGCGGCACGATCTCCATCAACTCCTGCTCGATCTTCACCGGATCGGTCTGCTTGGTGAGTCCGAGTAATCCCGCGAGCCGCTGCACGTGCGTATCCACGACCACGCCTTCGTTCTTCCCGAACCAGGTGCCGAGGATCACGTTGGCCGTCTTGCGGCCAATGCCGGGCAGCGCGGTCAGCTCTTCCATCGTCTGCGGCACCTCACCTCCGTGCCGTTCGACCAGCGCCTGCGCCATCCCGATGATGGACTTGGTCTTGTTCCGGAAGAAGCCCGTCGATTGGATCTCTTTTTCCAGGACACTGGGATCGGCTGCGGCGTAGTCTCGGGCGGTGCGGTACTTCGCGAACAGATGCGGCGTCACCATGTTGACCCGCGCGTCGGTGCATTGGGCCGAGAGGATGGTGGCGACCGCCAGCTCGAGCGCACTGCCGTGGTGTAGGGCGCAGGTCGCATCCGGATAGGCTTTCTTCAGACGCGCGATGATCTTCCGGGCGCGCGTCGCTTTGACCTGAGTCTTCATACGGGATTGCCGGAATTTAGCACCGTCAGGAGCCGGCACGTCAGCAGCAAAAGTTCCCCGGCATTGGCGACGGAATACAGGCCGGCCGCCGTGCCGCCTGGGAGCTTCGGGCCAAACGGCGCGCTGCCGTCCTCGCGCGCCGCGGCAATTTCGATCTCGTTCTCCGAGGGATCGTCGGGATCCGCGCGTCCCTCGATTCCGATCGCGCTGAACCCCGGCCGGTCTGGGCGCATGCCGAAGATAGCGAGCACCGCGATGGCCCCGGGATCGCCGGTCGCGCTCACGAACATTCCATCGAGGGGCTCGGGGGCGCTCGATTCGGTCGGCGATCCCCACACGCGGAGCTCCGGCAGTTGGAGATACT
This sequence comes from Gemmatimonadales bacterium, assembly GCA_036558345.1. Classification (GTDB taxonomy): domain Bacteria; phylum Gemmatimonadota; class Gemmatimonadetes; order Gemmatimonadales; family GWC2-71-9; genus 20CM-2-65-7. Next base: position 7,752 of record DATBFV010000194.1, on the reverse strand, counting down.
GCGCGGGGTGCGGCAGCGCGGTGGTCATGCGCTGCTCAGCGGCGCCACGCTGCAGCGCCGCGTCGCTGATCTCGTATACCGGTTGCTGGGCGGCCCAGAACAGGTAGGCGTGGTGCAGGAGCACCAGATGCGCCTCGAGTGCATCGGCACCGGAACCTTCCGGCATGATGTCCTGCAGCAGCCGTCCCACCGGTTCGAGCAGCGCGAAGCGATCGCGATCGGTTGCAGCGACGCCGTCCTGCTGCAGCGCTTCGGCGATCGCGGGAAAGCGTGGCGCGATCTCGGCGAAGGCTAGGTCGAAGGGAGAAAGTCGTCGAGCGCTCGTACGAAATCCTCCGTGGCTTCGACATGCGGGCAATGTCCGACCGGCAGCTCCTCGAGCTTGGCGTGTAGCAGGGAGGCGAGCTCGCGCGAGCCGGCGATGGGAATCGGGTCGAAGGAACCGTGGACTACAAGGGAAGCAGGAACTGCGACGCCTGCAATCGTCTCCCGAATCCGAGATCGCAGATCATAACGCCCCAGGCTGCGCCAGACCTCATCCTGTGTCCGCGCGACCACTCGAAACGGAGTGAGGTTCTTCGCGTCGTGATAATCCCGGAAGTAGCCTGCAACGGAGAGCTCGAATGCCCGCCGCTGATAGCTTTGAGGATCGCGCTCGCGCAATCCACTCGCGCGCAGCGCGTCCCGTTCTCGCTTGATCTCGGGAGCCTGCATTCGGCGCGCGAACTCCGTCTCGAACTGCTCTCGATATTCCGCGGTGATCGAAGCGGGTGACACGAGCACCAGGTGCTCGACGCGATCGGGGTGCTCGAGCAGGTAAAGCACTGCAAGCAACCCGCCCCACGAATACCCGCACAATGTGAGCCGTGCGAGCCCGAGCTCGCCGCGGATCTCCTCGAGATCGGCGACATGTTCGCGCCATCCGACCGGTGTGTCGCGCGAGACGGGCGATTGGCCGCCGCCGCGTTGATCGTAGTAAAACAGCGTGCGTCCCTTGGCGAGCAGGTCGTATTGGGGCAGGAGATAATCGTGACTCGCCCCGGGTCCGCCGTGGAGCACGACGACGAGGGGACCGGATCCGACCTGCCGGCTGAAGAGATGCACTACAGCAGAACAGCCAGTGCGTCCGCGACCTCTTTGACATCCGCATGTTCGCGCTCGCCGAACGCATTCGGAACGTCGGAATCGATGTCGATCTGACCGAGGATGTTACGCCCTCGGCGAATCAATACGACGAGCTCGGACTTGGTGAACAGATTACAGGCGAGGTAATTCCCGACGGCGGTCACGTCCGCCACATTCTGATCGCGCTGCTCTGCGACTGCCGTGCCGCACACTCCCGTGCCGACCGGTATGCGCGTGTGCTCGGTTTCACGTCCGGCGAACGCCTCCAGCACCAGCTCGGTGCCGTGGAGCATGTATGCGTACACAGACGTGTACGGCGCGCCCCACGCGCGGATCCGCTCGCAGGTCATGTCCAGGAGCGCCTGGCGTCCTTCGTCATGCAGATGAGCCGCGCGCAGCGCGCGCACGACCTTCGTGGCTTCGGATACCGAGCTGATCGTCACGTGCCGCGCTTGCCGAGTACCGTCGTCGCGCGGCGCTCGACCCCATCCCGCTTGCTCACGATCACCACGGTGTCGCCGGGCTGGTGGCTCCGCAAAGCATCCGTCATGTCATACAGATTGCCGATGCGCTTGTCGCCGATGGCGGTGATCACGTCACCCGCCGTGAGTCCCGCCTGTTCGGCAGGGCTGCCCGCCCGCACGCCGCTGATTTTCACACCTTGACCATCCGGCACGTCGCCACTCATGTCGGGGATGGTGCCCAAGTACGCGCCGTAGCCCGCGCCGCCCGCGGTTGCCTGCGGCCGCGGTGCATCGACGAAGGTGAGCGGGCTGCTCCGATTCGCGAGCGTGACTCCCAGATCGGCCACGAATTGGGCTACCTCCGCAATCCCTCGGACGTTGAGCTTTTGCCAGTCGTCGGTCGATCGGTGATAGTCTTCGTGCAGATCGGTGAAGAAATGCAGCACGGGGTGGTGCGTGGCAAAGAAGACCGCGTGGTCGCTCGGTCCCCAGCCGTCACCGGACGCGCGCAAATCGAAGCGCGGCGGAGTGTTCAGCGAATCGAGCAGCGCGGGGAATTCGCGCGCCGTCGCAGCGCCGAGCGCGAGCAAGCGCCCGTTTCGCAGCCGCCCGACCATGTCGAGATTGAGCATGGCATAGAGCGAATCGATCGGTTGCGGGGTAGCGTGGCTGACGAAGTACGAAGACCCGAGCGTGCCCAGCTCTTCTCCGCTGAAGGCGACCAGCACCACCGTGCGCGCGGGTTTTCTGTGCGCGAGGATCCTGCCGATCTCGAGCAGCGCCGCCGTGCCGGACGCATTGTCGTCCGCGCCGTTATGAACCCGTCCCGTGGAGTCGGGATCCAGCGCGCCAAATCCGCCCGCGCCGAGATGGTCGTAGTGAGCGCCGATGACCACGACCTCGCCACGCAGGGCGTGAGACGCTCCGGGAATGATGGCGACGACATTACGCGTCGCGGTCCCGCCAAGGTTGGTATGCAGGACGGCCGGCGCATCGGCCGAGATTGTGAAGTTCTGAAAGGACGCTTGCAGGCCCGCACGCTTGAATGCATCCCGGATGTACGCGCCGGCCCGCTCCAAGCCGGCCGTTCCGAGGCCGCGTCCTTCCTGACGATCGTCGGCCAGGAATTGAACGTCCGCCAGGACGCGTCGCGCGGCGGGACTGAGGGTGTCTTGTGATGGCGTCGCGAGGGCCGCTGTGAGCAAGAGCAATGCGATCATGGATCGTACTCTATAGATTGATCGTCCCCATGGCTACCCCGCAGGACTTTGCCGCCACGTTCGGGCGCACGCTCGACCTGTTCCGTGATCCAGCCGCGAAAGCCGAACAGAAATCGCAGTTCCGGATTCTCACGGCGATGCTGAAGCACCAGGCGATGACCGTGCTCGTAGAGGATGGCCGTCTCACGGTCAACGGAACTCCCGGGACTCCCGGCGACAGCTTCAGCCTTTCACTGCGCCAGCGACTCGAGTTTCATGGGGTGAGGGAGATCGCGATCCCGGCTGACCCACCCCTCGCAGAAATGTTTACCCTGCTCCGCGTGCTTGCCGACGCGCCGGCGGACGAGGACGTTGCCGCGCGTCTGCGGTCCTACGGCGTTTCGCGTCTCGCCGTCACCCTGCAGCAATACCAGATCGAGCCCGCGCCAGCGCCCGCGCCGGCACTCGGGACGGGATTCAAGGGTGAAGAAGACGCTCCCCTCGTCGAACCAGCCGCCCCGGCGACGGCCGCGAGCCTGGACGAGCCCGGCCCGACAGAACTGGTCGCTCGGCTGCGCGACCAGCCGGACGGACCGCAGGTGGGCGATTTGCTGTCGGCGCTCAACCGACAAGTGCTCTCCTCGCTCAAAGCCGATCGTGTATCCATAGCGCTGTACATCATGGCGGGGATTGTGCGGGCCGAGCAGCAAGTAAACGATGCCACGCGGCGACGGCAGTATTCCATCGCCCTCAAGCGCATGTTCAGCAAGTCGCTGCTCGAGGCAGTTGCCGAGATCGCCAATCACCCGTCGGATCGACAGGACGCGCTCCTCGTGCTGCGGCGCGCGGGTGAGGGCGGCGTCGAGGTTCTGCTCGAGTTGCTGGTAGCGGCGCCGACGCTCGATGAACGCCGCGGCATTTTCATGGCCCTGACCGGCATGAAAGAGGGGACCGATCAGCTGGTCCACATGCTGGGCCATCCTCAGTGGTTTGTCGTCCGAAACGTCGCAGAACTAGCGGGAGAATTGGGCTTGGAGGAAGCGATCCCGGCGCTCGCCCAGCAGCTCGACCACTCCGACGATCGGGTTCGCAAAGCCGTGGCCTCGGCGCTGGCCAAGATCGGCTCGAGCGCGGCGGCCGAGCCGCTGCGGCGCGCTCTGCGGGACAAGTCATCCGAGGTCCGGATGCAGGCCGCCATAGGCGTCGGTCGCAGATCCAGCGCGCTCGCGATGCCGCTGGTGGTGGCGATGGAGGAAGAGGAGGATGAATCGGTGCAGCGCGAGCTGATCCTCGCGCTTGGACGGATCGGAAGTTCGGCAGCCGTTCAGGCGCTCATCCAATTCGCTCAGCCAGGCGGTCGCGTGTTTGGCCGAAAGCCGACGGCGTTGCGCGTGACGTCGGTCGAGGCGTTGCGGCTCGCCGCGACTCCGGCGGCTGTCGGGACACTGGAGGGTCTCACGGAGGATGGCGACAAGCAGGTACGGGCAGCCGCCCAAACTGCCGTGAGAGACCTCAAGCAGTAACTGAGGGTCCAGGGAGTTCGCCGGGACCCTTTCTTATCGCGGAATGAAGCTGGTCCCTGGCTCGAGCCGGCGGGCGAACGTGGCGAGCAGCTCGGCCGCCCGATCGAGGTCCTCGAGCGCGACCATTTCATTGGGGCTGTGCATGTACCGGTTAGGCACGCTGACGAGCCCCGTGGGAATGCCGCGCATCGCGTTGTAGATCGCATCCGCGTCCGTGCCGGTGTCGTGCGGCGCAGCCTGGATCGTGAATGGGATCTTTGCCTGCTCGGCGCATTCGACGAGCAGGTCGAAGACGACCGAGCTGACCGACGATCCACGGCTCAGCACAACTCCATCGCCAAGCTTGTGGTCGCCGGTGTGCTTCTTGTCCGCGCCCGGATAGTCGGTCGCGTGGGTCACATCCACCACGATGGCGACGTCCGGCTCGATCCCTACCGCGCTCGTCCGCGCGCCGCTGCCGGTCCACGCAATCTCCTCCCGGGTCGACGCGACCGAGAACACGGCGGCATGCTTCGGCCGCTGACTGGCGAGCCTGCGCAGCGCCTCGGCCGCGACGAAGGCGCCAATGCGGTTGTCGACACTGCGCGAGACAATACGTCCGTTGGGAAACTCTTCGACGCGGCTGTCCAACACGCCCGGATCGCCAATGCGAATCCGCTTGGCCGCTTCGTCGTGGCTGGCCGCGCCGATGTCGATCCAGAGATCGATCACCTTGGTAACGCGGTCCAAATCTTCTTTCTTGATTTGATGCACGGCCTTCTTCCCGACGACGCCGTGCACCGGCCCCTGGCGCGCGAGAATCAGCACCCGTTGTCCGACCAGGACCTGCGAGTCCCAGCCGCCAATGCCGTTGAAATAGAGATAGCCGTCCTCATCGATGTGCGTGATTTGCAGGCCGATCTCATCGATGTGTCCGGTAAACATCACGCGAGGCCTTCCCTTGGCGTTCAGCGACGCCACGGAGTTGCCGTGCACATCGGCCTGGACGTCGTCAGCAAACTTGCCGACTTCATCACGCCACACGCGGGCCGGAGCCTGCTCGAAGCCCGAAGGCCCGGCCGTATCGAGGAGTTGCTTGAGGAATCCAACGGTCTGGAGAGTCATGGTATTTATTGCCGCCGCAAGCCGGTCCGATACAGCAAGAACCCCAGAATCAGGAACATGATCAGGGCAGTAATCGCCGACGCGGAGACCACCCCGAGTTTGTGGTACACCCCCACCCATTCCGCGAGCCAGTCGGCAGACTTGCCGGTTCGACTGCCCCAACCGGCGATGGCGGCCACCGCAATGCCGCAGATCGCACCGCCCGCAATGAGCCCGCTCGCGAACAGCACGCCTGGTCCTGACTCGATCTCCGCAAGTGAGCGATTGTCGGAACGGACCTTTCGCTCCACGAGCCAGCGGACGATGCCGCCGGCGAACATACCGGCGGACGTCGTGAGCGGGAGATAGACGCCGACCGCGACGGGCAGGGATGAGACTCCCATCAGCTCGATCGCGATCGTCAGAAACACGCCGATGATGACGAGCGCCCACGGCAGCTTGTGCGTCAGGATTCCGTCGGTGATGAGCGCCATCAGTGTGGCCTTGGGCGAGTCGAGACGCTTCAGCTCGTGGCCGCGGTATTCGTGAATCCGACCTCCGATCCCCGGATCGATCACATAGCGGATCGCATGCGTGGCAGGGTCCACCAAATACTTGCCCGCGGGAACACCTTGGGTCTCGACGTAGACACGGACAATCTGGTAACTGTTGTGGTCGATCGAGTCGGTCCCGCCGACCCCGAAATTCGACATCTGTTCAGTGTGGACCACGACGTTGCCGTCCGGGCTCGCGCCGCTCGCCGGTGCGACGAATCCGGCGCGGGTTTCGGGGACCTGGTAACTGTACGCGCTGTTGAGGAACGTCAGCGTCCAGCCCACAGCCAGCGCCGAACCGATAGCTCCGATCAGAATCGCGATCTGCTGACGCTTGGGGGTGGCCCCGACCAGAAAGCCGGTCTTCAGGTCCTGAGACGTATTCCCGCCGTTGGCGACCGCCACGGCGATCACGCACGCGATCGAAATGGCGCGAACGCGGTCGTCGATCTGATTCCACCCGAGCAATAGGAAGATGAACGAGATCGCGATGAGCGAGGCGATCGTCATCCCGGAAATCGGGTTCGCGGAGCTCCCGATCTGTCCGCAGATGCGCGACGAGACCGTGGTGAAGAAGAAGCCGAACAGGATGATCAGGATGCCGCCCAGCAGGTTGACGCCGATCTGCGGCAATACGGCAAGCACGATCGCGAGCGCGACCGAGCCGAATACCGTCAAGGTGATGGGCAGATCGTCGTCGGTGCGCAAGCGGGCACTGATCGCCTGGCCGAGGCGGCTCTTGCGCATGTCGGCGAACCCCGCCGCAAACGCGGCGACGATCGTCGGGAGTGAGCGCACCAGCGCGATAATGCCGGCACTCGCGACCGCGCCGGCGCCGATGTAGAACACGAAGGCCGCGCGGATCTGCCCGGCGTTCATGTCCCGAATCAGCTGGGTGGTGCCGAACATCGGCTCCGTCATGGAGCTGCCGAAGAGTCGGATCGCCGGCATGAGGACGACGTACGCGAGGCACCCTCCCGCAAACAGATACCCAGCGATCCGCGGGCCAATGATGTAGCCCACCCCCATCAGCTCGGGACTCACCTCCACGCGGACCTCCGCGTTTTGATAGCCGCGCAGGATTGTCCCGGGCAGCTCCTGCCAGAACCTCAGTGCGGTCATCAGGAACTTGTATAGGAACGCGATGCCGAATGCTTGAAAGACGGTCTTCGCATGAATTCCGCCGCGCTCGCCCGCGATCAGCACTTCGGCGCAGGCGGTGCCTTCAGGATACGGAAGATTGCCGTGCTCGTTGACGATCAGCGCGCGGCGCAGCGGAATCATCATCAACACGCCCATCAGGCCGCCGGCGATCGCCAGAATCGTGACGCGCGAGATGTCGAGGTCGTAGCCCATCAGCAAAATGGCGGGGATAGTGAACACGACGCCCGCCGATACCGAGTCCGCCGCCGAGCCGGTGGTCTGGACGATGTTGTTTTCGAGAATCGTCGAGCGGCCGAGCCAGCGGAAGATCGTGATCGACAGCACGGCGATCGGAATCGAGGCGCTGACGGTGAGCCCGATCTTGAGGGCGAGATAGACGTTCGACGCGCCGAAAATGAGACCGAGGATGACGCCCAGGATGATGGCCCGCGGGGTGAGCTCGACGGGCGATTGTGAAGCGGGGATGTACGGCTGGTGCGCGACGGGCGCTGGCCTGGGTGGGGCGGCGGTGGTCATAGGCGCCACAATCTGCCCCCACAATGGCGCTAGTGTCCAGCAACGCTAATAGTAGGGGCATGAGCGACATGGGCGTCCCTGATCGGCTGTTTCTCGACTTCCAGGCTGCGGTGGCGGGCCGATA
>DATBFV010000193.1:0-3864 GCA_036558345.1 Gemmatimonadales bacterium | reverse complement strand
GCGTATCGGCCAGCACTTGATTGAGCAGTCTCGCCATCTCGCTGCGCACGTCGGACGACAAGCCGATCGGCATGTCGCGCAGCTGATCGAACGCTTGAATTTCGGGACTGTGCTGGTGAAGTCGCGGCTGCGACTCCGACGCTGTTCGCGAAAGTCGCGCGAAGGCGCGCTTGGCCATTGGGACCTCTCCGGCTTGGTTCTGGTCGTCTTCACGTCGCGCGCCGGGCTGTTCTCGTCTGAACTGCGCGCTGCCTGATGAAATCAACGCCCGGCGCGGACGTGAGAGCATTAGACCTTGGCCGAAGCTCCCAACTGCGCCACCACTCGCTCACACAACTCCACGCGAAGCACGAGCTCATGGCGTAACGTTTTCTCGTCCGTGCGCGCCATCTCACGCTGGAGGTCTGGCAAATAATCCTGCAGGAGCTGGCGAAGCCTCTGAGCGTCCTCCTGCGGCAAGTCGAGCATCATCTGCGTTCTCCTTCAAACGACATCTTCCGAGTGAACGACGCGGCGGCGATGAGGCACATGCCCACCGCCGCCTATTCCGTTTCGCCGTCACCCGCAAATGACTACCACCAATGGCCGAAGGCCGGATACTGCACCTCGCGGTAGTTCAGCAAGCGCGGATTCAGCGTTTGCTGAAGCTGGCGGCGCACCTCGAAACTGGTGTTGCCGCTCATCACTTCGCGATAGGCCCGGCTTTCCGTCATCGCCTCGCCGTTCGCCCACGCCCGCTTTGAGATCGTGACGCAGCCGCTGAGAACGGCAAGTGATCCCGCCACGAGCGCGAAACGAACCGCGGTCTTCACTGCCAAGCCGACCTTCGTGGGTTGCGCCATACGATCTCCTCTAGGGTTTGTGCGGCCTGTTTTGAGTGTGAACGCCAAAAACTGGACACTGGGCCGTTGTCCGACCCTTACGAGTTGCCAGGTCCGCGCTCGGGATGACACTGCACACGCAACGCAAACGCAGTGCGCGACGACGCAGACTGGGCATTTAGAGAGTTTTGCGGAACCGTTCGGGGCGCTGGTCCGTAGAATCGGCAGAGTAATAGTTCTCTCGAACTCGACGTGAGTCGTACGACCCCGTTCAAGTCCTTCACGTGATCCTCCCGGGCCTCGGCGCGATCTGGCGCGGCGCGATGCTCGCCCTCGGCATCGCCGCCGTCGTTCCAATGGGCGCGGGTGATCTTCGACCCCGCCCGAAGCCGGCGAAAGGCTATGCCGACGCGGTCGATCGCGCGCGGCACCTCATCGCTGCCGACGACAGTGTCGTCGCGGAAGGCGGCGCGACGATTCTCCGCGCGCATGGATATCGGACGCCGCGCGCCGTCGTTCTCCTTCACGGTTTCACGGATTCGCCACGGCAGTTCGCCGGGCTCGCCGACTCGTTGTACCAGGCGGGCGACAACGTGATTGTGCCTCGTCTTCCTCGTCATGCCCTTCGAGGAAAAACCGTGAAGGCGTTGTCAGGCTTGTCAGCGGGCGAGTTGTGCCGCGCGGCGGATACTGGCGTCGACATCGCGTCAGGGCTTGGCGATTCCGTCGTCGTGTTGGGGCTCAGCATCGGCGGCACTCTGGCGTTGTGGTCCGCGGAACACCGCAACGAAGTGCGGCGCGCCGTCATCATTGCGCCGCCATTTGACGTGACCGCGGTGCCTGCGATCCTCGAGCGGCCGCTGGTGAACTTGAGCTCACACGTCCCGAATCTTACGCGCCGATCGGCGCCCGATTCGACGCGGCCCGACCGACTTCCCGGCTGGGCAACTCACGCGCTCGCGCAGGTCATTCGCCTGGGCATGGCGGTTCGCCATGACGCGGATCGCGCCACCCCGCTGAGTCCCGAGGTGTTGTTCCTCGTGAATGCGCACGATCACACCGTGAAGACCGCGCCAGTGCTCGACGTCGCCCGCGCGTGGCATCGCCACGGTGCGCCAGCATCGGTTTACGAGATTCCGGACTCACTCGGGCTTCCGCACAACATCGTCGATCCGATGAACATGCGGCCGAACCTCGAGACGATCCTTCCCCTGATGCGCCGGCTGGCGCACGGGGACGACGCACCAGCCTGGGTAGCCGTGCGACGCTGACGGGTTCGGCATACGCATTGCACCGACCGCTTCCGACTTCGATCGATGAAGGCGGATCGCCGTGCCCTTCTCCGCGTAGCGCAAATGCCGAAGCGCCAGTTTCATGATGCTACCGGCACGTCCTGGGACGTCTGGGATGTGCGCCCGTCGGATGCCTCTCGATCGGCCTACGATCGCGGCGCCGGTCGAGAATCGTCTGCACCGGAGACGCCAGCTCTTTCACTCGATCCGGTGCTCGAGAACGGGTGGCTGTGCTTCCAGGCCGGAACCGAACGCCGTCGCTTCGCGCCGATCCCGCCCAATTGGTGGGAGCTGCCGGACGGAGTCCTCCGAGTGATGCTCGAGATCGCGAACCCGGTGCCGGCGACGCCCGTCTACCGACGCGATGCCACCGAGGCGACGTGAGCACTTGAGGCAATTCGTTGTCACCACTATAATTACGGTTCCTGGTGCAGCCTCCTGACGGGCTGCGTCTACAACATTCCCCTCCTCCCGTTCCGGCAACCAACGGGGGGCGGTCACGACCAAAGGGAGGATTGCCAACGCATGACGCGCCAATACGAGGCGGTCTACGTCTTCAACTCGACGCTGGAAGACGCCGCCATCAACGAAAAGCTCGGTCGATTCCACGGCCTCCTGGGTAGCCCCGCCGACCTTCAGGTGAACCATTGGGGACGTCGGCAGCTGGCCTACCCCATCGGCCGCGCGGAATCCGGCTACTACGTCGTCGCACGCTTCGGCGCAGACGCCGCCGCGCTCCCCGAATACGAGCGCGCCATCAAGCTCGATGACGGCATTATCCGTCACTTGATCACGCTCTTTGAGCACGAAGTCGGCGCTCCGCCGATGTCCGAGGAAGAGCTAGCGATGGCTGCGCGCCGCCGTGAAGCCGACGAAGACGAGGACGAGGAATAACCAATGCGACGCCCACAAAAGACCTGCCCATTCTGCGAGACCCGCGTCCGCTTCATCGACTACAAGGACGACCGCACGCTTGGCCGCTTCATCACCGACCACGGAAAGATCCTGCCGAGCCGCTTGAGCGGCGTTTGCGCGCGGCATCAACGCCAGTTGTCGACCGCCATCAAGCGCGCGCGCTACCTCGCGATCATCCCCTACATCCGTGGGATGCAAGCGTAGATGACTGAAGGCGCAACGCCAGGAACGAGCACGGTGGCTGTCACGACAGCGCCGAGCGAGCGGGGGTGGGGCAAGCTCCTCCTCGCAATCGCGGCGTTCCTGTTCGTCCCGTCCATTCCGCAAATGGCCGCGCTACTGCCCATCGAACAAACGACGATGTTGTTCGTTCCGGCGATGGCGGCGTGCGCGCTCGTGGGATGGTGGGCAGGCGGCCGCGCATTTCTCGCGGTTGCCTGGGTCGCAATTGCCGCACTGCTCGCAACGCGGATGGGTACCAACACGGCGTTCGACAATCTTGCACGCGGTTGGAGCCTGTTGCTCGCCGGATCGTTCGGGCTCGTGTGCTTGTTCAATCCGAGGCGGCCGCTGTTCGCCCGCGCGCTCGGGGCGCTCGTCATCACGTTGGTGCTCGCGACGATCATGTGTCTCGTCGGCCCGGTGTCCGCCTCGCAAGCGTCGAAGATCGTGAGCGAAGAGCTCATGCGTCGCAATACCGAATGGATGACGACGTTGAACACCGTCATTCTTCAGACGAAAGACTGGGCCGCGCTGACCGCGAAAATCCCCGCGCTGGCCGATTTCCCGGCGGAAACAGAACGGCAGCTCACGGCGTTCTCGCAGGCCGGCGTCAC
>DATBFV010000192.1:0-9917 GCA_036558345.1 Gemmatimonadales bacterium | reverse complement strand
GCCTACGGTCGCGACACGTATCCGGCCGTATTGCGGACGTTGGAGCGCGTAGTCGAGGGGACGCCGGAGATCGACAGCTACGAAGTCTCGAACTCCACGTTCCACAAGATCGCCGCGCGGAATCCGAATCAGAGTCAGCCGGTAGCACGTTAAGCGAAGCGAAGCAGGAGCTACACCAGGGGCGGCAGCATGCCGCCCCTTTCTCTTTTTCAAGCGAGGCGAACATGCACGAGATCCATTGCCACGTCTGCGGCGGGTTAATCGGCGATCCCGCGACGGTCTCGTATCGCTTGGCGTCCTCGGGCGTCGTTCCCGCGGCGCCTCACACCACGCTATGTCCCTGCACGCCGGCGATCGTGTACGGGCCGCCGGCCGGCTACATGTCATGGCCCGGGCTGCCGATCAGGGCCGACGGGGCAGGGTCGCCGTGAACCGCAGAGCCGCAGAGGAACAGCTGACACTCGTACAGGACGGCGGTGCGCCCCGCTGTCCCGCGTGTGGCGTGCAGCAGTTCTTTCAGTGCGACCGGCAAGGGCGGACGTACGCGCAGTGTGACTGCGGGTACCGGGCCTACTTGGAGCGGCGGACGGGAAAGCGCACGGTTCTCACGGCTCGAGGAGCGCTGCCTCAGAACCGATAGCCTTCTTCTGAGACGCCTTCGTTGTTGGTCCCACTCCGAAGAGTGGGCTCGCCAGTTGTTTCCTGCCCTTGACATCGGAATACTACACCTGTAAATCTACGCCTGTAGATCTCTCACTCACTCGGGGACGAGAATGTCGGAGCGCCATCAACTTACCGAGCTGCAACTCGCCATCCTGCGCGTCATCTGGGACAAAGGTGAAGCCACGGTCCAGGACATCTGGGAAGCCCTGCACAAAGACCGCGGGCTGGCCCAGACCACCGTCGCCACCATGCTTTCGCGGCTCGAGCGGCGCGGCGTGGTCACGCGTCGAGCTCAAGCCCGCCAGTACCACTACAAGGCCGCCGTCACCGAGCAAGAAGTCCAGCACTCGATGGTCGGTGAGCTGACCGAGCGCCTCTTCGACGGCGACGTCACCGCCCTCGTGCAGCACCTGCTCTCGGACGAAGATATCAGCCCAGGCGACATCGCCAAGATTCGCGACATGATCGAGCGCGTCGAAACGGAGTCCCAATGACCACCCTGCCCTCCAGCCTGCTTGCGTGGCTGCTCACGTACCTGATTCACAGCACAGCGCTCCTTGGCATCGCCTGGCTCGTCACTCGACGCCGCCGCCCCCCCCTCGAGCCCGCTGCATCGGATCTCCTGTGGAAGGTCGCGCTGCTCGCGCCGCTCATCACCGGCACGATTCAGTCGCGGCTCCAGCTTGCGACGCCGCAGGCGGTGCGGCTGCCTGTTGCTCAAGGTTCTCTGACGTCGGGCGGAAGCCCGGGGCCTCTTAACTCAGGTCCTGCGACCCCTGTAACCGAAGGGACCCCTGAAACCCGAGGCCCGGGGTCGGAAAACCCCACACCATCGCGCGCACCTTCGCTGCCCATGGTGATCGTGCTGCTCTGGGCTTTCATCGCCCTCGCGTCGTCGCTCTACTACATCGCGCGCCGCCTGATTTTGGTCGGCCGTCTCGCCGATCGCCGCGCCGTGAGCGATGGACCATTGGTCGCCACCCTTGCCGAGCTGCGCCAGACGACCGGATTTCGCCGCCGCGTGCATCTCACGATGGCGCGGACGATCTCGAGTCCCGTCGCCCTCGGCCTCTCCGAGATCTGCGTGCCCGAGCTCGCGCTCTCCGAGCTCGGCATGGAGCAGCAGCGCAGCATGCTCGCGCACGAGCTGGCCCATCTCGCTCGGCGCGATTCGCTGTGGCTCGCGGGGGCGAGCCTGATCGAGCGCGTCTTCTTCTTCCAACCGCTCAACAAGCTCGCACGCAAGGAGCTCGAGACGTCGGCCGAATACCTCAGCGACGAGTGGGCCATGCGAAAGACCGGATCGGCAGTTTCGCTCGCGAAATGTTTGGCGACTGTGGCCGAATGGATCCAGGCGTCGCCGCTGGGCGTGCCCGTCGCCGGCTTGGCCGAACGCCGCTCGCTGCTCGTGTCGCGGATTTCGCGACTGCTCGAGGGCGGCCTGTCGCAGCGCCCCGCGTCGCGCATCGGCTGGGCGGCGCTCGCGACACTCGGCGTGGTCGTGACGGTCGCCGCGGCTCCGCGAGTGTCCAACGTTCCCCCTCTCCGCACCGCGGAGAGGGGGTCAGGGGGTGAGGCCGCGATGCGGAGAGGGGGAACGTCGGGGCCGGAGTCCATCGACACGACCCTGGACTCTCCGAGAGTCCCCCCTCTCCGACAGGAGAGGGGGTCAGGGGGTGAGGACAGCAAGGCGACGAGGGGGTCCGGGAATGTCGTGGCCCAGGACACCGGAGTCGTCGTAGCTCTCATCGCGCGCCTCAAGGACGAGAACGCCGGCGTGCGCCGTGCGGCGGCCGGCTCACTCGGGCGGCTCGGAGACCCGCGCGCGGTGATGCCGTTGATTGCGGTGCTTGCCGATTCCGACGCCGAAGTGCGCTCCGAAGCGGTCGATGCACTGTCGAACTTCGAAGATCCCAGGGCGATCAACCCGATCGCCGCGCTGCTCAAAGACCCGGTCACCGACGTGCGGCACAACGCATTGAACGCGCTGTCGCACTGGGACCACGGCGTTCCCACCGCGCCGGTCGTCGCGCTCCTGGACGATCCCGACGCCAACGTGCGGCAGGAAGCGGTGAACGTGCTCGACAACATGCACGCGCGCTCCGCGACCAGCGCGATCGCGAAGCTGGTTCACGATCCATCGTCCGACGTCCGTCAGCAGGTCGTGGAGACGCTGGGCAATCTGGGCGATCAAAGCAGCGCCGCGGCCATCACCGAGGCGCTCGGCGATCGCGACCCCGACGTGCGCCGGTCCGCGCTCGGCGCGCTCGACGATTTGAAGGCGCCGATCGCAGAGGGAACGCTTCTGAACTTGCTGAAGGACATGGATGCCGACGTGCGCGAGCGCGCCGCGCAGCTCGCGGGCGATCGCTCGATCATCGCGGCGATCCCTGCGCTCCGCGCGCTGATCAACGACCCAAAGAGTGATGTGCGCGAGACCGCGACGCAGGCGCTGGGGCAAATCGCCGACCCCGCGGCACGCCAGGCGTTGCAGGCGGCGCTCCAGTCGCCTGACCCCAAGGTTCGCCAGAAAGCGGCGGAAGCGCTGGGGCAGGATCCATGACACACACTCTCTCGATTTTCACACTGTGGCTTGGCGTATTGGGCGGCCCCGACCGCCCCGGCGCCGATTCCGCGCGCGTCGCGGCGCTGCTCAACGCACTCGCGCGCACCGATCCCGTGATCTGCGACCTGATCGGCGACCAGCTCGGCAACTTCTGGTCGGGCGATCAACAGGGTCTCGGACGGTTCGCGGACGCGCCCAACGTCCAGGGCGCGAAAGATTCGCTCGCGGGGACCGTCACCGATCCACGCGCGCTGTCGCTGCTCGTGTCCAACCTCGGCGCGGACAACACGTGCGTGCGTCGCGTCGCGGCCAAACTGCTCGGCAACAGCAACGTAGCAGCCAATGTGCTCAATGGATTGCTCGACGATGCGTCGTCGCGCATTCGCGAGAGCGCCGCGTACGCCGCGGGCGCCGGCGAGCGGCGTGAAGTGCTCGCCGCGCTCGAGCGGCGGGTCACCGATTCCGATGCCGGAGTCGCGGCGATGGCCGCGTGGGCGCTGGGAGAGATCGAGGATCCTGCCGCCGCGTCCGCCTTGCAGGGTGCGCTGAAAGCCGCGTCACCGCGCGTGCGCCTCGCGGCGGTGTGGGCTCTCGGGAAGTTCGAAGACGCGAGCTACGCCAAGGACGTGTTGCCGTTCCTGCGCGATCAGGATCCCGTCATGCGCGCCACCGCCGCCGAGGCACTCGGCGACATGAAGGGCCCACGCGTTGGACCGGCGCTCGTGGGACTGTTGACCGATCGCGATGATGCCGTGCGACTCGCCGCGGTGAATGCGCTGTCGAATATCGAGGAGCCCTCGGCAGTGAGCCAGCTCGAGGCGCTGCTCATCAACGACCCCAATGCCGAGGTGCGGCGCGAGTGCGCGAACGCGCTGGGGAATCTGAGCCTCGCCCGCTCGCTCGAGCCGCTGGCCCGCGCGCTCGGTGACCGGGATGTGGAGGTCCAGCGCGAGGCCGCGAACGCGATCGAGAATCTCGATGACGTGAACAAGGCACCGGCCGCGCTCGTGCGGGCGATGGCGTCGCCCGACCTCGAGCTGCGCCGCAACGCGATCAAGGCGCTCGCCCACATCGCCGATCCCACGACGGTGCAGACGCTGGTCGACCGCCTCACGGACACCGACAGGGAAGTTCGTCTCGCGGTGGTGGAGGGGTTGGGCGAGATGAAGGTGGCGACCGCGATTTCGGGATTGACGAGAGCTTTGAATGATCGGGATCCCGAAGTACGGAGAGCGGCGGCTGAGGCGTTAGGGAAGACGCAAGACAACTAGTCGCTGCTAGCCAAAAGCAGGTTCTTCGCTACGCGCGGTAACGCGCGCTGCGGCGCTCAAACACGCGAGATTCCGCGCCGCCAATCCCCATCACGATCCCAAGAAGCCACCGCTGTACGTCGGAATGACCGACCTCGATCCCGCGATTCGGTTCGAGCGGCACAAGTACGGCGTCAAGGACAATTCGTACGTGCGGCGCTACGGGGTGCGGCTGCCGGATCCGTATGCAGGGCTGAATCCGTTGCCATTCAAGGAGGCGGAGAGGATGGAGTGGGTGTTGGCGCGCGAGTTACGAAATGACGGATGGGCCGTTTGGCAACACGAGTTTGAAAAACCACGTCCTGGAACGATCGGTCGGGATGGAGTGTTGTCAGGAGCATCAACCTCCCGGAGACTCCATGTCACAGACAATCCTGGTCACCGGCGCCTCATCGGGCATCGGTCAGGCGACGGCGCGGCTGCTCGCCGAGCGTGGGTTCACGGTTTTTGGGACCGCCCGCAAGCCTGACGCCGTAGCACCGCAGGGATTTACCATGGTCGCGCTCGATGTGCGCTCGGACGAGTCGGTCCGGGACTGCGTCGCGCAGGTCCTGGCCCAGGCCGGCCGGCTCGACGTACTCGTCAACAACGCGGGCTATGCGGTGACCGGTGCCGCGGAGGAGACAAGCGTTGAGGAAGCCAAGGCGCAGCTCGATACGAACTTCTTCGGCGCCGTACGCATGGTGAATGCCGTGCTGCCGGGAATGCGCGCCGCCGGCGCGGGCAAGATCATCAACATCAGCTCACTCGCGGGCAACACCGCCATTCCCTACAGCGCCTTCTATTCGGCCAGTAAGTTCGCGCTCGAGGGATATTCGGAATCGCTGTGGTACGAGGTCCGCCCGTTTGGCATCAGCGTGAGTCTGGTCGAGCCGGGATTCGTCCATACGCCGATCGGCGAGGCATCGCCGCCGGCCGCGCATCCGCTGCCCGCGTATGACGAGACCCGCAAGCGTGTGCTCGCGGCGTTTGATCACGCGGTGGAAGGCGGTATCCCGCCGGAGCAGGTCGCGCGGCGCGTACTCCAGATCGTCGAACAGTCGGCGCCGGGGTTGCGCTATCGTGTCGGCGCGCAGGGGACTTGGTTGCCCCGTGCGCGGAATGTAGTGCCGTGGAACGTCTATGCGGCGGGGGTGCGGAAGACGTTTGCGGTGTAAAACGAGAATGACTGAGCTTCAACGATCGCGCAGCACGTCCTCGCTACGTAAGAAAGCCGGGGAGCAAGAGCTCTCCGGCTTTCGAGTCTCGAGAATCCGCTCAACCCTGGCCCTCAACGGCGCGCTCCACCTCGCGCTGCGCCTCCAGGTAGTGGTCCACGTTCTCACCGAGTTCGCGCACGGTGGGCCCGCGGAGCGACTGCAGCTTCTTGTCGCGAAGCGGGCCCATCGTTGCCCGGCGCGTTGTCTGTTACCGCCCTCGCATCTCGCTCGCCACCCGCTCAGCTTCTCGCATTACCCGCAACGTATTCAACCCGATGAGCTTCTGCACATCAGCGTCCGTCCAGCCACGCCTGAGCAGCTCTGCGATCAGATCGGGAAACTTCGACACGTCCTCCATGCCCACCGGCACTTCTGTGATGCCGTCGAAATCGGAACCGATGCCGACGCAGTCGATGCCCGCAATGCGGCGGATGTACTCGATGTGATCGGCGACCTGCGACAGGGTCGCATGCGGCGCCCTGGCCTGCCAGGCTTTGAGGGAGTCGGCTCGACTGGCGGAATCGGCTCCCGCCTTCTGCAGGGCATCGAGCCGCGCGTTGGTGCTGTCTTCCCACACGCGAGCCGCTTCGGAGACGAAGCCGGGATTGAAGTTTACCATGACGATCCCGTGATTGGCGGCGACGAGCCTGAGAATCGAATCGGGAACGTTGCGCAAGTGATTGGCCAACGCGCGGGCGGAGGAATGGGAGAAGATCACCGGCGCCTGGGAGGCATGCAGCGCGTCCGACATGGTCCGGTCGTTCACGTGCGACAGATCCACCAGCATCCCCACGCGATTCATCTCGCGGACGACATCTTTCCCGAACGCCGACAATCCTCGCCGTGCCGTGTCGGTGGACGCCGTGGCCCAATCCAGGCTGCGCCAGTGCGTCAGCGTCATGTAGCGCACACCGAGTGCGTAGAACATGCGCAGGGCGGCGAGCGAGTTCTCGATCGCGTGGCCGCCCTCGATCCCGATCAGGCAGGAAATCTTCCCCGCGGCAAAGTTGCGCTCGATATCCCCGGCGGTGTATGCCATCGCCATGCTGCGCGAGTTCTTTGCGCACAGACGGCGCACCAGATCGATCTGTTCCAGCGCGTAAACTGCGGGGTGCGGTCCGGAATCCATGGTCGTAACCGGCACATACGCCGCCCAGAACTGCCCTCCGACGCTGCCCGCGCGGAGCCGAGGGATGTCGGTCATGAGCGCCGGCTGGCTGACGGCAAAGTCTACGGAATCGAGCCCGCCGCGGCCGTGGATCGCATCAGGGATGTCGTTGTGCCCGTCGATCAGCGGCACTGTTTTGAGAATGCGAATCGCTTGCGCCCGGTAATCTTGCGCCCGCAACAGCGCCGCCGGGACCACCGTGAGCGCGCAGGTGAGCGTGATGAGCGGTTTGATCATGTCCGGAAGCTGGCGTCGCCCCTACCTCTTATCAAGATTACGACGTGACCATATCCGTCGAATCGAAGACCAAGATCGCCCTCACGGTAAACGGCGAGAGCGCGGAGGTTGCGTTCGCGCCGCACAAGACACTGCTCGAAGTGCTTCGCGAGGATCTGGGACTCACCGGCACCAAGCATGGCTGCGAACTGGGTGAATGCGGCACCTGCACGGTGCTGCTGGATGGAACGCCCGTGCTCTCATGCCTCGTCCTCGGTGTCGCGTGCCAGGAGAGAGCGGTGCGCACCGTGGAAGGGATGGCAGGCGGCGGCAAACTGCACCCACTGCAGGAAACCTTCGCCGACCTTGGCGCCGCGCAGTGCGGCTACTGCACGCCGGCATTCTTGTTGACTGCCGAAGCCCTGCTCGCCAGCAATCCCAAACCGACGCGCGACGAAATCAAGGATGCTCTGGCAGGCAACCTTTGCCGTTGCACCGGCTACATCAAGATCTACGAGGCCGTCGAGTTGGCGGCCGCGCGAATGCGTGGCGAGAAGGCTGAGCCCAGCCGGGAAGCACTGTATGGCCGGTAAGTCGGCCCCTCGCATCATCGGGAAAGCTCTCCGCAAGGTCGACGCGGTCGCAAAGGTCACGGGCGCCACAAAGTTCGCCGACGATCTCGCGTTCCCGCGCATGCTGTACGCCAAGCTGCTCCGCAGCACCCAGCCGCACGCCCGCATCGTATCGATCGACACGAGCGCCGCGCGCGTCCGCGACGGCGTGCAAGCAGTTCTCACCGGACAGCACCTGCCGATTCCCTTCGGCATTCTGCCCGTGTCGCAGGACGAGCACGCGCTGTGCGTGAACACGGTGCGGTTCGTCGGCGATCCGGTCGCCGCGGTGGCGGCAACGAGCGAAGAAGCCGCGACCGCCGCACTCGACCTCATCGACGTGGTGTACGAGCCGCTCAGGTCGTTCGACTCTGCCGAAGACGCGCTCGCACACCCCGAGCCGCGCATTCACGACTATGGCGACACCGGCAACCTGCACAAGCTGATCGATCTCGAATTCGGCGACGCCGATGCCGGCATCGCCGAGGGCGATCTGGTGCGTGAGGACCTCTTCTTTTTCGAAGGCAATACCCACTTGCCGATGGAGCAGCACGCCGCCCTGGCGCAGTGGTCGCCGGACGGCAAGCTGACGCTGTGGTCGAGCACGCAAACGCCGCACTACGTGCACCGCGCGCTCGCCAAGGTGCTCGAGCTGCCGCCTGCGCGCATTCGCGTGATCGCGACGCCGAACGGCGGCGGCTTCGGCGGCAAGAGCGATCCCTTCAACCACGAGATCGCTGTCGCCAAGCTTGCCATGGTGACGGGCCGGCCCGTCAAGATCACGCTGACGCGCGAGGAGGTGTTCTACTGTCATCGGGGCCGCCATCCGACGCTGATGTGGGTGCGGACGGGGGTGAAACAGGACGGTGCGATCACCGGCATGCATTTCCGGTCGCTGCTCGATGGCGGGGCCTACGGCTCCTACGGCGTCGCGAGCACGTATTACACAGGCGCGCTGCAGACCGTCACGTACAACGTGCCGCGCTACCACTTCCAGGGCGCGCGCGCCTTCACGAACAAAGCGCCGTGCGGACCGAAGCGCGGCCACGGCACGCCACAACCGCGTTTTGCGCTCGAAGTGCACATCGACAAGATCGCCGAACAGCTGGGCATCGATCCGGCCGAGCTGCGGCTCAAGACGTTGGTGCCGCCGAATTCTCTGACCGCCAACTACCTCCGTGTGGGATCGATGGGACTCGGCAAGTGCATCGAGAAGGTCGTCGAGGGCTCCGGCTGGAAACGGAAGTTCCGCAAACTGCCGAATGGACGGGGCGTCGGGCTGGCGTGCTCGAGTTACATCTCAGGCGCGGGGCTGCCGATCTACTGGAACAGCATGCCGCACTCGGGCGTGCAGCTGAAATGTGACCGTGGCGGCGGTGTCACCGTGTTCTGCGGCTCCACGGACATCGGTCAGGGTTCCGACTCGATACTCGCTTACATCGTCGCTGAAGTGCTCGGCATCGATCCCTTTGACATCGCCATCGTGACCGCCGACACCGATCTCACGCCGGTCGACCTCGGCAGCTACTCGAGCCGTGTTACGCTCATGAGCGGCAACGCCGCGCTCCAGGCCGCCGAGCGCGCTCGGCAAATCCTCGCCCTCCATGCGGCGAAGAAGCTCGAGATCAAAGCGGAGCAACTCACATTCGCGGACGGGCGGGTGTTCGATAGCAGAGATCGCAAGCACGGCATCTCTTTCGCCGAAGCGGTGCAGTGGGCCGAGGCGGCCGAAGGAACGGTAGGTACGGTCGGCTCCTACACGCCACCCAAGAGCGCCGGGAAGTATCGCGGCGCCGGCGTTGGGCCGTCACCCGCCTATTCCTACAGCGCGTGCGTGGCCGAGGTGGATGTCGACTCCGAAACGGGGATCGTGCGCGTACCGACGATTTGGATCGCTCACGACGTCGGCCGCTCGATCAACGCCGCCACCGTCATCGGCCAGGTCGAAGGATCCATCTACATGGGCCTGGGCGAGGCCCTCATGGAAGAGATGGCGTATCGCGGCAATCGCAACGTCGTCCACAAGATTCCGTCGCTGCTCGAGTACAAGAGTCCCACGACCCTCGAGATGTGTGATGTGATCACCTACCTCGTCGAGGATCCCGATCCCAATGGGCCTTTCGGGGCGAAGGAAGTTGGTCAGGGACCGCTGCTGCCCGTGATGCCGGCGGTGGCCAATGCGGT
>DATBFV010000191.1:0-20083 GCA_036558345.1 Gemmatimonadales bacterium | reverse complement strand
TTGCGAGCCGAGACGGTTCGGGGCTATCGTGGCGTTGTGCGTGCGCTTCCTACCGATTCGGTCGTCATGATCCTCAAACGTCATGGAGCCATCCCGCGATGATCGAAGGTCTCTCCGCCAACCTCCAGCATCTCGAGACGTCCGCCACGATCGCGATCTCGGCGGAGGCACGGCGCCGTAAAGCCGCCGGCGAGGACGTCATCGATCTGGGCGCGGGCGAGCCCGACTTCCCGACGCCGGCGATTCCTGCCGAGGCGGGGATTCGCGCGATCAAGGACGGCAAGACGCACTACTCGGCGAACGAGGGCATCCTCGAGCTCCGCGCCGCGGCCGCGACGCATCTGTCGCTGCTCTCGGGAGGCCGGCCCGTCAACGCCGATCACATCGTGGTGTCGAACGGCTCCAAGCAGTCGCTGTTCAACGCGTGCTTCACGCTGTTTGGTCCGGGCGATGTCGTGGCGATTCCGGCGCCCGCATGGGTGTCGTATCCGCAGATCGTGCATCTCGCGCGCGCCCGCCCCGTCATGGTCGCGGGCGATCCCGAATGGAGCCTCAAAGCGAGCGTGAAGGACCTGGAGCGGATGCTGCCGGGCGCCTCGGGGTTGATCCTCTGTTCGCCCTGCAATCCGACGGGCGCGGTCTATACGCACGCCGAGATTCGCACGATCGCGCAGTGGGCAAGGGAGCGGAAGGTCTGGGTGATCGCGGACGAGATCTATCGCCGCATTCACTACGGCACCGGACCGGCGCCGTCGTTTCTCGATCTCCCCGATGATCTGCTGGAGCGCGTCGTCCTGATCACGGGCGTCAGCAAGACGTACGCGATGACGGGATGGCGGATCGGGTTCGCGCTCGCGCCGTCGAAGATCGCGAAGGCGATGTCAGCCCTGCAATCGCACACCACCACCGGCGCGAATCATCCGGCGCAGTTCGCCGCCGCCGCCGCGCTCGGCGATGAGCGCGTGGAGCAGGATGTCACCCGCATGGTCGGGGAGTTCCGCAAACGCCGCGACATCGTGGTGTCGCGCTTCCGCCAGGACCTTCCCGGTGTCGAGTTCGTCGACCCGCTCGGCGCGTTCTACTTCTTCTTCAGAGTGGATTCGTTCGGGAAGATCACGGGGACGGATTTCTGCACCAGGCTCATCACGCAGACGGGGGTCGCGCTCGTGCCGGGCGCCGCCTTCGGCGACGACCGCTGGGTGCGCTTGTCGTATGCCGCTGCGACCGACGCGATTCGACACGCATTGGATCGCATCGTGAACTTTGCGAGGAAACTCGGCGACTAAAGCTTCGACACGCGGTGTGACAAGACCTCGACTCCGGTCGGGGTCATCATACAATCGTCTTCGATCCGCACGCCGAACTTGCCCAACTGGTAGATCCCCGGCTCATCGGTGAACACGATCCCGGGCTCGAGCACCATCGCGTTGCCTTCGACCATGTACGGCGGCTCGTGGCCATCCATGCCCATCCCGTGGCCGAGCCGGTGGGTGAAGAATTGACCGTACCCGGCGTCGGTGATGACCTTCCGCGCCGCGCGGTCGACCATCTGGCACTGCGTGACGCCCGGCTTCGCGTTTTCGATCGCCGCGGTTTGCGCGTCGTGCACCGTGTTGAAGACCTTCTTGAATTCATCCGACGGCGCGTCACCGAACCAGATCGTGCGCGTGATGTCGGACGTGTAGCCCTCGACGCGCGAGCCGGCGTCGATCAGCACCACCGTTTCCTTCGTCAGCCGCCCCGCCGACGGACCGCCGTGCGGCAGCGCGCTGGACGGCCCGAACTGCACCAGGCCACCGCCCGGTGAGTTGCGGCTCGCCATTTCGCGCGACAGCAACGCCGAGACGTCGCGCTCGGTCATGCCCACGACGAGCTGCGCTTGCGTCGCCGCGATCGAGGCCTCGGTTGCCGCAATCGCCTGCCGAATCAGGGCGATCTCTTCAGGACTCTTGATGATCCGCAGATGCTCGGTGATGGGCGTGCCGTCCTGCGGAATCCAGCCTCGGAGCTTGGTTACCAGCCGGACATAGCTCTGGTACGAGGTCGTCGGCTCGACCGCCACGACTCCCTAGCGGCCGGCCGGTTTCATCTGCTGTCCCGCTTTGGCGACGAGCGCCCAGGGGTTCTCGAACTCCTCCCAGCCGCGCGCGTCCGTGATCGTGGTGTTGCGTTTGATGCGCTCGACCTCAAACGACGGACAGACGATCACCGGAGCGCCAGTCGCAGGAATCATCAGCAGAATCAGCCGCTCGCTGCGTCCGGGATTGTAGCTCGTGAAGTATTGGAAGTTAGTGCTCGGTTCTACGACAAGCAGATCGAGCTTGCGCGTCTTCAGCTCGTCCTGAGCTCGCGTGATTCGCTGAGCAAAGGTGGCTGGAGTGAGAGTGGGTGTCTGAACGACGGAAGGACGGAGCGACGGAACGCTGTGCATTCCGTCATTCCGTCCTACCGTCGCAGTGACAACAATACCGGTCGCCGTTGCGACAAACTCGCGTCGTTCCATAGTGCGGCTATATTACGCGAGCTTCTCTCACCGAGGAAGGCGCAGAACCCCATGCATTTCGAAGCACGCATCGAACCGCTCGGCGGCAAGCTGCCCAAGGTCACGTACCGCTGGGATCCCGAGACCGACATCCTGACTGTCGCCTGCAAGGGCGTGCCGAAAGGGAACGGCATGGACGGAACCGTCGATCTCGAGGGCGGCGACGGCTCCTTTGTCGTGATCGACGTCGCGGGCGGCGCCCTGCGCGGCATCGACGTCGTCACCTGGCCGGAAGATGTGCGTACGGTGGCGTCGCTGGCGGCGCCGAATGCGTCGAAAGAAGGGCAAGTCACGTTCCCCAATCGACGCTCGCAACCCGACGTCACCGCTGTGGAGCTCGACACCTCGCTCACCGTCGACAAGAACCAGGCGGAATCCGTGTTTCACATCTGCGTCGGTCGCAAGCGGGCCGCGACGGTCGTGCGCGTGGCGGATCACATGCTCGTGGAAATCGATAAACAGCACCGCATCGCGGGACTCTGGCTCCTGGAAGTCCCGCCGTTCCCCAACGTCGAAGCCACGGCGTAGTGGACGAACGATTCGAGCGCTACGTCACCGAGCTGTTCGCCGCTGAAGACCTGATTCTCTCGAAAATCCGCGCTCGTCACGCCGCTGAACAGCTTCCCGCCATCAACATCTCCCCGGAAGAGGGGAAGCTGTTGTTGGTCCTGCTCCACGCGATTCAGGCCAAGCGGGTCCTGGAGATCGGCGCACTCGGCGGCTACAGCGGCGTATGGCTCGGTCGCGCGCTCCCGGCTGGTGGCGAGCTGATCACGATCGAGAAGGATCCCAAGCATGCCCGCGTCACGCGCGACGCGTTCGACATGGCGAAGCTGCATGGCCGCGTGCGACTGATCGAAGGCGCCGCACTCGACGTCCTGCCTACGCTCGTGCCAGGCTTTGACGCCGTGTTCATCGATGCGGATAAGGAGCCGTTACCGAAGTACTTCGATTGGGCGATGAAGCTGTTGCGGGTCGGCGGGCTGCTGTTGTGCGACAACGCGTTTTTCCACGGCGCGGCCATCGATCCGACCGACAAGTCTGGGAACGCAATCGGCGTTCGCAAGTTCAACGAGCTGGCGGCGAGGGATCCACGCCTCGTCGCGACGATCGTTCCGGTGCGGGACGGCCTGGTAGTCGGCGTGAAACTGCGGGACAGCGCATGACTTGGTGGCAGGCGCTCATCGAGGCGGGCGCGATTCCGGCCACGGGCGGCCGGCGCGATGAGGCGGAGCCGTCAGAGCAAGCAGCGGTCGATCTCGTCGAGGATGCGGAGCTCGAGACGCATCCCATCCCTCGTTCGCCAATCCCGACTCCCGTCTCCTTTCTCAATGGCATCGAACGGTGGAGCGTCGTCGCTTATGACGGGCTGGCACAGATCGTGAACGCGCATGTCGCGGCCGCCGTGTGTCGCCGAGACCAACACGGTGTGCTGCACACGACGGGCGCATTGCATCGCAGCTTTGCGCTCGCGCCACTTGCGCGCATGAGCGCGGGAACGCGCCAGAGACTCGAGCAGGCCTGCTCCGATATCGAGCCGGTCGAGGGCGACCTGGTCGAGCAGCCGGCGCGCTACCTCGAGATGATCGAGTCCACCGTGCGGAAGATTCGCGCACATCTCGAGCGCGAGCTGGCAGAGAAAGCGATCCGCGATTTGGGCGAGGAGGAATGGCTGGTGCTCGACGGGCTGCTGTCGCGCTCGCCCACAGTCGCCCGCCATCCCCGGGCACTGGGCGTAATCAAGAGTCACGGCGCGCAGTTTTTGGAAGGGCGGGGACTTGAACGCGCGTTGACACTGCCCGCTGGTCATAGGACGAGCGTATTCCTGGTTCGCGGCGGGCATACGCGAACCGAGGTGTACTCCTGGTACCTTCGGCTCTGGCCGTGGGAAGGCAATGATCTGCTGTACGGGTTGCTGCGCGTCGAAGCCCGCGCCGATCCGGAGACCGTCCGGCAGGCCGGGGCATTGAGCGGCTGGCTCTGGGCCGAGCGCGCGCCGATCGCCACACCGGCCACACGTTGGGACCGCCTGTTGTATCCTTTACATCACGTGGAAGAATACCTGAACGCTCGCGCCCCCCGGGATCTGCCGCTGCGCCGCGCGTCCGCCCGCCTGCCGAGACTCGCGTCGTGAATCCCCCCCCCATTGGCCGCGTCGTCGCGACGGAGCTGAAGCCGTCGACGCCCCACGAATTCCATTTCTGGACCGCAACCGAGACTCCCGTCGGGATCGGTGCAATTGTCAAAGTGGCCGCCGAGCGCGTTGTCTACGGTGTCGTCACCGAGGGATTCGCGTACTCCGATCTCCCGACGCCACTCCATGACGTCGTCGGTGCTGAAGGCGATCCAACGAACGCAGCGGCGCCAACAACGCGGCAACAGATTCGCTACTGGACGGCCGCCGTGCTCCGGCAAACACCGGAGGAGCCACTCCAGCCGGTGCCGCTCGGGCAGGTCTACGTGGCCGACGACGCCGATGTCGCGCAGGCGCTGCGCATGGATGCGTTTCTCTATTCAGCGACGCCGACGGCGATTCCGGCCGGTCTGTACACGTCGGCAGGCCGCGACGCACCGGTCTACCTCGACGCCGACTTTCTGCTCGGTCCTGAAGCCGCGCATCTCAACATCTCCGGCGTTTCGGGACTCGCGACCAAGACGAGCGCCGTGGAATTTCTGCTCGCGTCGATCTTCGCGCATTTTCCGGCGCACAAGGGCCGTGTCGCGGCGCTCTGCTTCAACGTGAAGGGTCCTGACCTGTGCTTCCTCGATCAACCGGCCGAGCTCAGCGACGAGGACAAGCGGCGCTATGAGCGATTGGCTGTTGCTCCGAAGCCCTTCGACCACGTGCAGTTCTACGCCCCGTACAAGTCGGACGGCGTGAATCTCAACACGCTACGTACCCATCCCGACCTCGTGGGCGATGTCGAACCACTCACCTGGGGATTGCAGGAAGTCGTCGATTACGCGGAGGTGCTGCTCAATCGCGACGACATCGATGCCAAGGCGGACGCGTTTATCGATTTTCTGAGAGACCGAGTCCTGGGCAGAACGTTTGACGACGGTTTCGGCACCACGCATCGCGTCACGACATTCGCGGATCTGGACCGGCTGTTCCGCTCGATTTTCGACGGACTCGAGATCACGGCGGGCGGTCGCAGCGACACCTGGCGCACGCATCACATCGCGACGATGCGCAAGGTCCGCAACCGCTTGCTGAACATTTCGACGCGCTGCAAGGGACTCGTGACGGATGACGGGCCTTCCAGCGACCTGCCCTGGAAGGCATTCGAGGATCGAACGGTCTACGTGATCGACATCGCGAACGTCGATCCGCTGGGGCAGGATCTCGTGTTTGCGCGCGTCGTGTCGAAGCTGCGCGAGCAGCTCGAGCGGCGCGAGCTGGGCGTCGAGGCCGTGGTCGTCTTCGTGGATGAGCTCAACAAATACGCGCCGGGCGATGGCCCCGATACCTACGTCCGGAAGATGCTGCTCGATATCTCCGAGCGCGGTCGCTACCTCGGCCTCGTGCTGTTCGGGGCGGAGCAGTTCCGCTCGCAGGTGCATCGCCGCGTGGTCGGAAATGCCGGGACGCAAGTGTTTGGCCGTATGGACATGGATGAATTGGCCACACCGGGGTATCAAGTCCTGAGCCCTGCCACCAAAAGCAAGCTGGCGACGTTGCCGATCGGCGAGTTGATGATTCGGCATCCGCATTTCACGCAGCCGATTTTCGTGCGCTTTCCAAAACCTCCCGTACTGAGAGGGCGGGATGGAGTCGAGCGTTTCCCGCCGGCAGAGGATGTGCCGTTCGACGA
Organism: Gemmatimonadales bacterium; assembly: GCA_036558345.1. Classification (GTDB taxonomy): domain Bacteria; phylum Gemmatimonadota; class Gemmatimonadetes; order Gemmatimonadales; family GWC2-71-9; genus 20CM-2-65-7. Next base: position 13,726 of record DATBFV010000191.1, on the reverse strand, counting down.
CGCGGTGGTGCGACAGCTCGTGCGGCTGGACCGCCGCGTGCGGCCGAACCAGGTCAAGGATCTGATTGCGGATCGCGAGCCGGACGATGTGCGGCGCGCGCTCGCCGCCGTCCGCCGCACGCGTCCAGACGATACGTTCGCATACTTCCGCAAGGTTTTGGGAGGCCGCGTGGAGCCCGACGCCGCGCTGCGCCGCGAGCACGAAGTCGTGCCGCCGCTCAATCCGATTTCGGACGAGCCGTACTAATGAAGCTCGCGCATCTCGCCGACCTGCATCTCGGCTTCCGCCAGTTCGATCGGCAAACGGCGAGAGGGATCAACCAGCGCGAGTGGGATATCGCCGAGGTGTTCAAACGCGCGGTCGACGACATGCTGGAGCAGAAGCCCGACCTGATCGTCATCGCGGGCGACATCTTTCATTCAGTTCGCCCCACGAACGCCGCGATCCTGTTTTTCTTCCGCGAGCTGCACCGGCTGCGCAGTGGCCTGCCGCAGGCGCCCGTGGTGGCGATTGCGGGCGAGCACGACACCCCGCGTTCGACCGAGACGGGCACAATCCTCCGGCTCTACGAAGCGCTCGGCGTCGAGGTCGCGATCGAAGAGGCGCGCCGCATTGTGCTGCCCAAACTCGACTGCGCCGTGCTGGCGGTGCCGCAGCAGGCGCTCGCCAAAGCCGACCGTCCCGCGCTGCGGCCGGAGGCGGGCGGACCGACGATCAACGTCCTGCTGACGCACGGCGTCTACGGCGGCCTTGGCGAAGAGCGCGGCACGATGGAGTACGGCGGCGCAGCGCTGTCGCGCGAGCTGCTCGCGCCCGAGAAGTGGGACTACATCGCGCTCGGCCATTATCACACGGCGCAGTCGATTGCCGCGAATGCGTGGTACTCGGGCAGCCTCGAGTACCTGCCGCCGAATCCTTGGGGCCAACTACAGGACGAGGCGGCGCAGCGCACGGCGGGAAAGGGCAAGAAGGAGCGCAACGGCAAAGGCTATCTGCTGGTCGAGCTTCCCGGCGCGCGCGTCACGTTCCGTCCGATTGCGCCGGCGCGGCGACACATCGATCTGCCGCCGATTCAGGCGGCCGGGCTGAACGCCAAAGAGCTCGACGCGCAAATCGCCGAGCGGGTTGCCAGTGCGAAGATCGACGATCAGATCGTGCGATTGCTGGTTTGGGACGTGGATCGCGCCACATCACGCGACCTCGATCACGCCGCTGTCCGCGCGTACAAAGCCCGCGCACTGAACTTTCAGCTCGACCTGCGCCGCCCCGAAGCGCAGCGGGCGACGAGCACCGCCGGTGCGGGCGGCATGAAGCGCCAGACGCTGACCGAGACGGTGCGAGACTTCCTCGGCCGCCGGCCGCTCGACGCCGAGTTGAATCGCGAGACGTTCGTGAAGCTGGGCGTGGAGTACCTGGAGAGCGCTGCGAGTGCGGAGGGCGGAGGCGCGTGAAGCTGCAGCGCCTGCGGCTCGTCAACTTCCGCCAACACGCGGACACGGAGATCGTGTTCGGCGATGGCATCACGGGCATCATCGGGCCGAACGGCTCGGGCAAGACGTCGTTGCTCGAGGCGATCGCCTGGGCGGTGTACGGCAATCCCGCCGCGCGCGGCGACAAAGAATCGATCCGCAACCTGCGCGCCAAAGCACGCGCTCCCGTGCGCGTCGAGCTCGAGTTCTCGCTCGGCAGCCACTCATTCCGCGTGGAGCGCGGCCTGAATAACGCCGAGCTGTACCAGGACGGGGTGGTGGTGGCGAACTCGTTGAAAGAGGTCACGGGCCGTCTACAGCGTGTGCTCGGCATGACCTACGACGAGTTCTTCAATACCTACTTCACGGGCCAGAAAGAGCTGGCGGTACTCGCGGACGCGTCACGTCCCGAGCGCGCGGCGTTCCTGTCGCGCGTGCTGCGGCACGAGCAGCTCACCGTCGCTCAGGAGCGGATCCGCGAGCGCCGCAATGCGCTCGACCACGAGGTCGAGGGGCTCGAGACAGGCTTGCCGCCGCAGTCGGAGATTGAAAAAGAGCGCAAGGCCGCGGAATCACGGCTGGCGGAAGCACGCAACGCCGCCGCTGCCGCTGCCACCGAACGGACGAACGCGCAGCAGGCGCTCGCCGAGGAGGAGCCGCGGTGGCAGCAGATGGTCGAGCGGCGCGAGCGCACGTTGGCATTGCATGGCGATCAGCGTGTCGCGGAGTCGGCGGTCGTCGCCGCGCGGCAGGAATTTCAGCGGCTCGATAAAGAGCTCGCGGCGGCGCTCTCCGCGCGCGAAGAGTTGCGCAGCCTGGAGGCCGCGGTCGCACCCATCTCCAGGCTCAAAGCCGAGCTGGTGGAGCTGGACCGCTTGCATCGCGAGGACGCCGCGCGCCGCGAGGAGCAGGCGAAGCTGACCGAGTTGACGCGCAATCTGCGCCTGCTCGACGCCCGAATCGCGGAGCTGGCGGACGCCGACGGGGCGCTCGGGCGCGCGAGCAAGGAGGCCCGGGCATTGGCGGCGAAGCTCGAGGCCGCGGAGAAATTGGTCGAGGAGCAGCAAGCGGCCTGGGTGCGTGAGAAAGAGTACGCGGCCACGAAGCGCGCGGAGCTGCTCAAGCAATACGATGAGGTGAAGGCTCACCGCGACAAGATCGAGCGGTTGGGTCCGGAAGGAGAGTGTCCGACGTGCCGCCGGCCGCTCGGCGCCGAGCATGCCGCCGTGATTGGTGTGCTCGACCGGCAATTGCAGGCGATCGTCGACGACGGCACATACTTCCGGCAGCGCCTCGAGCAGCTTGCGCAGCCTCCCGCCACGGTGACGCAGGCAGATGCGGCGCGCGACGCGCTGCGCGACGAGGCGCGCCAGGCGAGCGAACGGGAAGTCACGTTGCGCGAGCAGTCGAAGGAATCGGCGCGGCTCCAGAAGGAGCGCGCCGGTCTCGCGAAGCGCACGCAGGAGATCGAGCGGCGCGTCGCGGCGCGGGATGCCGGGTACAACCCGGCGCGTCACGACGAGGTGCGCACCGAGTTGGCTCGGCTCGAGCCGGTCGCCCTGCAGGCGGCGGCGCTCGCGGCGCGCGCCGATCGCGCCGAGGCGTTGGTGAGCGAGGCGGAGATTGCGGAGAAGGGGTTGTCGGCGCGGGAGGAGCACGTCAGACAATTGGCCGAGGCCGTGAAGGCGCAGGGGTTTTCGGAGCCGAAGTTCCAGGCCGCGCGCGATCGTCACGATCGCGCGGCGCACGCGCTACGAGCGGCTGAGTTGGCGGTGGCTGAGACGCGGGGCGAGCTGGTGGCAGCCGAGACGGCCGTGCGCGAAACCGCGCGCCGCGCCGCCGAGCGCGCCGCGCGCGAGCGCACGATTGCCGATCGCAAGATCGAATACCGGCTGCACAACGAGCTGGACCGCGCGTTCTCGGATCTGCGTGCCGACCTGAACGCGCAAATGCGCCCGGAGATCAGCGCGCTGGCATCGGGCTTCCTGTCCGATCTGACGGATGGGCGTTACGATGAAGTGGATTTGGACGAAGACTACCGCGTGGTCGTGCTCGACGAAGGAGTGCCCAAGCCGGTGATCTCGGGCGGGGAAGAGGACATTGCGAATCTCGTGCTGCGGCTCGCGATCTCACAGATGATCGCCGAGCGTGCGGGGCAGCCGCTGTCGCTGCTCGTGCTCGACGAAATCTTCGGCTCGCTCGACGACTCGCGCCGCGGCCATGTGCTCGCACTGCTCCGCCGGCTCGGCGATCGCTTCCCGCAGGTCATTCTCATCACGCACATCGAGCAGGTGCGCGACGGTCTCGATCGCGTGATCCGCGTCTCCTACGATGCGACGAGCGGCACGAGCGTCACGCGTGACGACACTGCTACACTGGGATCGCCCGATGCGAGCGTGGCTGCCTGAAGCCCGCGTAACCGGCCCCGAGCCCGCGGTCGAGCGCGACATCGAGGCGCTCAATCGCGTGTTCGCCGAGGCGTTTACCGACCGCTATCGCCGCGACGGCCTGATCGGCGTCCGCGTGCCGCAGCTGAACCCGCTCGTCTGGCGCTACGCGCTGCTCGACGCCGGCGACGGCGCGATGGTGTGGCGCGACGAGCACGGCGACATCGCCGCGTTCAACGTCGCGCACGAGGCGGGCAGCGAAGGCTGGATGGGCCCGCTCGCGGTGCGTCCCGACCGCCAAGGCACGGGGATTGGCAAGACGATCGTGCGCACCGCGGCGGACTTTCTCATCGATCGTGGCGTCACGACGCTCGGTCTCGAGACGATGCCGCGCACGCCGGAAAACATCGGCTTTTATGCGCGGCTCGGCTTCAGCCCCGGATTCCTGACGGTCACGCTCACCAACGAGATCGCGACGCGCGGCCACCCCGCGCCCGCGCTGCTGTCACGCCGCAATGGGGACGATAAGGAAGCGACGATGACGGCGGCGCGGCGGCTGCTGAGCGAGCTCGTCGCCGGCATCGACTTCTCGCGTGAAATCATGCTCACGGCCGAGCTCGGCCTCGGCGACACGTCGCTCGTGGAAGGCAAGGATGGATTGGATGCGATCGCGGTGTGGCACTCGGCGCCGCTCGCCGACAGCCGCACACGCGACGAGGTGCGCGTGCTGAAGCTCGCCGCGGTGAGCGATGTCGCGTTCGACGCCGCGATCAGCGCGGTCGAGGCGGCTGCGGCGAAAGCGGGGATCCGGCGGATCGCCGTGCGGTGCCAGAGTCGCTACGGCGATGCGTTCCGGCGGCTCATCGCACGCGGCTATCGCGTGCGCTGGACCGATCTGCGGATGACGTATGAGGGGTATCCGGAGCGGCATGCGCCGCAGGGTGTGCTGTTTTCGAATTGGGAGATTTGAAGGCTAGCCCTCAAGCGGTCCCCCCAACATCATGATGACGTCGGCCTGCCCGTCCGAGCGAGGCCTGAGGCTGACGCTGATCTCGATCGGCTTGCGCCGATCCCTTGCAAATCGGATGACGCCCCGCGTATCTGCAGGCCGGGTACGTCTCATTTTTGCCATAGCCTTGAAGCGCCGGACGACCCGTTTGTGCATCGAAGACGGCAATTCGAAAGCCTCGCTACTCTGCTGCCCGTGATAGGCGCGGATCTCGGCAATGACGGAGCCGGGCTGGGGGGCGAGCACCTCCAGGCGCTCGCATCCTTGATCGAGCGCCCCGGCAACCAGCCCGTTGCACAACTCGATGATGGGAAGTTCTTCAACGAGGCGAATCTGGCCAACCTGCGGAAGCAGAAAACGCTCTTTCATGCTGCTGCCTCAGGAAAGGAACTTTGGTGCCCCGGTCATAATGCGGCGCGCGAACAGGATGATCGCGGCCCCGTACAGCAGGTTGATATTGCCGCTGGGTACCTGTGCCACAAACAGCAGCAAAAACCAGGCGACGAACAGCGCGGTGGCGGTGAGCAGTGTCACGTTCAGGGTGATTGACCTTTGAGGGACAAAGCCTATTCTAGTACCCAGGAGCGGGGAGTCAAATTTTTGAGCCAACAAGCTCGATCGTGGACCCGGATACTGCGGCCCATGTCATGCCCCCTCGATTGGGGAAGGCAGAATTCGTGGTGAGGGACCAGTCATTACTTTCGGGCTTCAAAAATCCTCTCCGTTCCTGACTTACCGGTCGGCCGGCCTTGCGTTACGCAGCGCCGGCCGATCGCTTTTTTACCACCGACTGCCAGAAATATTTCGGCGCGAGCAGCGCCTCTCCGCGGACCACGAATCCGATCAACAGGATCACGATCCACAGCGCATAGGCCAGCGCGACTTCCTCGCGCAAATGCGGCGCGAGGAACTGCACCAGCCAGAGCACGAACAGCGCCGTGGCATCGAACCAGTCGAACTCCATGTTCGCGAGCAGCACCATCCCGAGCGCCGTCTGCAACAGCGTCAGGATGATCTCGAGGCGCTGCGCCGTGTCGAACGGGAAATCCGCCCACGTGCCCATGTGATAGTAGTGCGAGTAGCCGTACACGAGCGGAATCATCGCGGCGAGCACAGTCCACTGATTGATGTTGCTCGACACCATGTTCATGAGCGCCATCGGCGCGTGCGTCACTCGGCGCGCCCACAGGAACGCCGAGACCTTTTCCGGAAACTCGGACAGGAATGGCGCAACCCACTGGACGAGCACGAACTGGCTCACGCCCAGTGCAGCCGCCACCGCCAGCATCGATTCGAGGAACGGATGCGCGGTGACGTAGAGCAGCAGGGCCCCCGCGGCGAAGAGTCCGCCGATCGCCGCCTTCTGCCGCCAACCGCGCTGCCGATACGCCCACTGCGAGATCCGCGGCGCATCGCCGAGCTCCTCCACATCGTGCGGCGGGTTCCGGAGCAGTGCGAGGAGATAGGCCACATACAGAAGCAGCAGCACGACGGCGTCGACCCAGCTCATCGTCTGCTTCCAGACGATCACGATGAAGTAGAGCAGCGGCGGAATGAGACCGATCACTTCGATCGCGTGCTCGGGCTGGAGCTTGATGTACAGGGGCTTGTCGTTCCCGCGTCGCCGCGACGATACCGCAAAGACGAAGTAGATCATCGGCCAGCCGAGACCGAGCAGCAGGCGGATGGCGCCGGTGAGATTCGCGATGGCGAGATGGGAGCGGGCCGGCATCTCGCCCGCCTCCCACGCGATGACCGCCTCGACCGCGAATTCGGGGAGTGTCTGCACCCACGCGAGAATGGCGAGCGCGAGACCCTGAGAGATGAGGAACTGCGCGGCTTCCGCGCCCCAGGCCACCAAAAAGGCCGAGAGCAGCATGCTCGGGAAGGTCCACAGCGCCGACAGCGCGGTGCCTCCCGCCTGCAGCGTCGAGCCGAGTAGCTTTAGGAATCGCACGGGGGTAGGAGAACCAAGATACTATGGCACGAGACCAAATAAAGTCCGCGAGCCTGCACAGCTTCCACGAATCGCACACCGAGCCAACCGCGGTGCGCATTCCATTCCAGCAGCTCGTCCATGAAATGCTCGAGCAGCTCGGCGAGGACCCCAAACGCGAAGGGTTGGTCCAAACGCCCGCGCGCGTGGAAGCGTCACTGAAATGGCTGACGCGCGGCTACGGCATGAAGGTCGACGAGGTAATCGGCGACGCGCTGTTCGAGGAAAAGCACGAGAGCATGATCTGCGTGCGCGACATCGAGATCTATTCGATGTGTGAGCATCACATGCTGCCGTTCTTCGGCCGCGCGCACGTCGCCTACCTCCCCAACGGCCGCATCGTCGGCCTGTCGAAGATCCCGCGCGTCGTAGAAGTGTTCGCGCGGCGGCTGCAGGTGCAAGAGCGGCTCACCGACCAGGTCGCCGAAGCGCTGTGCAGCGTGCTCAAGCCGCAGGGCGTGGGGGTCGTGATCGAGGCATACCACCTGTGCATGATGATGCGCGGCGTGGAGAAGCAGAACTCGAAGACCGTCACCAGCTCGCTGCGCGGCCTGTTCCGCGACGACGGCAAAACGCGCGATGAATTCCTGAGACTCGTGCACGGCGGCAGCTTCGCGCTGTGAAGACCGCGCTCGTGACGGGCGCGTCGCGGGGGATAGGCCTGGCGGTGGCCGAGGGGCTGCAGGCCGCCGGACTGCGCGTGGTACGTCTCGCGCGCAGCTTGCGGGACGCGAAAACGGAGCGGTGGATCGACATCGCGTGTGACGTCACCCAAGCCGACGACGTGGACCGGGCCCTGAGCGGCGTCGCAAAGGAAGTCGGCGTGCCCGACGTGCTCGTCAACAATGCCGGCATCTTCTTCATCAAACAGCTGGGCGAAACGACGCCCGCTGATTTCACCAGCACGCTAACGACCAATCTCACGGCGGCGTTTCTCCTGGCGCGCGCGATCGTGCCGAAGATGGTGAAGCGGGGCAGCGGGCACCTCGTGACGATCGGCTCGATCTCCGACTACATCGGCTTTTCCGGCTCGACGGCATATGCCGCGAGCAAGTTTGGTTTGCGCGGGATGCACGAGGTCATTCGCCAGGAGACAGCCAAGAGCGGCGTCCGCACGACACTCGTCTCGCCGGGGCCCGTGGATACCGACATCTGGAATGCGGTCGATCCCGACTCGAAGCCCGGGTTCACCAAACGTAAGGACATGATGCGGGCCGAGGATGTCGCCGCCGCCGTCGTCTACGCGGTGACGCAGCCGGAGCATGTAGCCGTGACCGAGATTCGGTTGTTGCCGGCGATCTACACGCCGAGGGGGTGAGCGTGCACATCGAGCTCACTGAAATGCTGCGCTGCCCCGAGCCGCACCGCGAGGAGATGCTCGTGCTCTCCACCGGCGAGGTCCGTGACCGCATGGTGCGCTCGGGACTCATCGGCTGCCCCGTGTGCCACCGAGAGTATCCGATCTCGCGCGGCATCGTGAATTTCCGGCGCAGTAAAGAGCGTGGGGCCAACGAGTCTTCAGGCCCGCGCCCGGCCCACCAACCACCGTCGCCACTGCCAATCCCGGACCCAGAGAAGCTTCAGGCGCTGCTCGAGCTGTCGGGACCAGGGGGCTACGTGGTGCTCGTGGGTGCGGCCACGCGGCAGGCGCCGCGCCTCAGCGCTCTCATGGACGGCATCCACTTCGTGGGCATCAATCCGCCGGCGGACCTGGAAGAGCAGCCGATGCTGTCCTTGCTCTATGCCAGCGAGAAAATCCCGCTGCGCTCGGCGATCGCGCGCGGCGTCGTCGTGGGGGCCGATCTCGCGACGTCACCGTGGCTCGTGGAAGCGCATCGGGTGCTGCTCCGCGGGCGCCGTTTTGTCGTGGTGAACGAAGACCCCGAGCTGCCCATCGGGCTCGAGAAGCTGGCTGCCGAAAACGGTCTGTGGGTGGGAGAGAAGCGCTAAGACTCGATCGCGGCGGTTACGGCGTCACTGGCCGAGTACGCGGCGTCGATCAGGTCCTTGTAATGCTGCTCCACCATGCGACGCTTCACCTTCAGCGTCGGCGTCAGCTCCCCGGACTCGATCGTGAAATCCTTTTCGAGGAGCACGACCTTCTTCGGCGTCTCGAACCTGGCGAGCTGTGACAACATGCTCATCACTTCGCGCTCGACCTTCGCCTGCACATCCGCTTGCTGGATCAACTCGGCGAGCGTGCCGAACATGAGGCTCCGCTCCTGGGCCCAGCGCTTGAGATTGTCGAAATTCGGCACGATGAGAATGATCGGGAACTTGCGCCGATCGCCCAGTATCATGGCGTTGGCCACGAACTTGTTGCGCTTCACGGCCATCTCGATCGGCTGAGGCGCGATGTACTTGCCGCCCGCCGTCTTGATCAGCTCCTTCTTGCGGTCGGTAATCTTCAGGTAGCCGTCGGAGTCGAGCTCACCGATGTCGCCCGTCAGCAGCCAGCCGTTGGCATCCACCGTTTCCTTGCTCGCCTCAGGCAGCTTGTAATAGCCCTGCATGATATTCGGACCGCGCGCCAGGATCTCCCCGTCCGCGGCGATCTTGAGCTCCACGCCGGGAATCGCCCGTCCGACGGTCCCCAACTTGATCCGGTCCAACGGATTGAGCGTGAGCACGGGCGACGACTCGGTCAGCCCGTAGCCTTCGATCACCGGCAGTCCGGCGCTGTAGAAGAATTTCGCGATGTCGGCCGACAACGGCGCCGAACCAGAGACGAAGAACCGGATCCGTCCTCCGGTGCGCGCTTGCAGCTTCGCGAACACCAGCCGGTCTGCGATTTTCTTCTTGATGGCGAGCGCGGCGGGAATCGGCATCCCGGCGAGTGACAATGTGGCCCATTGCTCACCGGCGCGCTTGGCCCAGAAGAAGATGTTGCGCTTGATCGCGCTCCCCGACAGCGCGTTCTCGAGCACCCGCGCGTACACCTTTTCGTACAGGCGCGGGACGGAAAGCACCACCGTCGGCTTCACTTCGGCCAGGTTCGCCGCGACCGTGTCGAACGACTCGGCGTAGTTGATGATCACGCCCGCCTGGAACAGCGTGTAGTCCACCATCCGCTCGTAGCTGTGCGACAGCGGCAGCATCGACAGGCACTCGTCGCCGCCGCCGATCGGAATCATCTGCAGGCATGCCTGGACGTTGGACCAGATGTTGTAGTGCGACAGCATCACCCCTTTTGGGTCGCCCGTCGTTCCCGACGTATAGATCAGGGTCGCCAAATCCTCGGGCCCGACGCTCAGCGCTTCCGCTCGCCAGTTGGGGTGCTGCGAGACGACAGCGCGTCCCTTGGCCTCCAGGGCCGTGAGAGACAGCACACCGGGATGCCCTTCCGCGGCGCCACCGTCGAACACGATGATGTGCTTGAGGCCTGGCAACTGCCCCTTCACTTCGAGCACCTTGTCCACCTGCTCCGCGGTGGATACGAACGCGGCGACCGACTCTGAGTCGCGGAGGATGTACTCGGTCTGTTTGGCGGTCAGCGTCGGATAGATCGGCACGTCGGTTGCTCGCGCGCAGAGACAGGCGTAGTCCGTGAGCGCCCATTCGGGACGGTTTTCCGAGATGATCGCGACTTTGTCGCCCGGCTGAATGCCCAGCTCGCGCAGACCGAGCGAGATCGCCTGCACGCGGTCGAGCGCTTCCCGGTGTGTGATCGAGACCCACGCTCCTCCCACCTTGGAGCGGAATGCCGCCGGAAGGCCGGCATGGCGGTCCACTGTGGTGAAAAAGAGCTGCGTAAGCGTGCCGCGGTTCATGGTTTGATCTCCACGACAAAAGTCACGGGACTGCCGGGTAGCGAGTCGCCGTGCAATTTCACCATTCTGGCGATTACGACAACGGAATCTGGCAACAAGCCCGGATGCAGGCGCACCTGAACGCTCGCGGTGCCGTCACTGAAAGTCGCTACGCTGTCCTTGGGCAGTAATGTGGCCGTTGCAGCGCTGTCCGGATAGGTCGCGGACGAGAAGATCACTCGGCGACTCGACGCGCTTCCCCCAAACGCAAATGTCTTGATCTTCAGCGCATCGGAAAGTGAGTCCGTGGTCGTATCGGTCGGCGTGACGTCGAGCGTCTGGCGCGTGCTGTCGGCGTACGTGATTGAGTCGAGTCGCGGAATCACGGCCACGTTCTGCGGATTCGAGTACAGGTTTCCGGTGCGCGCCTGCAGCCGCGCCGTGCCCACGGCGAGCCCAAAGGAGACTCCAGTCGTGCTGTCCACAACCTTCAATGTCGTGTCGAATGAAGTCCAAAAGAGCGAATCGGGCAGCGTCTCACCGATCCCGTTGAGCACAAATCCGCTGGGCCGGAATGTGTCGGTGACTTCGACGCGCGCGGAGTCGGGGAGAACGAGTTCGATGGCAACCGGCTGGTCCGGATTCGTATTGACTTTGCAGGCGAACACAGCGGCAAGCACGATAACAGAAAACGTCCGGCTCAGGGGCTGCCTGTCCTCTCCTCGGCGGCTCGCGCGGAAGGAGGGGGAGCAGCTCCTCCTGCCCGAAGGTCCTGCAGCGCCTGCGTGGCGTGCTCGATCCACTTTTTCGCGTCCGGGCCACGCGGTGGATGCGCGAGGAACGTCTTCAGGTGTTGCGCCGCGCCGTCAGGATCGCCGCGCTGCAGCAGCAGAAACGCGAGGCCGTAGTGCGCGCCCGCCAGCGAGCCGTCGAGCTCGAGCGCGCGCCGGTAGTGGCGGATCGCTTCGTCGTAGCGGCGCGTCTTGGTGAACGCGATCGCCATGTTCTGGAGAATCCGCGCGTCGTTGGGATGATCGCGTAGCGCGAGCCGGTAGGACGTGAGCGCCGCTTCATAATCCCCCTGACGCTCCAAGGCCAGCGCCTCGTTCAAATAATCGAGACGCTGGGGCTTGAGATCGTCGCCATCCGACGAGCCTCCCCCGAACAAGCGGCGCCAGAAACCCATGCGGCGAAAATAGCTTGCGGCTGTTCACGCTGGCAATGTAGAATCCCGCACCATGGCTACCATGCGCTCCCGTCCCGCCACGAAGAAGCCCCAGGGCGTGTTGCAGGTCGACTGGCCCTTCTTTGGGGAGTTGTGCCGCGTCCTGGCCCTGAAGGTCTTCCGCGACTATGACCCCGATGTGGTGATCGGCATCGCCAGGGCCGGAGTGATTCCCGGCGCTGTAGTGGCCAGTATCCTGCAGCGCGACTTCGCCTCGATCGCCATTACGCGCGAGGGGTCGGTCATCGCGGGACCGTCGCGGCTCGTCACTGGTAAACGGGTCCTACTGGTGGACGAGACGTGCGAGTCGGGGAACACCATGAAGCTGGCGCTCGCCGCCGTGCGCGAGCTCAAGCCGGCGGCCGTGAAGACGGCGGTGTCCTTCAAGACCGGCCCCTACAAGCCGGACTACTACGCGCTCGAAAATGAGAACTTCATCATCCTGCCGTGGGATCTCGAAGTCATTGTCAACGGCGAAATCGTCGTCCGGCCCGATTACCGAGCCAAACTGAAAGAGACCTAGTTGAAAGACCGTCTGGCTGAGGCCTTGAAGCAGTCCCGCGCTGACTACACCGAAATTCGCGTCGAACGCACCTGGAGCTCAACCGTCGCTTTCCGGGGGCGCCGTCTGGAGACGGCCACCGTGAGCGAGGACCAGGGCGGCTTCGTTCGGGTGCTCAACAGAGGCTACGGGTGGGGCATCACGTCGTTCACCTCACTGGCCGAGCTGCCGAAAATGGTGACACGAGCGAACGAGCTGTCGCGCGCGGTGAAGCTCGATGACCCCATCCGGTTGGCCGAGGTGGCGCCGCAGACGGCCGATGCCGTGCTCGAGCTGGACGGCGACGTCCGGGGGATCGCCCTCTCAGAAAAGAAGAAGCTGCTCGACCGCTACAACAGCGCGATGCTTGCCGTCTCCGACAAGGTCGTCGATACGCAGGCGAGCTATCGCGATGAGGTGTCGGAAGTCTGGTACGTGAACTCCGAGGGCACGTCGCTCTACCAATTGCGCCCCGAGGTCGTGCTGTCCGGCACCGCGATTGGGCGCCGCGACGGCACAATCGAGAAGGGACTCGAGTCGATCGGCCTGCGCAAAGGCTGGAACAGTGTCCAGAACTTCGAGAAGCAGTTCGGGGTCGTGGCGCAACGGGCCGTCGATTTGCTCGATGCCCCACGCGTGCGCGGCGGTCCCTACCCTGTGATTCTCGACAACGAGCTCGCCGGCGTCTTCATCCACGAGGCATTCGGTCACCTCTCCGAGGCCGACTTTGTGTACGAGAACCCGCAGGCGCGCGAGATGATGACGTTGGGCCGTCGCTTCGGGAAACCGGTCTTGAACGTGGGCGACAACGGCGCCGCGTCGGGCCTGCGCGGCACGCTGCCGTACGACGACGAGGGCACGCCGACACAGGATACGCCGCTCATCAAGGAAGGTATCCTCGTCGGCCGTTTGCACTCGCGCGAAACCGCCGCGAAGCTCGGCGAACGGCCCACCGGCAACGCGCGGGCGATCTCGTTCCGTCATATGCCCATCGTGCGCATGACCAACACCTACATCGCGCCCGGAAAAAAGGGCGTCGGGTTCGACGATCTCATCGGCGACATCAAGCTCGGCGTGTACGCGTGTGGGGCGTTCGGCGGGCAGACGATGCTCGAGAATTTCTCGTTCACCGCCGCGTATGGTCACATGATTCGCGACGGTAAGGTCGCCGAGCTCGTGAAGGACGTCGTGCTGGCGGGCAATCTGTTCCAGACACTCGACCGGATCGAGCACATCGCCGGTGATTTCACCTGGAATCAGATGGGCGGCGGCTGCGGTAAGGGCGGCCAGTTCCCGCTGCCCGTGACCGAAGGCGCGCCGCACGTGCGCATCGAAGAAGCCCTGATTGG
>DATBFV010000190.1:0-3257 GCA_036558345.1 Gemmatimonadales bacterium | reverse complement strand
GCCGCGAACAGCGCGCCGAGCTGCTCGATCTGTGTCGTGCGGGCGAGAAGTTCCCGCAACACCAAAAGCCCCTCTCGTAGGAGAGGGGCCTAAGGTGATTCAGGAGATGTTGATTCTTGGTACCGAAAGACTGCGAGCCGGAGCTATTCCGCGCCTTTCTTCAGGCGAATGTCGCCGTTCACTGAGCTGAGACTCAGCGTACGCCCGCCCGTCCCAATCGTGCCACGCACTTTCCGCGGCCCGAACCGGCCGGTGACCATCACCGGATAGTCGGACTCGATTTCTCCATTCACGGTGCTGGCGCGGATTTCTGTGTTGAGCGCGCCCTCGGGAAGAATCAGCGTAATTCGGCCGTTCACGGTGCTGAACTCGATCTCGTCGTTCCAGTTTGTGCGTCCCATCTGCGCGTACACCGAGCCGTTCACGGTCGACGCTTCGGCCAGCCCGGTCGTCGTTACCTTCACACTGCCGTTCACCGTGCTCGCGCGCACGTCCGCCTTGAGCCCCTCGGCCGACATCTCTCCGTTTACGGTCCGGCCGTCGAAGATGACGCCGGCGGGTACTTGGACGTCGAAATCGACCACGACGTCATTGTTCTCCGTGTTCGAGTGCCAGCTCTCGCCGGCTTCGCAGGTGTTCTCCTGTCGGGCCCGCGGCGGCGTCGGGTAGACCGCGCAGATCGTGACGCCATCGTCTGACTCGACGACTTTGATCTCCACCTCATCTGGATCCGAGCGACGGCCGTGTTTACGAGCGTTGACGACCGCCTCGGCGCCACTAGCCAGCACGGCGCGCACGTCCCCATTCACCCCTTTGACTTCGAGCCGCTTGCCGGCGGCGAGCCGGCCATGCCAGTTGAAGTCCTGCGCAGCTCCCACCGTCACGGCCGTCAGACTCACAAACGCAGCCACCGCGAGACTACGCATGAGACCTCCCGTCATTTCTCATCATAGCTGTTCTTGTAGGCCTGCTTGTACTGGCGGCTGTACATCTTCACGTACTGGCGCGCGTAGCGCGGCGCGTACTGCGCGGCGTACTGCGCCGCGTACTTGGGAGCATAAGCAGCCGCGTATCGCGTTGCATACGCATTCACACCGGTCCAGTCGAAGCTGACGCTCGTATCCGAGTCGGAATCGTTGTCGTTCTCCTGCTCGTGCTCTTCATGGTCATGCTTGCGATCGATCTGCTCACGCAGCTCCGCGGGCCGGCGCAGCTCGATGTCGCCCTGGAACGATTCCAGCTCCATCCGCGCGCTCCCCGAGCCGATCTTGAAGGTCTTGCGATGCTTACCCGTCGGGCCCGGCTGCATCGGCAGCGGGAAGCTTGGGTCGATGTCGCCGTTGGCCGTGGCTGCGGTAATCGTGACGTTGGCGTTCTCGGGAATGGAGACCGTGATGTCGCCGTTATGGGAGTCGAAGCTGTACGAGCCGCCATCCGTGACGGTTCCCTCGTACAACACATCGCCGTTGATCGTGCCGGCGTCTACGCTCGACGAGCGGATGCCGGTCAACCTGACCTCGCCATTGTTCGTCTCGGCCTTGATTTCGCCGCTGACGTTCGTCAGCTCGATGTCTTCATTCACGGTGTTCACCTCGATACGGCCTGAGGCGTCGGAGAGGGTCACGCTGCCCTGGATCGAATGCAGCGTGACGTTTCCCTTACCGCCGCGCACGTTGACCTCGCCGTTGACGGTCTCCACGCTGATCGCCCCTTGCATCCCGTCGACCGTGATATCCGCGTACGTGCCGCTCAAGGTGAGCGGCATCGATTGTGGAACAGTGACGTCGATGTCGATCACCGAGGGGGCACCCTCGCGACTTCCCGTCTTGATCACCACGGTATTCCCGACGAGCGAGACATCGACCCGGCCGCGGCGACCAGTCTCTGCATGCACCTTGACGCGGTTTTCGGTCGACCCGTGGATCGTTATTCCTCCGCCGAAGTTGTTGACCGAAAGCGTGGCGCCGGCCGGCACGGCGAATGTCGTATCGCTCTGTCTTTGCGGTGCCAACGCGACGAGCACCGCGGCGGCCAGCGTGGGAAACATGTTCGTTCTCTCCTTATAGGGACCGGGCTGCAGCCATGTCGTTCACGTGCCGCAGCAATTCCACCTTGCGCCGCATGGTATTGGCGAGGTGTGTGTTCAGGTAGGCGTTGCTTGGATCATTCTGCACGGCGACGCGTGCGTCGGCGATCGCCTTATCGATGATCGCGAGGTTCTGCTTCACGATGCGCACGGTTGCCGTGTCGAGCCGCACCTCGTTCTGCGCCAGCGTCGCCTGCAGCTCGGCGATGGCGGCATCCGTGGGGGCCGTCCAACTGATTTGCGTGGGCAGCGGTGCATCGCCCGGGGACGGGCGCTGAGCGATCGGCGTCGTCTGAGGCTGCGGCTGCCGCAGCGCGAGCCACGCGCCGCCGCCTGAAACGAGCATCAGCGCGATACTCGCCGCGAGGAGTTGCGGAATGGAGAAGCTGAAGCGCCGAGCAGCCACGGGCCGCCGGTCCGAGGTCAGCCGAACTGCAGTCCGGCTCGAGATTCCGGCCCGAATACCGGCCCAGAGGTCATTCGCCGGCGGCGTGTCCTCGAGCTGTTTCGCGCGCGCGACCACCTGACGCAGCTCACCAAGCGTCGCGTAGCAGCGCCCGCAGGTCGTGAGATGCTCCTCGAGTGCGGCGTGTTCGGCGCTATCGAGCTCGCCATCGATGTACTCCGAGAGCCGGTTCGTCCACTTATCAGTCATCGTTCCAAGTGCCTCCGCAGCGCCATCCGCGCATGATGCAGCTGCGATTTCGACGTGCCCGGCACGACGCCAAGCATGCGCGCGATTTCCTCGTGGCGATAGCCTTCCACATCGTGCAGGATGAAGACCTGCCGTGCTCCCTCGGGGAGGGTCGCCAGCGCCTCCTCGAAATCCATCGATAGCTCCAGCGTCACAGGCTTCGAGGTCACGTCGTCGAGTGGCTCATCGTCCGCGATGAAGCGGCCTCGTTCGACTCCGACGCTCTTGCGACGCGCTAACACCACATTCACCGCCAACCGGTGCAGCCATGTCCCGAATGCCGCCTCGCCACGGAACGTCGACAACTTCTGCCAGGCCCGAATGAACACGTCCTGTGTCACGTCGTCGGCTTCGTCCGCGTTCAACATGCGACGCACCAGTGTATGGACCCGTGAAACGTGGGTCCGATACAACCGCTCGAAGGCACTGGCGTCCCCGCTTGCCGCGAGGGCCGTGTCAGCCGCTATTGAGTCAGCA
>DATBFV010000189.1:0-5027 GCA_036558345.1 Gemmatimonadales bacterium | reverse complement strand
GCCCACCGCGCCACCTCCGCCGCGACGTCGTCGAGCACACTCGAGCCGTGGCGCGCCAGAAAGGAGGCGATCGTCAGCACACGCTCCTGCGGCTTGCCGCCGGGCAACAGCGCGTTGCGGGCTCGCGTGAGTTGGCTGAGGAGGGTACCCTGCGACCGCTTCACGCTGGCGACGAGCTTTTTCTCGATTTCGTTGGTGCCGGCGAGCGCCGCGTTGCGCGCCGACTCCACCGTGCGCTCCAGCGTGGGATCGAGATGCTGCACCTCACCGCTGATGCGCGCATACCGAGCCTGGACCTCGGCCCTGAGCTGCTCCAGCGTCGTGGTCAGCTCCGGCGGTAGCTCGGCCTGCGCCAACCGGCTCTCGAGCTCGCCGGGCTTCGTCGCAAAGTCAGCGGGCGTCAGGCCGTGCTTGGTCAGGATCTTGTCGATCTTCGCCGGGATGACGATGCCGGACCAGCGCGGCACATGCGCCTGCGGCGTGACACCGAGGCTCGCAAACAGCGGTGCCGACTCGGGAAGATATTCCATCTCGCCGGGACCGCCGACGTACGCGAGCGTGGGAAACAGCGCGGCTTCGTTGACCGGACGGAGCAGGACGTTGGGGGACAGGCGCTCCGGCGTCGCAACCGCGATCTGCTCGAGCTGCGCGCGCGTGAACCGCTCGCCGCTGCGGCGCGTGACGAAGCCGTCCCCGTCTTTCCGCAGTCGATCCCGACCCTGTGCCGCTTCGACCAGCACGGGCGTCAGACCGTCGGCCAGCGTCTCATCCAGCGCGCGCAACAGCACCGGCGCGGCGGCACGCTTGGCACTGCGGTGGTGAGCCCGGAACACCGCCAGTCCTCTCGACCCCAGAAGCGCGTGCAACGCCTCGGCGCCTGCATCGGCGAGATTCGAATCCGGCCGGAACGCGGCTTCGAGCCACGCCCGCACGTCCGGCTTGAATTCGGCGTCGGGGAGCGCGGCATCGAGCGCGGCGATGGCGGCAGCGATTTCCGCGCCGAGCACTTCGCGAAACAGCGGAAGCTGCGGCGCCTCGTGCGGCCGCTCGCGCAACACGATGTTGACGAGCTCGCCGTCTTTGCCGAGCACGGCCGCGTGATTGGCTTCCGCAAAGTCGTGATCGTCGCCGGCCACCCAGAACACCGGGACGACGGGAGTCCCCCGCTCTGCTTCGAGACGAGCCGCGAGCGCGATCGCCGACAGAGCCTTGTTGACCGTGTAAAGCGGACCGGTAAATAGCGCAGGCTGCTGGCCGGTGGTGACGGCGAGCACCTCACCGCGCGCGAGTTTCTCTCGACCTGGGCCTGGGAGGACGGCCTCCAACACGTCGGGCGCGATGCGGCGCGGTGTGCCCGCGGGGATCTTGCCCTTGGGGCTCGGGATCGGTGTTGAGATGACGCGTGCGATCACGGCTTTCGGCCTACCAGGATGACGCGCGGCGAGGTGGCGCCGGCCGGCGAGCCCTCGTAGTCGCCAAACCGCGCGACGACCTCGAGGCCCGCACCGGCAAATAGCGCGGTCAATTCGTCAGGTCCGTACAGGCGCACCCGCTCCTGAAACCGCCGGCCCCCCCCTTCGTCGCGCAATTCTATCTCCTTGATCACGTACCGGCTGCCCTCGTCGATGCGGCGCGTCACGAACACATCGCCGCCCTCCGCCCGCTCCGTCACCTTGAGCGTCCGTCGCACATGTTCGGCATTGAGATAGTCCAGCACGAAATGGCCACCGCTCGCGAGCGTCGCCGCGACCTGCCGCACCACGCGAGCGTGCTCGGCGTCGTCCAGAAAGTAACCGAACGACGTGAAGAGATTCACCGCCAACGCAAAGGTGCCGTTCTTGAACGGCAGCGCCCGCATGTCTCCGCGGACCAGGACGGCGTCGTTTCGCTCGTGCGCGCGTCGCAACATCGCGCGCGACAGATCGAACCCCACCACGTGACCACCGGTGCGGGCCAGCTCAGCCGCATGGCGGCCCGGACCGCAGGCAAGATCCAGAATCCACGCTCCTGGCGCCAGCGTGACCACGCCACGAATGAGATTCACCGCACGCCGCGCGTCCGCTTCGTCGCGATGCGCATAGAGATCGTGGTATTCCTCGCCGAACCACTGCTTGAACCACTCAGTCATTCGACGAAGACGTCCGCTGTGAACGTGAGCACGCGCGTGCCCCGTTCCCGCCAGCTCCGGGGCCTGAGCCCCGCTTTGCGGCACACCGCGTCGAGGAAGTCCTCGGGTCCGAAGCCGTTCTCGGTCGCGACCTGCGGCAGCAGCACCGCTTGTACAGCTCCGCGCCGCAACAGCAGGCCGTCGCGGCCGATCACGATGCGACCCGGATCGGCGGGCTCGAGTAAGACGGGGGCTCCGAGAACCGAGATCTCGATACGCAAGGCGGCCAGCTCGCCCGGTGCGACCGGCGGAAACCGCGGGTCCGTTTGCGCCGCGGAAACGGCGACCTGCCGGATCACGTCGCCGAGCTGCCGGTCGTCTTTCACGTGGCCGATGCAGCCGCGGAGATCGTGCGTGTCCAGCGTTTCGAGCGTCACGAACGCGCCGCGCCGCAGCCTGGCGGCTGGGACATCGGGTAACTCCGGCGGCGCCCCCCCACACAGCGCCGCTTCGATGGCGCGACGCGCCAGCGCGAGCAGCGCGCGCCGCTCAGGAGCCTCGATGATACTTCTCTCCGCGCCGAATGGTGTGGGCGCGATAGAGCTGCTCGTAGACGACGAGGCGCGCGAGCTCGTGCGGCAGCGTCAGCGGCCCTAGGCTCCACGTCCGCTCGGCCCGCTGGAGGACGTCGGGGGGCAGCCCGTCATGGTCGCCGATCACAAACGTGACGTCACGGCCTTCCATCTCCCAGCGCCCGACCAGCTCGGCGAGCTGTTCCGAGCTCCACGCTTCGCCCCGCTCCGCCAACGCAATCACGCGCGAATCCTCGGGGATGCGCGACGAGTCGCGCACTTCACGTTCCTCGATCTTGGCGTAGTGTTTGATCCGGCTCAGATATTCGTCACAGGCCGCCCGCAGCGCGGCGCTCTTCATCCGTGAGCCGCCGAGGGCGACGAGGCGATAGCGCATCAGGCATAGAGGCCGCGCAGCCGGTGCATGGCCGCCACGCGATCGACGGCGACGATGTACGACGCGATCCGGTTTGCCACCTTGTACCGCGACGCCATGGTCATCACCTCGCCGAACGAGCGCACCAGGATCGTCTCGAGCCGGCGGTTGACCGTCTCCTCGTCCCAGAAGTAGCCGCCGCGATCCTGCACCCATTCGAAGTAGCTCACGGTGACGCCACCCGCGTTCGCCAGAATGTCGGGGATTACGAAAATACCCTTGTCCTCGAGAATCTTGTCGGCGTTCGCGCTGGTGGGGCCGTTGGCGCCCTCGCAGATGATCTTGGCTTTGATCTGACGGGCGTTCTTGCTGGTGATGACGTTTTCGGTGGCGGCGGGAACCAGGACATCGCAGTCGACGGTGAGCAGCTCATTGTGCTGGATCGTCTCGCCCTTCGGATAGCCGGCCAGTTGGCGATGCTCCTTTGCCCACTTCAGCATGTCCTGCACGTCCAGACCCTTCGGATTGTGCAGCGCCGTCGACTTGTCGGACGCGGCGACGATGGTGGCGCCTTCTTTCGACATGAGGTCGGCGGCGATCGATCCCACGTTGCCGAAACCCTGCACCGCGATGCGCGCGCCTTTGAGCGACATCCCTAACTTGGTCAGCGCTTCGCGCGTCACGATCATGCAACCCCGCCCGGTCGCTTCGCGCCGGCCGAGCGAGCCGCCCATCTCCACCGGCTTGCCGGTCACCACGGCGGTGACCGTGTGACGCTTGTGCATGGAGTACGTATCCATGATCCACGCCATCACGCGCTCGTTCGTGTTCACGTCGGGCGCGGGCACGTCGGAATCAGGGCCCAGGGTTTCGATGATACTCGAGGTGTAGCGGCGCGTCACTTTCTCCAGCTCGGCCATCGACATCGTCGTCGGATCGCACACGACACCGCCCTTGGCGCCGCCAAACGGGATGTTGACCAGCGCACACTTCCACGTCATCCAGGCCGCCAGCGCCTTCACTTCTTCGAGCGTGACGTTGAGATCGAAGCGGATGCCGCCCTTGGCGGGGCCACGCGACGTGTTGTAGAGCACGCGGTACCCGGTGTAGACCTCGACTTCGCCGTTGTCGCGGACGATGGGGAGCGACGTGATGATTTGTTTTTCGGGATTGCGCAGCACCTTGTAGAGACCGCGGTCCAGATTGATGAGCTTGGCCGCGTGGTCGAACCGCTCCATCATCGCCTCGAAGGGGTTCTCCTCGGCGAGGAACGTCTGTTTGTCGGGACGGATGATCGCAGGTTCGCTCATAGGACCGTTTTGAGTACCCCCTCCAGGACCCGTTCCACACCGTCGCCGTTCAACTCCCACCGCAGCGCGAGCTGGGCGACGAGTGGCTCCGGTGCATCCTCCGGCCAGCGGCTGCGCAGCTTCACCGCGTCCTTTTCGGTGACTACAACATAATCGGCGTGTTTGGCGGCCTGCGCGAGCCGGGCAACATCGTCCGGAGGGTACGCGTGATGGTCTTGATATGCCGTGAGTTGCACGCTCGCTCCGAAGCTGCGCACCTGCGCCGCGAAGCTGGCGGGATCGGCGATGCCGGCGGCCACGATGACCCGCTTCTTGGCCAGCGCGGACAGCTCCACGCGACGCCCGGTGCGGAGGCCTGCGAGGGCGTCGAGCGTGAATTGCACCGTCGCTACCACCGCGCCCGGCCAGCGCGACGCGATGCGTCCCGCCAGCGCGCGTGACTCGGCAACCGCCGCGCGCCGGCGGGTTACGACGATCACGTCCGCCCGACCCAGCGCGCTCCAGTCCTCGCGCCACGGCCCGGCGGGAAGCGGCCACGCGACATAGCGCGGCGGGGAGCTCTCCGTGCTGACGACCGCGATGTTGACGTCGCGTCCCACACTGAGGCGCTGGTAGGCGTCATCGAGCACGAGGACGCGTGCCCCCTGCTCCCGCGCCTTGCG
>DATBFV010000188.1:0-43042 GCA_036558345.1 Gemmatimonadales bacterium | reverse complement strand
TGCGGCGCCGAGGACGACGCCGTGCAGAGCGGTCCGACGGTGACCGATGTCGGGCTGGCCGTGGGGACGCCCGAATACATGAGTCCCGAGCAAGCGAGTGGTGACCAGGACCTCGCCCCGGCCAGCGACGTGTACAGCCTTGGGTGCGTCGTGTACGAGATGCTCGCGGGCGAGCCGCCGTTCCGGGGCCCGGGGCGCGCGGTGATCGCGAAGCAAGTCACGGACACACCGCAGCCGGTGCGGGGCTTTCGGCCGGAAGTCCCGCCGGCGATGGAACGGGCGATTCTGCGGGCGCTCGAGAAGGATCCCGAGCTGCGCTATGGCACGGCGGCGGAGT
Source organism: Gemmatimonadales bacterium (assembly GCA_036558345.1). Lineage (GTDB taxonomy): Bacteria > Gemmatimonadota > Gemmatimonadetes > Gemmatimonadales > GWC2-71-9 > 20CM-2-65-7. The sequence goes on along the minus strand of DATBFV010000188.1, from coordinate 42,705 downwards.
TCGTTGGGGCGCTGGCCGCGCCTGAGGGACCCGGCGCCGGACGCGCGCCCGCCACTACGCGTTCCATCGCCGTGCTGCCGTTCGTCAATGCAAGTCCTGATCCGGGCAACGAGTACTTGAGCGACGGCATCACCGACGAGCTGATCGATGCGCTCGCGAAAATCGCCGGTCTGCGCGTGGCGTCGCGGACATCGGTTTTTGCGCTGAAGGGGAGAGCGCTCGATGTACGCGCCGTGGGTGCGCTGCTCGGCGTTTCCGTCGTGCTGGAAGGAACGGTGCGCCGTGCCGGCGATCGTTTGCGCATCACGGCCCAGCTCACGTCGACCGACGACGGCAGGCTGCTCTGGTCGCAACGCTACGACCGCCAATTGGTGGACGTATTTGCGATTCAGGACGAGATCGCGGCGACGATCGTCAGCACGCTGCGCGCGACGATGTTCGCAGGTCTCTCCGAGTACATCCCCCGACGCTACACGGAAAACATCCACGCGTACGGGCTGTACCTGAAAGGCCGGTTCGCCTGGAACAAGCGCACGCAGGAGGGTGTGGCGGAGGCGATCGACTATTTCAAACAGGCGATCGCGGAGGATCCGAGCTATGCTCCGGCATACGCGGGGCTGGCTGACTCGTACTCCCTCGATGTCGATTACCGCGCCATTCCGGTCGCGGATGCGTACGCGCGAGCCAAGGAATACGCCCGGAAGGCGCTCGCGCTCGACGAATCGCTGCCGAGCGCGCACGCGTCGCTCGCGTGGGCCCTGTTCATCTACGATTGGCAGTGGGAGGAAGCCGCACGCGAATTTCGTCGTGCGATCGAGCTGAACCCGCGGTACGCGAGCGCCCATCAGTGGTTTTCTTTCCTGCTCGCCGCTCGCGGGCAGTTCGATGCGGCGCTGGTCGAGGGCCATACCGCCCTCGAGCTGGATCCCGCGTCGGTGTCGATTCGCCGCGCGGTGGGCTGGGTGTATTTCTACGCTCGCCGCTACGCTCAGGCTCGGGAGCACCTGTCACGCGCGATTGAAATGAACCCGATGGCAGTCGAGAGCTACCGGATGTTGGGAAGTACGTTGGCGTTCCAGGACGAAAACGCCGAGGCCGAGCGAATTTTCCGGGAGGCGCTCACGCTGCCCGGATCCGGCTCCTATTCAATCGCCATGCTCGGCTGGCTGCTCGCGCGTACCGGACGGCGAGACGAAGCGAGCCAGTTATTGCAGCAGTTGGAGGCAGCGCGCGAGCGTGGGTACGTCTCGCCGGTCGCGTTCGCGATGGTGCATATCGGTCTGGGAAACCTGCAGGAAGCGCTCGACTGGGCCGAGCGTGCCTATGACGAGCGGCGGGGCTGGGTCGTCTATGCGACTGTGAACCCGATCTTCGACCCACTCCGCGAGGAGCCACGTTTTGCGGAGCTGGTCAGAAAGATGCGTCTTTGAAAAGCGCGGACAGGCAAAGACTAGGCCCTAGACGCAGCGGTGCGTCTAGGGCCTAGTCTTTGCAGATCCTAGGTTACTGTCCAACCGTAAAGTCAATTCTTTTCAAGACCGCTCCAGCCTCATCCCGAATCTCCACGTGCCACGCCCCGGTCGCATCAGCGGGGATTGTCTTGCGGCTCCACGTCCGCCACGGCGATCCGCCGATCGTGAGCGACACGTCGCCGACATTGTCATCGCCGTGGAACCACACATGGTGGAGCGTTTGGCCGCTCGCGCCGCTCACGCGCATCCACAGTACGATCGTGCCGACGCTGTCGGAAAATGCCGTGCCGCTGTCCTGTGGCACGCGATCGGCGACGTTGCGTGCGAGCACGGCTTCGACGTTGACGTTTTCAGCCGGTGCAGCGGCGGCAGGAGGCGCCGGGGGCGCTGCCTGTTTCGTCGTATCCTGCGCGGCGAGCGACCCAGCGAGGCCCAGCACCAGCAACGGCGTGAGCACCGATTTCATGGCGACACTCCCTGATTGAGATGAACACGTTCCGCCACGCGCCGGCTGCGCCGCTCCAGCGACGCGCCCAGCGCGGCAGCGATGAGACACCCCAACAGCGTTCCAGCCATCTGAAAGCCTAGTTGATACTCGAGTTGGATCCAGTGGCACTTGGGTGCGAAGATCGGACCGACCAGGCGGCCGCATTTGTTCTGCGTGAACGCGAATCCCCAACTCGCCGCCAGGCCGAAGATCAGCGGAAGCAGCGCGACGAAGAAATGCCGGAGGTGGAGCTTCATCGGCCACGCTCGATGTGCCAGCGGTCCATAATGCGATCTCCTTCCATTACCACGTATTCGTCGAAATGTGCCTCGGTCAGGCAGGAGTGGTTGGGAATGACCTCGATCTGCTGTCCAACCTTGAACTTTCCCTCGATCGCCGCGGGCGCGGCGGCGCGAATGACGCCATGCTCCTGCGAAACGGACACGACGCTCAGCTCCGGATGGTCCCGCACCGCGCCGAAGGAGGGCTCGAGTCCCAGATGCGTGGGGCCAAGGTCCTTGGAGAGTGACAGCGCGCCGGCATCGATTACAAAATGGGACGCGCCGGGTTGGTGAGAGACCACCGTCGCCAGCACCGTGACGGCCACGTCGCGCGGTTCGCAGCACCCGATGAGCACCATCGTCCGGTCATAGAAGATGTAGTTCCCGGGCCGCGCTTCTGTGACGCCCGTCAAGCCTTTTGCGGCCACCATCGCGGGCGTCGAGCCGACGCTGACCCCGCGTACCGGCAGGCTGTCTTTCCGCAGCAACTCCGCGAACCAGACCATCACCTGCCGCTCCTGCTCGGCGATCTGGGCAGCCTCGTCTTTGTTGCGGGTGCGATACGCATGACCGGAATGGCTCAAGATTCCGTCGAAGGTGAGGCCACGCTCGGCGCCGAGCTCGCGCGCCACGTCGAGCGCGTAGCGCGACGATGGATCGACACCCGCGCGATGATAGCCGCAGTCGACTTTCAGCCATACATGCAGGCCGCTGCCGGCCAGCGCCTTCGCGGTTTCGAGATCGTCCAGAATCACGCGGAGCGTGACGCCGTTGCGACCGATTCGCTGCACGTGCGGCACATGCGTCGGATCGAGCGGGAACGCCCACGTCAGGTCACCGAATCCGCCGCGCGCGAATGCGTCGGCCTCGAACAGCGTGGAGACGGTGATCCCTTGAGCCCCGTGCGCTTGCTGCCGCCGGCCGAGCTCGAGGCATTTGTGGGTCTTGATGTGCGGGCGGAGGGAGACGCCGAGGCGCCGAGCTCTTTCTGCCATGTGCTTGAGGTTGCGCTCCATGACGTCGTGCCGCAGCAGCAAAGCAGGCGTCTCGATGTCCGGATGCGTCACGGCACGTACCACCCCCTCACGATACCGATGGCCAGTGATGCCCAGCCGCACAGGAACATGAGTCCGCCGACCGGCGTGATCGCCCCAATCCAACGCGAGCCGGTCAGCGAGAGCGAGTAGAGGCTTCCGGAGAACAGCACGGTGCCGACGATGAACAGCCAGCCGGCCGCGCGCAACGGCGTACCTGGCCAGTGATTGGAGGCCCACGCGACGGCGAACAGCGCGAGCGCGTGGTACATCTCATAGCGCACGCCGGTTTCGAAGACGGTCAGGAGCTCTGGGCTGAGCCGTTCACGCAGGGCATGCGCCCCGAACGCGCCCGCCGCCACCGCGATGAATGCTGATACGGCACCCGCGAGGGCGAACGCCTTATCCATCGATGCGGCGGCCCGTGACCTCCACGCGCTGCATGCGCTCGATCCGCCCCGAGCCGCCAATGAAGTGCGACGCGGCCCAGCTCGTCAGCCCGACGATGATCGCGCCCACCGTTGCCGCCCCCAGGCTGCTCACGACGAATCCCGGGACCAACCAATCGACGATCTTGAGCGAGATGCCGTTCACGACGAGGATGAACAGTCCGAGCGTGAGCACCGTGAGCGGCAGCGTGAGGATGAGAATGATCGGCCGGATCACGGCATTGACGATGCCGAGCAGCAGCGCCGAGACGATGAGTGCGCTGGTGCTGGTGAAGGAGATGCCCTGCAAGAGTTGATCGGCGACCCAAAGGCCGAGCGCCGTGATCAGCAGTCTGAGGAAGAAGCCTTTCATGGAATGGAAGATAACCGTGCGGGGCGTGAGCGGCCCGCCACAAATCGGGCCGTCATTCCGGGCTTTGCCTGGACGCCCAACTTGGAGTCGAGCAGAATCGTGCCGCCCAGGGAGTCACGGCCAGACCAGGCCAGCGACACGCCCGCGAAGGGACCGAGGTCGACCGGCCAGCCGCTGACAATCGCCTGTTCGGGCTGGCCGAACCAGGTCACGGCGAGCGTCTCGGCGCGCGGCTGCCGGAACACCATGTGGCCACGAAATACGCAATCCCGGCCGATGACGACTGTTACGGAATCGAGCGTGATGTCCTGCACCCGGAAGCGATTGCTTATGCCCGGTGCATCGGGGAAGGTGAGGCTGTCCCCGCGCACGACGGTCCACCGGCCCGCGTACGGCAGAGAGTAACGGCGCAGGCGGTCGAACTGATGGCCGGAGCAGGGGTTGGACGCTCCACAGGCGGCAACCAGCGCAAGCGCGCCGCAGAGCAGGGCCCGCATCAGTACTCCGTCGAGTCCCTCGCCACGCTGTCCGCACGCAGAATGCCGGCACTGGTCGAGTCAGCGGCCTTCATTGCCCTGCCGACCGCGCGTGCGTTGGGAATCTTGGAGTTCGCGAGAATGCTGTCTTTCTGGCGCTCGGTCAGCGTGTCGCGGTCCACAGTCTGCCCCGATTTGGAGCCCCCGCACGCCAGCAGCGCGCAGATCGGAACGGCCCAGAGGATGGTTTTCATGGCTCGCAACGTTAATGAACCTTAGGACGTCGGCAACCCCTTGCGGAGCAGATCCTCCATCACATCCGCGAACCGATCCACTTCCGCGAGCGTCGTGTAGACGTTCGGGGTGATCCGCAGGCAGTTGAACTCCGGATGCACGATGGGCGTGACAATGATGCGATGGCGGTCGAACAGAAAGCCCGTGACCTTGTTCACGTCGAGCTGCCCGGGCGTGAACGACGCGAGCCCACACGACTGGACCGGATCGTACGGCGTGAGGATCTTCACTCCCGGTACACGCTCGAGGCGTTTCGCCCAGCGGTCGCGCAGGAGGCGCAGTCGCGCGGCTTTGCGCTCGGGCCCGATGCCGTCGAGAAAGTCCAGCGCTTCGACGATCGCATTGTGATTGGCAGCCGGGTGCGTGCCGATCTCCTCGAATTTGCGGACGTTGTCATTCATCTCAGGCGGCGCCGCCATCATCGGCCAGAGCTTCGCGATTTTCGATTTCCGCACGTAGAGGAACCCCGTCCCGATCGGCGCGGTGAGCCATTTGTGGAGGCTGGTGCCGTAATAGTCGCAGTCGAGCGCATCGCGCGTGAACGGGAAGTGCGCGTAGGCATGCGCGCCGTCCACGATCACCTCGATGCCCCGTGCGCGTCCCATCTGCGCGATCGTCTTGATCGGGAAGATCTGTCCGGTCAGGTTCGTGATGTGGCAGATGTGGATGACCTTGGTGCGCGGCGTGATCGCGGCTTCGATGCGGCGGGCAAGATCGTCCTGCGACGGCGGGGGCACGGGGAAGGTGATCTGCTTCAGGACGATGCCGTCACGGCGCTCGCGCTGCTTCCACGTCGTGATCATCCGCGGATAGTCCTGCGTCGTCGTGAGCACCTCGTCGCCGCGCTGCAGCGGGATGCCGAGCTGCACGATCTCCAGCGCTTCGCTGGCGTTGCGCGTGATCGCCATCTCCTCGGGATCGCAGCCGAAACTGGCCGCCAGGCGCCGGCGCACGGACTCGATTTCCGGCTCGATCCAGCCCCACATGGTGACCGCGGGTGCCTGGTTGGAGATCGCGAGGTAACGCTGGAATGCGGCGTTCACGACCCGGGGGGACGGTGCGACCCCACCGTTGTTCAAGTTGATCATGCCGCGGTCGATGTCGAAGGCCGCCTGGATGTCCCGCCAGAAGTCTTCGTCCTGTGCTACGTCTTCGGGACTGCGGCCGTCGACCCGCCGGATCGCCGGCAAGACGCGCGAGAGCGCGTCGCTCTTGAAGGCGGGAACCGCAGCGGTGGCGGCGAAGAGAGAGCCCAGAAAGCGGCGGCGAGTGGTCATGGAGATCCTCGTGACAGGCGTCGGAGTAGCACGGCATATGCGACGGCATTGATCACCAACACGGCGCTGCCCAACACAAGTTGCATCTGCGGCGTGAGGCCGGCCGGGTATATCGCCGGCAGCAGATAGTGCTCGATGAATCCTCCGCTGTAGCCTGCCTGGCCGGCCCGCGCCCGTAAACTGTTTTCGAGCGGCGTCAACGGGCAAATCCAGCCGCGGAACTCGATCAGCATACCCCACACGGCGCACGGCAGGTGAATTGCGGCGACCCAACGCCAACGCCACGCGACAAACCCGCCGAACACGACAAACAGAATGAACAAGCCATGAACCGCGACCACCGCATTGGCGAGCAGGCGGTAGAGCACGATAGGTAATAAAACAAAACCCCCCGCCCGGCCAGAGCCGGACGGGGGGCGTGGGGGTGGGGGGGTGGGGGGGGAGCTTACGAATCCTGTTTAGGCGCCGAGAACCCCAATCGCAGGAGTGAGTATTCCCTCGAACACCGAGGTGACGTTGCCCGCAGCTTCTCCCAGCGCATCCAGGGCCGTGTTGTCGTCCGCGCTGAGGCCGTCGGCGTCCGCACCCTGACAGCTGAGTGTGTAGCTGTTCTGTGTACCCGTCACGGTGCAGGTAGCATACAACCCGCCGTCTACCTTCGATGTGAACGTACCGGTCACGTTGCCGCCACTGTCGGCATCGAGACTCCCCTCGAGGGTGACGACCTCTCCCGCATGCTCAAAGCGGAACGAAACGCGGAGGCTCACCTGCAGGTTCTGGCCCGATTGCGTGAGCGTAACGCGCTCCCAATTCCGCACGTGAATCTCGTGCGAATTGACATCGAAACTCACGTCTTCTGTCACGCTGACACTCGACGTCGAGCCACTTGCCGTGACAGCGCCGCTGAAGCGCAGCGAGTCCGGCGAGCTCGCGCCGTTGGTGATGTACCCGGCCGTGCTGATTTTGACTTGCGAGGTGGACTGGCTGGTCAGCGTGACCGTGTAATCGACATAGACCGGCGCGCCACCCACGCCGGCGACGATGACGTGCACTTTCGGCTGGCTGGCAGTGCCCTCGTCCTTCAAATCGATGTACCCGACCTCGGTGCCCGGTGCGGGACCGGCGGGCTGGCCCGTCAACTCATCGATCGCATACAGTATGAATCGCACGCCGTTGCTCGGGGCACCGGCGCGGGCCGTCGTGTCGTATTGGAGAGTTGTGAAATTCCACTCGAACGTCTTGCCCAGAAACGCCGGCGGGAAGAGCGCCGTGGTGGCGTTCGCGCTCATGTCCGCACGCAGCAGTTGGCTGAACACGCGGGCCGCGTCGATGCGGCGCGCGTATGGCGCGAGACGCGTCGAGTGGTGCAGCGGATTGGTTGCCGCGGCCAGCGCGAGCGCGGATACCGGCGCCGGCGCCGTGGGACTGATCGATCCGGAGACCGACGACAGGCTCTGCAGGGGCGCGGCACTGAAGACTGACCCAAGCGCCGCGAGCTCCGCGGCTGTCGCCTGCGGGTTCGCCGGCGATTTGGGGGCTACGGCATTGTCGCCGCACGCCGCGGAGAGCGCCGCGAGTGCGAGCGCACCGAGGAACAACCGCATACTGCCTCCAGAATGAAGAGGGAGCCCGAATGAGAATCTTGCAGGCGCTCTGGACGCGGAGGCTGTGACCCTCCGCACGTCGATCCCGGCTAGCTGATCACTCCACCGCCGAGTAGGCGATCGCCGGCGTCGTACAGCACGCCGGACTGACCTGGAGCGATCGCTCGGACCGGCTCCGCGAGCCGCAGCGCGATGCGGCCGTCTGCGCAGGCAGCAATCATGCCAGGGACGGCGCGGGCGCGATACCGACATTGCACCCACACGGCGTCCCCGGGGCCGAGGGGGTCGGCCAGCCAGTTGACCTCTTCGAGGGACAGATCGTGTCCGAACAACTCCGCACCCGGCCCGACGACCACTTCGCGGGTCGTCGGTCGGATGGCCACGACGTACAACGGCTCGGCGAATCCGCCCGGGAGCCCGCGCCGTTGGCCGACCGTGTAGCGCGCGAAGCCCTCGTGCTCGCCGATCACTTCACCGCCCGTCGTGACGAGCGGGCCGGGGGTGAGGGCCGGCGCGTCGGCGGGCAGATGCTGCTCCAGCACCGCGACGTAGTCGCCGTCGGGCACGAAGCAGATCTCGACCGACTCCTGCTTGTCGGCCGTCGCCAATCCCAGCCGTCGCGCCACCGCGCGGGTCTCAGCCTTGGTTAGCTCGCCCACGGGCGTGAGCATGCGACGCACCACGGCCCGGTCGATGCCCCACAGAAAGTACGACTGATCCTTCTGGCGATCGCGGCCGCGGAACAGCGCCCCAGCCGCGGCGATGGCGTAGTGGCCCGTCGCGATCGCGTCGCAGTCCAGGGCGTCAGCGTGATACAGGAAATCTCGGAACTTGGTGAAGGAATTGCAGCGCACGCACGGAATCGGCGTCCGCCCGCGCGCATACTCGGCGACGAAGTTGTCGATGACGTCGTGACCGAACCGGTCTTCGAGATTGAGCACGTAGTGCGGAATCCCGAGCTTATGGGCGACCAGCTTCGCGTCGGTGATGGAATCGAGCGAGCAGCACGGCCGGTCCGGGACGCTGTCGCCGTAGCAGAACAGCTTCATCGTGGCGCCGATCACGTCGTGTCCCTGCTCGACCAGCAACGCCGCGGCCACCGAGCTGTCGACACCGCCCGACATGGCGACGAGCACTTTCATCGATGGAGCACCGCCGACAACGACCGGACCTTCTCGACGATCCTGGGCAACGCGGCCGCTACGGCCTCCACGTCTTCGAGGCTGCTGTCCTTGCCGAACGAAAACCGCAGCGCCGCGACACCCAGATCGCGCGGCACGCCCATCGCCGTCAGCACGTGCGATGGCTCAACCGCGCCTGTGCTGCAGGCCGATCCGGACGAGCAGGCGATCCCGGCTAGATCGAGATGCATCAGCAAGGCCTCGCTGTCCGTGCCCGGGATCGAGGCGTTGGAGATGTGCGGCGCGCGCTCGCCTTGCCATCCATGGATCACTGCGTCGGGTACGACGGCAAGCAGCTGGCGCTCGAGCTCATCGCGGAGCGCGCCGAGGCGCGTCGCGAGCGCGTGCTGTTCCTCGACGGCCAGGCGGGCGGCGACCCCAAGTCCGACGATGCCGGGCACGTTCTCCGTCCCGGGCCGAATTCCGAATTGCTGCCCGCCACCGTGGATGATCGCTTCCACCGCGTTGCGATCTCGCACAATGAGTGCGCCGATGCCCTTGGGGGCGCCGATCTTGTGACCGGAGATGGTGAGGAGCGAGCAGTTGACGTCGCGGAGCGACACCGGAACCTTGCCGAACGCCTGGACAGCATCGGAGTGGAACACCACGCCGGCATCGGTACATCGGGCGGCAATGTCCGCCACGGGCTGCCGAGTGCCGACTTCGTTATTCACCCACATCACACTGACAATCGCCACGCCGGTTGCCAGCGCCTTGTCCAGGGCCTCATGCTCGACGCGCCCCGATGCCGTGACCGGCAGAATGATCTCCTCACCACCGAGATGCTTGACGGCGTGCGCGGCGGCGAGCGCCGCCTTGTGCTCCGTCGCCGAGACCGCGACACGGAACGGTCCACCGCGGTCCTTGGCCGCCAGCGCGGCGCCGATGATGGCGAGGTTATCGGCCTCGGTGCCGCCGGAGGTGAACACCACCTGATTCGGCTCGGCACCGACCGCCGCCCCCACCGCACGCTTCGCCTCCTCGATACCGGCGCGCGCGGCACGGCCAAAACGGTGCGCCGAAGAGGGGTTGCCGAACGCTTCGCTCCCCAGATAGGGGAGCATCGCCTCCAGCACCTCCGGCCGCACGGGCGTGGTTGCGGCGTTGTCGAGATAGGTGACGCGCTTGGTCATGAGGCTCGGGAATTTAATCTATATGGACTGCACGCCAAGCTTGAGCACGTCGTCCACTTCCTGCGTCTCCGGCGTGTAGAAGGGCTCGCCGTAGCGGCGCCGGATCAGCGATCCGTAGTGCGCCGACTGGACCCGAATCAGCTCGTACAGGTCCTGGCCAGTCGGGTGGATCTCGCCCGCTGCCTTCGCGCCATCGAATTGGGAGCCGTAGCAACGAATCGCCTGCATCTTCGCCTCGAACACGTCTGAGATGTCCACCACGAATGTCGGCTTCACCGGATCTTCGCGGTAGGCAAGAGCATAGAGGAGCTTGTGGGGCCGGTGCGCCTCGCCGCCCACGTCCGGCGCGTACTTGGCCAGGCCCGCCAGGTAGCACGCATCTCTACCGAGCTCCGAGGCGATGCGATGGTCCGGATGCCGTCCGACGGGGAAGGGGAGAATCACGACCCGGGGTCTGAGCTCGCGAATCAGCCCGACCAGTTTTTTTCTCGACGGTTCGTTGTTTTCCAAGTGGGCGTCGCGCAGCCCCGCATTCAGTCGGAGCGAGACTCCCAGGGTTTTCGCCGCGCGCTCGGCCTCCGCCGCGCGCGTCGCCGCGTCGCCGCGCGTTCCCATTTCGCCCTGGGTCAGATCGATGACACCCACCCGGTGACCCGCCTTGACGGCCTTGGCGAGCGTGCCGCCGCAGGTAAGCTCGACGTCGTCGCGGTGGGCGGCGATGGCTAGCAGCTCGACGGCCTCGTTCATTCGTACCTCAGTGCTTCAACGGGATCCAGTTTGGACGCGCGCGCGGCCGGCGCAATGCCGAACACCAGCCCCACCAGAATGGACGCCGCGGTCGCAATCGCGGCGGGCACCACGGGAATCGTCGTGCTGAACGCGAGCAGCCGTTTGAGTATCTCTCCCAGGCCGACGCCGAGCACGATGCCGATGACGCCGCCCAGCAGCGTGAGCGTCGCGGCCTCGACGAGGAATTGCCACAGAATCGCACGCCGTGTGGCGCCGAGCGCCTTGCGCAACCCGATTTCCCGGGTGCGGCTCGTCACCGATACCATCATGATCGCCATCACGCCAATGCCCCCAACCATCAACGCGATGCTGGAAAGCACCAGCATCACGAAGAAGAACGCGAACGTCAGACTGTCGAAGATACTCAGCACCTGATCCGAAGTGAGCAGATCGAATGTGTTCGGATCCCCCGCGCGGATGCCGCGCATGCGCCGCAGCGTGACGGTAGCCGCGTCCATTGCTCGATGCACACTGACTTCCGGCTTGGGTTTCACCAGGATGATCAAGCCGTTGATTTCGTCGATGAAGAAGCTGCGACGTGCCGTTTCGAAGGGCGTGATCCCGGCGATCTCCGGAGTGCCGGGCACTTCGAAGATGTTGGTCGGGCGCTGCCAGACGCCCAGAACCTTGAATGGCTGGCCGCCGATCCGCACGATCCGGCCGAGGGGATTGACCGCGCCGAAGAGCCGGTCGATGGTGCGCTGCTCGACGATCACGACGGGGTCGCCGCCCCGCAGCTCGGCCGCCGTGAATGAGCGACCCTTGACGATTTCGCCCCCGAGGATCTCCATGAAGCGGTCGTCCGCGCCGAACACGCCGAGGACGCGCGTGTGGTTGCCGCCGTGCTCAAAGCGCTCGAACACCTGCGTCCAAATCGCGGCATAATGGATCTCGGGCAGTCGGGCGATCGCCTCGGCCTCCTGCGGAATCAGCTTTGGGCGGATCCGCACCTCGCGCGGGACGGCATCCGGATTGACGCCGGTCGTGGAAAAGAATCGCAGCACGCGAAACGTGGTGGGCCCGACCACCTCGAGCGTGTTGACGATCTGCTCGCGAAATCCTGCGACGATGGAGGCCATCGCCATGACGGTGGCGATGCCGATGACAACGCCGAGGACCGTGAGGGCCGAACGTAATTTGTTGACGCGGAGTTGCTCGAGCGCGATGCGCCAACCCTCGCGGACCGAGTGGAGCTTCATCTATTCCTGCCGGAGCGCTTCGATCGGATCGAGGCGTGCAGCGCGAAGCGCGGGGAAGACGCCGAACAGGACCCCCACCACGAGCCCAAGGCTGATCGCAACCCCGATGGACCAAAGCGTGACGCGGGCCGGCAGCGGTGAAATCGCCTGGACGAGCCCCGCGAGCCCAAAGCCCACGACGATGCCGGCGATCACGCCCAGAATCGACAGCGTCAACGCCTCCGCGAAGAACTGGCGGCGGATGTCGCGGCGTGCGGCGCCGAGCGCCTTGCGGACCCCGATTTCACGCGTGCGCTCGCTGACGCTCATCAGCATGATGTTCATGATCACGATCCCGCCCACGACCACTCCGATCACGACCACGGCCGGAACGACGGTGAAGATGACGCGTGTCAGCTTGCCCCAGAACGCGATGAGGCCCTCACCGGTATCGATGGTGAAGTCGTTGTCGGCGCCGGGCCGGAGCCGGTGGGCGATGCGCATCGCCTCTTCGGCGTTGAGCATGGCGGGAGCTACCGCGTCCGCGGTGTGCATCTTCACCGAGATCACCATGGTCTGGCGGCGTCCGTACATCGACTCAAACGTGGTCAGCGGCAGCATCACGAAGCCGTCCCAGGACTGGCCCAGCACCGTGCCCTTCTTCGCGATCACACCTTTGACGACGAGCTGAATCCCGTGGACGCGAATCGTTCGCCCCACGGCCGCCTCGATATTGTCAAACAGCTTCTCCGCGACGTCGTAGCCGAGCACCGCGACGTAGCGCCGCTGCTGCACATCGATGTCCGTCAGCGCTTCTCCGGCGGCGAAGGTGTAATCCTGCACCAGGACGTATGGGGCCGTCACGCCGAAAATGAAGACGTCGCCGGTGGTGCGGTTGCGCCACTGCACGTCCGCCAGCGGCGTGGGCCAGCCCGACTGCAGCGCGATCGCCTCCGCGTCGGGGACCGCGCGCTCGATGAATCCGACGTCCTCCAGCGCGATGATGGGGCGCCGCTGGATCTGCTTCCACTCCTCGTCGTCGATGAAGCCCACCTGAATCGGATCGCGGCGGATCTGGAAGGCGTTGACGCCGACGATCGCGCCGGCAAGCCGCTCACGGACATACGCGTTCATGCCCTGGATCACGGCAACGACGGCGACGAGAAAGGCAACGGACACGATGATGCCGAGCAGCGTGAAGAACGACCGGAGCTTATGACTCCAGACGGTCTGGAGAGCTAAGCGCAGGGCCTCGTACAATGGCATGGGTGTGAAAAATAGGCGGCAATGGGCGGCAATGGGCGGCAACAGCACCACCGCTGCCGCCTGATGCCGCCTATTGCCGCCCTATTCGTACCGCAGCGCTTCGACGGGGTCCAGCCGCGCCGCGCGACTCGCCGGATAGAGGCCGAACCCCACGCCGGTGACCGCAGACGCCAGCAACGCCGCCACAATTGACCAAAGCGGAACGTTGGCCGGGATCGGGGTGACTGCGGCGATGAGGACCGCGAGCAACCCGCCGCCGAGCATTCCCACAGCTCCACCGACAAGCGTCAGAGTGGACGCCTCGACCAAAAACTGCCACAGGATCGCGCGGCGTGTGGCGCCCAGCGCCTTGCGCACGCCGATCTCGCGGGTGCGCTCGGTCACCGAAATCATCATGATGGCGACGACACCGACGCCGCCGACCATCAAGCCGATCGACGACAGCACCAGCATGACGAGAAAGAACATCCCGGTCACCTGATTCCAGGAATCGAGCAGCTTGTCCTGCGTGACGATCGAAAAATTGTTCTCCTGGCCCGGCTTGAGCCCGCGGATCGAGCGCAGCGTGGCCACGACTTCGTCCATCGATTCCTGCTGCGTGTACCCGGGTGCGGGCGCCACCGCGAGCCGCATCCAGCCCTTGAAATACGGCACGCTCTTCACGAATGCGCCGTGGGGAATGCCGACGAACGGCGGCGCGGCCCCGCTGAAGAGACTCGGCGGCTGGGTGTAGACGCCGATGACGGTGAACGGCGATCCCCCGATGTGGATCGTCTGCCCAATCGGATCGCGCCCGCGAAACAGCTGATCCTCGAGCTTGCGATTGATCACGGCGACTGCGCTGTTGGAAAGATCCTCGAACCGGGTGAACGTCCGTCCCGGATACACGTCGCCGCCGTTGACCTCCACCCACTCCGCCGACAGTCCGGAGACATTGACCGATTCGAGCCGCAAATCGCCGAATTCAACGGTCGCGGAGCTCTCTTCGCGCCTGGTGACGAATCGCACTGATGGTAGGGCCCGGATGCGGTCGGCTTCCAGGTCGTTGATCGCGGGATTGCGCCGCCAGAGGCTCGTCTCGTCGGAGCCATCCGAAACGTTGATGCCGGCCTGGAAGAAGCGCCACACCAGGAACGTGCGCGGCGCGATGGACTCGAAGACGCCGGCCACGCTCTTGTTGATTCCGCTGATCATGGCGGCCATCAACATCACGACCATCACGCCGATGGCGATACCCAGGATGGTCAACGCCGCGCGTGCCTTGCTCGTGCGCAGCGATTGGAGGGCGATGCCCACGCCCTCAAACAGACCGTTCATCCCGCCCGTCACGTCTCGGCCCTCAGTGCCGCGATGGGATCGAGCCGCGCCGCGCGGGTTGCCGGATACACGCCGGCAATGATTCCCACTCCGGCGCCGAGCGTCACACCGACCACGATGGACCACGGTGCGACGGCGGCAGGCAGCGGCGTGACCGCAGCGACCAGCGCCGCCATTGCGATCCCGATCCCCACGCCCGCGCCGGCGCCCACCGTCGCCAGGGCCACCGCCTCGACCAAAAATTGGCGGAGAATGTCGCCGCGCCGCGCGCCCAACGATTTGCGAATGCCGATCTCACGGGTGCGTTCGGCCACTGCCATCAGCATGATGTTCATGATCACGATCCCGCCCACGACGAGCGAGATCGCCACAAGGCCGGGCAGAGCATAGAACAGGATGCGGCTGATCTTGCCCCAGAAATCCAGCACCTCGTCAGCCGTTTCGAGTGCGAAGTCGTCGCCCTGCTTCGGGCGCAGATGCCGCCGGCTGCGCATCACCGCCTCGGCTTGCGACATCGCTTCGCGCATCTCGGATTGCGAGTTCGCCTTCATGGCGACGGCGTCGACGACGCGTGGTGGGTTCACGAACCGGCGGAGCGGGGCAGTCGCGGGCGCGACCACGAACTTGTCGAGCGACAAGCCGAGCAACGTTCCCTGCTTCTCGACGACGCCGATCACCCGGTAGGGGATGTCGTAGATCTTCACTTCGCGCCCGATCGGATCCTGACCCTCGAACAGTTTTTCAGCGAGATCGTACCCGAGCACGAGGACCGGCACGCCTGCCTGTACCTCCTGGGCGGTGAAGGCCCGGCCCTCTGCGATTGCGAGCGAACGAATATCGAAGTAGAGCTCGGTGGCCGCGGTGACCTGCACGTCCTTCACCGTCAGGCGCCCCGCGGTCAACGTGCTGCGCGTGTTCGACTCCCACGCCGCCAGTACCGGGACGTTCACGCCGCGCATCACCGCCTGCGCGTCCTCGTACGTGACGCGCGGCCGCCGCATCCAGGCGCGCCACATAGAGTCCGTCACATTGCCGATCTGGACGTCGGGAAACTGGCGCAACCGGAAGGTGTTCACGCCGAGGATCGTGCCGGCGAATTTGTCGGTCATGTAGCGGTTCATGCCTTCCACGACCGACACGACGGCGATGAGAAACATCACGCCGATGAAGACGCCGATGATCGAGAAGCCGCTTTTGAGCTTCTGGGCCCTGATCGTCTGGAACGCTAGGCGGACGGCGTCGAGAAAGGACACCGTCTACTCGTAACGCAACGCTTCCACCGGATCGAGACGAGCCGCTCTGCTCGCCGGGTAAATGCCGAACAAGAGCCCTGTCACCGCTGCCGCGAGGAGCGCGGTGACGATCGACGCGAGCGGCACGTACGCCGGCACGGGAGTGAACGAGTGCAGGAAGATGGCGATCCCCCAGCCCACGATCATGCCGACCATACCGCCGACGAGCGTGAGCGTCGCCGCCTCGACCAGAAACTGCCACATGATTTCGCGACGCAACGCGCCGAGCGCCTTGCGCACGCCGATCTCGCGCGTGCGCTCCGTGACCGAGATCATCATGATGGCGACGACGCCGATGCCGCCCACCATCAAGCCGACCATCGACAACGCGATCATCAGCATGCGCGCGACTTTGGTAAAGCTGTTCACCGCCTGGACGTACACTTCCTGCGTGACCGCGTCGAAGTTGTTCTTCTGGCCGGGCCGGAGCCCGCGCATCGTGCGCAGCGCCATGGTGACGTCGTCGATCGCCCGCTCGGTCGAGACGGAATCCTGCGGCACGACGAACATGTCCATCCAGCCGTGCCAGTACTGCAGATCCTTCTGGAACGTCCCGTGCGGAATCATGACCTCGGGCTGATCACCATCCCCGAACAAGCGCGGGGGAGGATTGTAGATCCCAACGACGTCGTAGGGCAGGCCGCTGATCTTGATGCGGCGATTCATCGGATCGCGCTGGCCGAACAGGTTCTCGGCGAGCTTACTGTTGATCACCGCCACGTGGGCGTTGGACGCATCCTCGAGATGCGTGAACGAACGTCCTGGTTCGATCTGGCCGCCCTCGATCTTCGGCCAGTCGGCGTTCCGGCCGCGCACGCGAATAGCCGAGAGGCGATGGCCCTCGAAGTCGATGTCCGCGGCCGTTCCCTCGTCGACCACCACAAAGGCGATCGTCGGGAGTTGCGCGAGATTATTCGCTTCTTCGACCGTGAACGCGGGGCGGCGGCGCCAGGGGTTCGGGTCCTCGGGATCCTCGTCGTTCTGGCCGCCCCAGTAGCGGCCGACCCAGAACGTCTTGGGGCCGAGCGAGGCCAGCATGTCCGAGATGCCCTTGTTGAAGCCGCTGATCAGCGCGCCGATGACCATCACGACCGTCACGCCGATAGCGACGCCAAGAATCGTGAGCGCGGCGCGCATCTTGTGCGCGCGCAGCGAGGTCAGCGCAATCCCGACGCCTTCGAACAAGCCAGTCATCGTCTACTCCTGCCTGAGCGCGGTGATTGGATCGAGCTTCGCGGCCCGGCTCGCGGGGTAGACACCGGCAACGACTCCCACCCCGCCGCCCATGACCACGCCGAGCACGATCGAGGACGGTGAGACGCTGGCGGGCAGCGGCGAAATCGCATTGATCAGAAACGTCAGACCGATGCCGGCCAGGATGCCGAACGTGGCTCCCACCGTCGCGATGGCGGTCGACTCGGCCAAGAATTGACGCAGCACGTCGGCCCGCCGGGCGCCAAGTGACTTCCGCAGGCCGATCTCCCGCGTTCGCTCCGCCACGGCCATGAGCATGATGTTCATGATCACGATGCCGCCGATCACGAGCGACACGATCACGATGCCCGGGATGACGGTGACGAGAATCCTGCTGATCCCGGCCCAGAACCGTTGCACGCCCTCGGACGTGTCCAGCACGAAGTTGTTGTCTTGCTTCGGTCGCAGGTGACGGCGGCTGCGCATGATGCCCTCGGCCTGTGACATCGCCTCGCGCATCTCGACATCGGACTGCGCTTTCACGAGAAAGGCGTCGAGAATACCAGGCGGATTCACGAGATTCTGCGCGGGCGACAGCGCCGGCACGACGACGAAGCGATCGAGCGGGAAGCCGAGGATGCTGCCCTGGTGCTCGACCACGCCGATGACGCGGTAGGGCACGCCGCCGATGCGTACCGACTTTCCGAGCGGCGCGCGCTCCGCAAACAGACGCTTCGCCACCGCTTCTCCGAGCACGGCCACGGGAGCACCGGAGCGGTTCTCCTCGCCGGTGAAGGGACGGCCGATCGCAATGCGCAGGTTCTTGATGTCGAAGTAGCGCTCGCTCGCGGCCGTCAATTCGATGTCGCGCGCTTCCTTGTTGCCGAACGACACCGTGACCTGATCGCTCGACTGCCAGGCAGTGATCACCGGCACGCTGAGACCGGCGTTGATCGCTTCGGCGTCACTGAACCGAATCCGCGGCCGCCGCCTCCAAGCCCGCCACACGGAGTCGGGGACGTTGGCATTGAACATCGGCTGACGCCGCAGCTGGAATGTGTTCACGCCGTACAGCGTCTGCGCGAACTTTTCCGTCATGTAGCGGTTCACCCCGTTCGCTATGCCCCACGCGGCGATCAGCGACGCCACACCCACGAACACGCCGAGCAGGGAGAATCCGCTCTTCAGCTTCTGAGCGCGGATCGTCTGCAGCGCCATTCGGATTGCTTCGAAAAACGGCACGCTACGCGGCCCTGGCCTGATCGGTCGCGACGATGCCGTCGCGCAGGGTGATCACGCGTTCGGCATGCGCCGCGATGTCTTGTTCGTGCGTCACCATCACCACCGTCTGTCCCTGCCGATGGAGCTCGCCGAACACGCCCATGATCTCGGTGCTCGTCGTGGAATCGAGGTTGCCGGTGGGCTCGTCGGCCAGCAGGATGCTCGGCTCGTTCACGAGCGCGCGCGCGATCGCGACGCGCTGGCGCTGGCCGCCCGACAACTCGTTGGGCTTGTGGTCCATGCGGTTGCCGAGGCCCACGCGCTCGAGCGCATGCGCGGCGCGCTCGCGCCGGGCTTTGGCCGACATGCCGGCGTAGATCAGCGGCAGCTCGACGTTGTGCAGCGCGTCGGCGCGCGGCAGCAGGTTGAACGTCTGGAACACGAAGCCGATTTCCTTGTTGCGAATTCGCGCGAGCTCGTCATCCGCGAGATCGCTCACCTTCTGACCGTTCAACCAGTACTCGCCGCTCGTCGGCGTATCAAGACAGCCGATCAGGTTCATGAGCGTGGATTTACCAGATCCGGACGGTCCCATGACGGCGACGTATTCGTTCTGCCGGATCTGCACGCTCACGCCACGCAGCGCGCGCACGAGCTCGGAGCCCATGTCGTACTCACGCGTCAGCTTGTGCGTCAGGATGATGACGTCGGGGCGCGGCGTATCCCCCGTGCGAAATAACTGGACGTTGCTCATGAGCGACGCCGAGTCGTGTCGCTGGACTCGCGGCTCGGACGCACGTGCGCGCCTTCCTTCAGGTCGCGGATCGCCTGATAGGGCCCGGCGACGATCGTGTCACCCGGGTGCACGCCCTCGACGACCTCGAAGTGCTCCTCACCGGCAATGCCGACCTTCACCGCATGGAACGTCGCGACGCCGTTGTGAACCAGGAACACGCCTTCCGCTTCCTTCTTATTTGCGCCGCCCTTGCGGCCGGTATCGGCCGTGGCGGGCGTGGCCGCCTGCGCGGCGCCGCGCGTCGGCTTCGCCTCTGTAGAGACCGGCGTGTTCTCACGCACCGTCAGGGCGATGATCGGGATCGCTACCGCCTGCTTGCGCGTGTCGGTCACGATGCGTGCCGTGGCCGAGAGGTCCGGACGGACCTCGGCGGGCGGATTGGACAGCGTGATCTCGACCTCGTAGTCCACCGCACGGTCGCTTTGCGCGCCGCCGATCTGCGACGCGGCGGTGAGAATCGCGCTGTTGGAAATCTTCGTGACGCGGCCGACGAACGTGGTGTCGGGGAATGCGTCGATCGTCACTTCCACCGAGTCGCCCATGTGCAGGCGGACGACGTCGGTCTCGTCGACCTGCACCTTGGTCTGGATGACCGAGAGGTCGGAGATCGTCAGCAGCAGGCCGACATCGCGCGAGAACGTGCCCGGCACCGCGACTTCGCCCTCTTCCACGGCAAGCCGGGTGACCCGGCCCGTCATCGGGGCGACGAGGTGTGTCTTGGCGAGCTGATCGCGCGCCTCCTGCAACCCGGCGCGCGACTGCTCGACCAGGTGTGTGGCCGCCGTCAGGTTCGCCTCGGCGATGTCGAAGGCGGTCTGCGCCTGCTCGAGCTGCTCCTGCGAGACGAGGTTCGGGTTCTGCTCGCGCAGCTCCTTGGTACGCTGCAGCGCGCGCTGCGACTGATCGCGCGAGGCTTGTGCCTGCACCTGGCCGGCTTGGGCGGACGACATCGCGGCGTTGGCGCGCTGCAGATTCGCCTGGTAGATGGTCGGGTCGATCTGCAGCAGGAACTGGCCTTTCTGCACCAGATCGCCTTCCCGCACCGCGATCCGCGTGATGCGGCCCGTGATGTCAGCGCTGATGTCGACTTTCTTCTTGGGCTGGATCTTCCCGCTGGCGGTCACCGCCGCGACGAGATCGCGCTTGCCGACGGTTTCGAAGCGCACCTCGATTCCTTTGTCGCGCTTCGCGCTGGCACTCACCAACACCAGGATGATCAGGAGAACGGCCCCTCCGCCTCCCAACAGCACTTTGTTCCGCTTGGACATGGCGGCTCGATCCTCTCAGTTAACGCAAGCTGCGGCCGACGGCTGCTTCGAGCGCCGCCAGTGCCTTGTGATAGTCGTACGTCGCGTTCACGGCGTCCTGCTCGGCGCGCAACGCGGCGATCTGCGCATCCAATAGCTCGAAGAACGTTCCCGACCCGACGCGATAGCGCTCGGTGGCGAGCTGCAGCTGCTCGCGGGCCGCAATCTGGTTCGTGTCCTGCAGCGCCACGGTCCGAAACGCGGTCTGCAGCGTCAGGTATGCCTGGCTCACTTCCGTCTGCACCGCGAGACCGCGCGCGCGCACCCGCTCCGTAAGGTCGTTATGCTGGGTGCGCGCATTCGAGAGATTGAGCTCCCGCGCAAAGTTGTTGAAGATCGGCCACGACACCGTCAAGCGTGCCTGGAACGGCTGCTGCGTGAACTGGAACGGGAAGACGGAGTTCCGGTCCCGGACAGCCTGTTCGTTCTGTGAGCCCCAGATGAACGCGCTGCAGTCTTCGGGGGCGAGGCCGGAGCTGGTCCTGATCGTGTTGTTGTCCTGACATTCCGAGTACTGATTCGCGAATGCCGCCTGCTGCGCAAAAATGATCGGATCGACATTCGTGAACTGCTGCGTGAACCCAGACCAGCCTGCCGACACCGATAGCCCGGGGCCGTAGCTCGACGACGCGGCGCGCACGCCCCAGGCAGCTGCGCCTTCACGCGCCCGCAACGCCTTGAGCGTCGGATTCTGCTGCTCCGCCATCGTCAGGAGATCGTTCATCTGCCATGTCGGCGCCTGCACGGAAAAGGAATCGGTGAGCTGCACCTCGCTGACGTCCACGGGCGGGGTCACCCCCAGTTGCTCGAACAGCCGCAGCTTCTCCACGCTGATCGCCGTCTGCGCGCGGAGCAGCGCGACTTCAGCCTGGCCCCGTGCCACCTGGGCTTGGCGCACATCGATCAATGTCGCCTGACCGACCCCGTAGCGTGCTTGCGCAAGCTTCAGAAACTCGTCGTTGCGCGCCACCGTGCGGCGCGCGAGGTCGGCCGTCGCCATCGCCTGCAAGACCGTGAGATACTGCTGCTTGACGCCGGTGATCAGGATGTTTTCCGCACCGGCGAGGTCGGCGTCCGCTGCACGCAGCTGTGCCTTGGCGAGCCCGGGCTGCGACAAGGTCTGCCCGGAGAGCTGCCAGTTCAGCGACAGATCATAGAAGGAAGAGACCGTCGAAACCGACTGCGAGAAGCTTTGAGTCAGGAACGTTTGCGATCCGGGTCCCGTGTACGTCATCCCGCCCGAGACGGCGAAGTTTGGAAGGAAGAGACTGGAATAGGCATTGCGGACGCCCCATGCCGCGGGGCCGCGATTGTTCTGTACCTCGCGGAACGCCGGATTATTCGCGCGCGCAACGGCAATTGCGTCGGCCAGCGACAGGTTGGCGGTGACGGCACGGGTGGCGGTCTGGGTCGTTGTTGGCTGCTGCGCAACGGCAATGGTGGCGGGACCTAAGAGGAGGCCTGCCACGATCAACATCTGTCTCATGGTCGTCCTTGAAAAGATATGTCGGGGTCGAAGCGCACCCCCCTACGCGGGAGTTCATGAAGCGGTTTCGGCCTGCGACGGAACCTAGTCGGGGGGGAGAAGGCGGCAAGGCTGCCAAGGGTCAGCTTCCTGCGAGACGCTCCGCAATGACATGTCGCGATGGGATTTCGACCTTCATCAGTCGTCCACTATCGTCCAGCCAGAGGTGCACCGTCTCAGGACCCCCCCCGTCCACCGTTATATGATGCAACCGAGCGGGGTCCCGGTTTAGAGAAGTCGATGCCTGGCCGTGGTCCTGGACCTGGACGACGTCACGGCGCAGCGCGCGCGGGAAGATCGCCGTGAGGGTCGCCGGACTCACCGCAGCGCGCCAGGCGGCAAAGAGGTAAAGGGCAAAGACGGAGTCGTCGAGTACGACCGCCTGCTGGCCCGTGGAGAATTCTCGCGCGCGCTCGGTCTCGCGAGCCACCAGGCGCACCGTAAATCGTCCGCGACCGAGTTGGCCGAGGATCCGCGACGGCTGTCGCGGGTCGGCGACGTCGTACTGCAGCGTCAGCGGCATCGTATCGCCGTTCACTTCCAGAATCGGCGCGAGCACGACGACCGGCCGCGCGCGGTCGTAGCGGATCGTGGTGGCGAGAGTCCAACCCGTATCACCCCGGGAGAGCCGGCCGTGACTCAGGCGGAACGATTCCCGCGCGACCTCCTGTGTGTCGACGCGCACGACCAGGATGCCCTCGTCGATCGGGCTCCCCGCTCCCTGCAGGAGCGACAAGATCAGCAGGCCAGGGTTCACGCGGCTACGGCGCCCAAAACTCGCGTGGCGATACGGTCATGAATCATCTTATACAGGCGGGCTCCCTTTTCGGCTGACGCGAGGCTGGGCCGCCCCAGGGAACCCGGCGACAAGGCGGGTACCGAACCCGTGCCGCGACGCCGGAACCGCGCAACTTGGCGCTCGGTGAGTAGGAAGTCCTGCGCGAGGTCCATGCGCACGAGCTCGGGCGCGAGATGCAGCATCAGAGACGTATCGAGCTCACCGCCGTGCGTCGGTCCGCCGGGGTCTTCGAGATAGTCGGTGAAGTCGAGGGCAAAGATATCTACCGTGAACACGCGGGACCGCCGTGTGCGCAGCGTCGAGAGGGCTTCCTGATGTGGGTCGTGCCCGTGCGCCGTAAGAATAATGAAAGTGTCCACGCCACACTGCTCCCAGGAGCCGAGCAAATCGTTCATCCAGCGGTGCAGTGTCTTCCGGCGCACGGTGGCATTGCCGGGGAACGGACGCTTGGTGGCGGTGTTCACGCCATACGGTACCGTAGGGGCACGCAGGATGCCGAAGCCGCCCGACAAGTCATCGGCGAGGCGTTCGACGATGAGCGTGTCGCAGCCCAGCGGGAGGTGCGGTCCATGTTGCTCGCAGGTGCCGACGGGGACCAGCAGCCGTGAGTCGCGCGCGAGCGCGGCGCGCACGGCATCGGGAGTGAGAACACTCAGATGCAGCGGCAAGCTCACGTTGTAGTCGCCGGCTGCTTCGTCAGCCTGGCGACGGCCGAATGGCTCCGCAGCGACGCGGCTGCATGGGCCCTCCTCGCCGTTCTCGCCGGCATCGTGGCGCTTGCGCTCTCCCTCAGGCCAGGCCCGCAGTCGCGGAGGCACAAGCTGAGCGTGGCGGCAGGCGCTGCCAGCCTTGTGCTGGGGGTCGTTCTCGGCGCTGCCGCTGTGCGTGTGTGGCGCATCGAATGCTGCTGGCCGGCGTTGCGGGAGCAGCGCGTGACCGGCGCGTCCCACTCACTCCAGACGTCGTTGGGCCAGGCGATCGCAGAGGCGAGGCGTCTGGCCGAGCGAGGCGCAACGGCGGCGGCGCTACCGCAGGAAGCGCTGCTGGACAGGCTCGGCAAGATGATCGGCTCGGGTGAGGGACCGCCGCCGGCCTCTTCATTTGAAAGGGGTGCCGCCGTGCTGACTGGCGGGGATGGCGCACCGGTGGCGTGGGCCGGTCGCCACCGCACAATCCCCCTGGCGCGAGACACAACCGAGCTGCAAGCGGTCATGACACCATTCTACGCGGTGCTCGAGGCGCGGCGCCAGACACAATCGGCAACGGCGGTGGGGAGCGTGCTGCTCGCTGCGACGCCCGCGATCGCCGATGGGAATCATAGTCTCGCCGCGCGGTTCGCGCGCCAGACAGGCGTGTCGCTGCGGCTGTTCCCGCCTGGCCAGGGACCGCGCGATTCGAGTGTCTTTGAGATCTGCACGCCGCGCGAGCCGCCGTCGAGCGCGTGTGCGCCCGGCGATACACTCTTCTCCGTCCAGACGATCCCGCCATCACAAGGTGACGCAAAGCTCGACGCTCTGGCCAATGCCGCCCGGCTCGCGCGCATTGGGTTGGCCTTCTTGTTGACGATCCTGCTCGTGACGGCTACGGCAGGAGCATGGCGCTGGGGGGTGCTGCTCGTCGCTGGCTGGACATTGCTGCGCGCGCCCGTAGGACCGGCGGCGCTATTTTCGCCGGCCACGTTCTACCGCCCTGTCTCGGTGTTCGGCGCCTCGGCGGGATCGCTACTTGTGATCGGAATTCTGTTTCTCGTAGCAGCCGGCTCGCTGTGGCGCCGCGGCATTCGCCGCACCATTCCCGGTATGGTGGCGGCGACGTTGCTGATCCTCGCCGCTCCCTACGTCGTGCGGTACTTCGGCCGTGGCATCGCGCCACCGGCGAGCGGCGTCAGTCTCGGACTCTGGCTTTCGTGGCAGGCGGCACTGGCCGTGACCGCGATGGCCTTCATTCTTATGGCGGCCGCTCTCGTGCGCGGCCCCGGAGCGGAAAGGAAAGAGAGAGACGGGGACGGCGAGGCGGAGACTGAACCGCAGCGCGTTTCCGCCGCGCTCCCGGCCGCCTGCGCATGGGGCGCCGTCGCCGCGATCGGCGGACTGTGGTTGTGGAACCCGCACGGTGCGTGGCCTGAGTGGTACACATTTCTGTGGCTGCCCGCGCTCGTTGGCGCGATCCTGCCGGCGCCACGGCGTTGGGCACTGGTTGGCATGGCCGTGGTCGCAGGTACCGCGGCCGCGCTGCTGACATGGGGTGCCGCGATCGAGGGTCGGCTCTCGCTCGCAACTCGTGATGCCCGACGCCTCGGCCAGGAAGGTGATCCTGTCGCCGTGGCGTTGCTCGAGCGGCTGAGTCGACAGGTCAGTGCGCCGGGGCGGCAGCCGCTGCGCACTGCCGGTGACCTCTACGCGCTCTGGGTAGGCTCGGCGCTGGTCGGCCAAGATTACCCCGCGATGCTCGAGCTATGGAGTGGAGGTCCGGAATCCGAGCGCGAACCCGTCGCCGAGCTGGAGCTCGCGCAGCTCGATCTGCCTCCGGCGTTGCTCGCTGCGCTGGCGCGCTCGGCGCCCAGCGGGCCGCGTATCGAGCGGCTCGAACGCATTCCCGGTGTCTACTACGTCCTCGTTGCCCCACTTGCCAACGGCACTGTACTGACCGTCGGCGTTGGCCCACGTACGCGCCTCTTGCCGCCCAACCGCGTGGCCCGGTTCCTCCGTGGTGATCCCGCAATCGAGCCGCCGTATACGATCCTGTTGTCGCTTCCCGAGCATTCCCCCGCGGTCGGCACCGCGGTCGAGTGGCGTCGCGAGGGGTGGACCGCACGCGGCGAACGCCAGGTCGATCTCCCCGGCGGTGTGCGGCACGTCCATCTCCGTGTCGCGCTCGGTGGACCCTGGAGCCTGTTGGTGCGGGGGATTCTTGTCGTCGGTCTCGACGTGGCATTGCTCGCGTGCGTGTGGCTGTTCGGAATGATCGTCGTAGAGGGATGGCGGGCGCGGGTGCCCGCATTGGTGACGACGCTGCGCACGAGCTATCGCGCGCAGCTCACCTCGGTGCTCGTCGCCTTCTTCGTGCTGCCGGTTCTGGGATTCGCGGCATGGAGCTTCGCGCGTCTGACCGACGAGGCGCGCCGCTCCGGTGATCTCCTGATTCGCCAAACGCAGCGCGATGCCTACGCCGGTGCGAAGACCGTCGTGGAAGATCCGCCGGAAGCGATCGGCCGTTCGCTTGCCGAGTTGGGACAGCGCCTCGATGCGGAGCTATGGCTGTACCGCGGCGGCGTGCTCGTCGCCACGAGCACTCCGGTCATGGCGGAGCTCGGACTCGTGGATCCATTCCTCGCACCGGCTGCTTTCCGCGTGACGCTCGAGGACGAGACCGAGCTCACCATGGATGGCCGGACCGCGGGCCGACCCACGCGCGTCGGATACCTCGTCGTCGCGCCCGGACCACCAGGCCAGCAAGCGGTACTCGCGGTGCCACAGCTCCTCGACGACGAGCGAGTGCGGCAACAACAAGAGGACCTCGCGCTCGCCCTCGTGCTTGGCACCCTCGTCGGTTTGGTGGCGGCGATTTATCTCGCCGGGCTTGCCGCGCGCCGGCTCGCGAAGCCGGTCGCAGCGCTGCGCGAAGCCGCGATCGCCGTGGGGCGGGGCAGCGAGCCGCCGGCGTTTCCTCCGGGCACGCCGCGCGAGTTCGAACCGGTGCTCAGCGCATTCGACCGCATGGTCACGGACGTCCGGCGCAGCCAGACTGCGCTCGAGGAAGCCCGGCTGCGTACCGCGCGCGTGCTGGCCAACGTCGCGACCGGCGTGATTGCCGTGGACGTGGGCCTGCGCGTCACGATGGCCAACCCACGCGCGTCGGAGCTGGTGCTGGGAGGAACGGAGACGCTGGCCCCCGGCAATGTCCTGCCGCAGAGCACATCGGCCGGCTGGACCCCGGTATGGCAAGCGGTCGCGGCCTTCATCGTCGAGAATCGCGACGTTATCAAAGAGCTCGAGTTCGAAATCGGTGGACGACAGATTCGCGTGCAGCTCGCGCTGCTGGGCGCTGCTCCGGACGGCTGCGTCATCGCGCTCGACGATGCGACCGCGCTCACGCGCGCGGCGCGCGTGCTCGCGTGGGGCGAGATGGCGCGTCAGGTGGCGCATGAGATCAAGAACCCGCTTACTCCGATTCGCCTTGGGATCCAGCATCTGCAACGAGTGCGGGGGAGTAAGGGCCAGTCCCCGAGCTTCGAAGCAACCCTCAAGGAGACGTCCGAGCGCATTCTCGCCGAGATCGACCGGCTGGACGGGATCGCGCGCGCGTTCTCGCGCTTCGGTGCGCCCGTCGCCGAGCAACTACCGCTCGAACCGGTGGATCTCGCGGCGACGGCGCGCGAAGTGGTCCAACTCTACGAGCTCGGATCGTCCGCGCGGTTCGAGGTGCGCGCGACCAATGGGGCGCCGGCGCTCGCGCGAAAGGACGAAGTCAAGGAAGTCCTCGTCAATCTGTTGGAGAACGCGCGCAATGCGGACGCGACGCGTGTGACGGTCCAGGTCGCGCCGACCGGGCGTCAGTTGACTGTGGTGGACGACGGCCGTGGCATTCCGGCGGACGTTCTTCCCCGCGTGTTTGAACCAACCTTCTCGACAACGTCGAGTGGGGCGGGCCTTGGGCTGGCGATTGCGCGCCGGCTGGTGGAGAGCTGGGGCGGGGCGATCACACTGGAAAGCGAGGCCGGCAAAGGGACACGGGTCACTCTGACGCTCCAAACAGCATCCTAAAGAAGCGCCTGGGTGACCTTCCTCACACCCAACAATGGAAAAAACGAACACAATGTGCAAAGTTGTGGCGGCTTTTCCCTTGTCCGAGGTGCCTCGTGCGAACCGGAGTTGTCGCTCTTGCGCTGGTCTTGCTCGTCCTCGCGCCCGTCCGAGCGGCGCATGCGCAATTTTCTTTTGATGCGCGGCGCTTCGGCATGGGCGGCGTCTCGCTGGGTCGCGACGGCAATGTCAGCCGCTTCAACCCCGCCTACCGGGCGGTCAAGAAGCGGAGCACCCCGAACGGCGCGCCTCGGATTTCGATTCCGATCCCGATCGGCCTCGTCGACTTCCTGAAGCAGCATCCCCTCGGCCGGTTGCGGTATGACCCGATGTTCAACCCGGACTCGGCAGGCTTCAATCCCATCGCGCTGATGAATCTGATTACGAGCCCGCCGATCTTTTACGACGTGAAGAAACCGCCTGCCCCCACCAACGACGTCGAATTCACCATCGGCAAGAACGCGTTCGTAATGGATCTCGGCGAGGCCCAGGTCCTGATTCCCGAACAGGAATTCGGGCTGGGTACCACGAGTCGCGTGCTCGATATCGCCGGTCCCGGGATCGCAGGCTTCCATTTCGG
Organism: Gemmatimonadales bacterium; assembly: GCA_036558345.1. Taxonomy (GTDB): domain Bacteria; phylum Gemmatimonadota; class Gemmatimonadetes; order Gemmatimonadales; family GWC2-71-9; genus 20CM-2-65-7. Next base: position 14,599 of record DATBFV010000188.1, on the reverse strand, counting down.
CGTGATGTGGTTTCTGCATTACGACATCGGATTGACCCTGGACGATTCGCTGCGCCGCGTGTTGAAAGACGCGGACTCGGTACGCGCCAACTCGATCTATTCGATCCGCGCCGACGCGCTCGGGCAGAGCGGCATCGCACCGACGATCAGCTATTCCGGCCGGATCACTCATGGAGCCGGCGGCGCGGATTCCTCGGATGACGGGTTCTACCTCGGCGGCGCCGTGCACTATTACCTCGGTGCGGGCTACGCGCGCGGCCAGGGACCGGCAGGGTTCGTGACCGGCACGCCCGTGTTTGTTACCACTCCGACTCCGCTGCTCGACGACACGGTGTGGACGTCGAACAAGGCGTTCGCGACGGGCTTCGGCGGCGACGTGGGTGTGGCCTGGATCTCCGGGCCGTTCGAAGTGGGCTTCGGAATCAACGACATTGGCGCGACCCTGAGCTGGTCCGATACCAAGATTCAGCGCTTCCACTACTTCTCGGTGGGAGACTCACTCAGCACAGAGCTCGTGGCCAATCACGTGCCGACAAAAACCAAGTTGCCGATCACCTACGTGGCGAACTCCGCGATCCGCATGGGCACCGGCACGACGGTCGGCGGCGACGTCGTCAATTCCGGACGCGGCACCGTGATTCACGTGGGTGTCGAACAGCGCTACACGGTGTTCGCCATCCGCGGCGGCGTCTCCCGCGATCAACGCAAGCATATGCAATTCGGGTTCGGCGGCGGACTCCGGTTCGGCGGCCTGGGACTCGACATCGGGTTCTGGACGCACAGCCCGGCGTTGTCGGAGAAGCGCGCCATGACGATGGCGACGTCGATCTCGATTTACTAATGAGGAAACCTATGAAGGCATTTGCTACCGCTTTGCTCGTGTGCGTCGCCGCGTGCGGCCAGGGGAGAGCGATATTCAACGTAGACGTCTACAGCTTCCTCCAGGGGACGGGAAGGGACACGTTCCCGTATGTCATCCCGCCCTCGCTGTCCACTACCGTGAATACCGTGCAGAAAGTCAGTCTGCCCCCGGGGTTCGGCAGCTCAGGAGTAGACTCTGTCAGGATCACGAGCGGAAACGTCACCCTGGTGAATGACAGCGGTGCGGGCTCGATAGGCATTTCGGTTTATTTTGCCGGCGATTCCGCCGGCACGTACTCGGCGCCCGCAGCGCTCACGATTTCCCCCACGGCGGTCAGCGGGGCGGATACAGTTGCCGTGCCGATCAGTGGAGATATCAGTGCCGTCGTGGACAGCCTATTCAACCAGAGCGTGCTCTGGGTGCGCATTGAGGCCACGGGTCAAAACAGCAGTCTCACCCAGACGGCCGGCGGCACGGGGATACTCACGGCGCTCATGATTCGCGTCGTCCTGCAGGACAAAGTCTTCTAGTCTATTTCACCGAGTACTTGCGGCCCTCCAGGCAGGCGGTCATCGCCTTCTTGAAGGTGTCGACCTTCTGCTGCACCTGCGCCTGGCTCTGGGCCGCACCCGCCTGCGCTGCCTGGGCCGAGGCCTGCTTGCGTGCCCGGCGACCCCCGACCGCACCCGCCGCGGCGCCGATCGCTGCTCCTGTGCCGGCGTCGCCGGCGATCGCGCCAATCGCCGCTCCGCCAACCGCTCCCCTGGCCGCGCCACCGACGGCGGCGCCTCGCGTGGCGGAGTCGGTCTTGGCCTGGGTCGCGCGCGCGGCGGAATCGGTGTTCGCCTTCAGCGTCGCGGGATCGATCCCCGTGTTCTCTTTCGCCCACGCGTAGCACTGCTGCTCATCCAGCAGCTGCTGGTCCTTCGTCTGGTTCTCGCTCGGGAATACGATGAGTCCAAACTGGCTCGCGGGCGAGACCGGAGCGGCAGCGGCTTGGGCCGTTGGCTGTTGCGCGACCGCGGACGAGGCGATCAGCGACAGGCCGGCGAGTGTGACGATGATCCGCATGGTATCTCCTTCAGCGACGGCAGTTGATTGCGTTTAGGGTCCGACCCGCATGCGTGCCGACATTTCGTTCGCCACGTTGCGGTCCCACACGTTCTTCTGATGCGCGTCCAGCACCTCCCGGACCGCATCGAGCGCTTGCGTCAACAGGCCGCGTGCCGTCTCCAGTGTTGCCGAGTCGGGAGCGGTCAGCGCCGTTGGCGGCAGGCGGCGCATATACGTCGCGCGGATGGAGTCCACGGCGTGCTGCTGCGGCGGTGTCAGGGTGATGTCCTTGAGCAGGGCCTGCAGCAAAGGACTCGGATCGAGAGCTCGAGCGACTGAATCGGGCTTGGCCTGGGGCGGAGGCGGCGTCTGGGCACGCGCGGCGCCCGCGCCGGCGAGCGCGACCAGGGTCAAAACGGTGAGGTAGCGCTTCATACCCAAGCGTACGGCGGGCGTTGGGCACAGGCATTGCCCTTTGGTCCAATCGGATACGCTCGCAGATGACCCGAAGGTCGCATATGAAGCAGCGCGGGCACGGCGCATTCTTGCCCACCATGCGCCGACTTTGCTTTGCGGCTCTGATCCTCGCGCTCTCTCTCCTCATTTCCACGCGCGGCGTCGCGCAGCGACTGCCGCAGCAGCCGCCGAGTTGTCCCGACTGCGAGCCGCGGCCCAAACACTTCTGGCGCGCGAGCGGCGAGTTGTTCGTCGTATGGTGGATCCCGTGGGCGGTGAACTATTACATCCGCGACGCCGAGTTCGCGAAGGTGACACCGAAGAGCTGGTGGGACAACATCACCGGTGACTGGGTGTGGGACGACAACAATTTCCAAACGAACCAGTTTGCCCACCCGATGCACGGCAATTACTACTTCAACGCGTTCCGCTCGAACGGCTACAACTTTTGGGAGTCGTCGATCGCTGCGATCGTCGGCTCCTATGGGTGGGAGTGCTGCGGTGAGACGCACCCGCCTGCGCCCAACGACATGATCAACACGTCGCTCGGCGGCATCACGCTCGGCGAAATGTTCTGGCGCCTATCCAATCTCACGTTGGACAATCGCGCAACCGGCAGTGAGCGCACGTGGCGGGAGATCGGCGCGTTCGCACTCAGCCCCTGGAACGTATTCAATCGCGTGGTGGACGGGCGGGTCAACGATGTCAACCAGAATCCGCCCGACTGGCGGCCGCAATGGGTCCAGGGCTCGCTCGACGTCGGTCCCAGGTTCATTGGATCGCGCGGCAACTCGTTCGATGTGCTCAATGATCCGCTGAGGGATCTCGCCCTCACGTTCCGGCTCATCTACGGCCGCCCCGTCCTCGACCTGGTCGGCAAGCCGTTCTCCACCTTCACCGTGGTTGGTGAGCTCGGCCTCGGCCAGGACCGGCAGAAGCTCCAGGTACTCACGGCGCACGGCAACATCGGCGGCAAGGTCTTGAGCAGCAGCGAGAGTGCGACGCACATTCTGGCCGCTCGGATGGACTACGATTACTACTTCTTCCCCAATGCCGATACCGCGTTCAACGCGGTTGTCTACGAGTACGGCGGGCAGAGCTTCACCGGCGGAATCAACTCCACATTCCGCCTAGGGAAGAGCTGGCGGCTGATCAGCGATGTACACCTGCGCGGTGTGGCGATCGGGGCGGTGCGTTCGGACTACTACGAGATCAGCGGCGAGGGACGGAACTACGACTTCGGCCCAGGCCTCGGCGCAGGCCTGCAGGCGACGGTCGGAATGCCGGGGAAGGTCCTGTTCACGGGGGCGTACGACGGGACGTGGATCCACACGCTGAACGGCACCGATTACGATCACTACCTGGCGCAAGGCACGCTCGACGCGCGCTGGTACGTGAGCTCGCGCTTTGGAATCGGCGCGCGCTACGACTACGCATTCCGTCAGAGTACGCCCACCGACCCGGCCGTTGGACCCGTCACAAACATCACCGTGCCTCAGGCGCGCTTTTTCATCTCGACCGCTATACCGCGCTGGTCCGACATCAGCTACTGACGCCTGGGCTAGGGCCCAACACCGTAGGATAGCGCAAACAGCAGATTGGCCGTCTTGACGGAGAGCCGCGTCTCCGTCTGCTGACCGCCCTCTGTGTCCCCGAGAGACTGGCGCGTGCCACTCCCGAACGAGTAGCCGAACCCGAGCGAGCCGGACAGTCGCGTGCCCGTGAGCGAGACACCGGCCGTGAAGCGCGACAGATTCACTTTCCGAAACAGCGACTGCGTCTCATCGCCGACGGGTGAGCCGTCGGTGGAGAATCCGGCGTGGACGCGGAACCTGGGCGACAACGGATAATTAGCGCCGACGGCGACGTTGGTGACGGCGCGTGCGCTGTTGAAGGTCGTATCGAACTGTGGCGTGGTCACGACGGGGGCGCCACCACTATCTACCACCGTGAGCCGTCCGGGCACCGCACTCGCGTACATCACATACGGATTGATGGCGCCGTGATAACGGACGTCAATCTCGATCTCGGCCTTGGCGAAGTGGAACGCGCCGCCCCCCGAGAGCTCGAGCGGCAGTTTGTAGTCCATCGTCACACTCTCGTCCGCGAAGATGAAATCGCGCATGCTGTCCGCGGTCCAACGCGAGCTGTGGGACTTGAAGAAGCTGCTGCCGAGCAGCCGAGCCGTCGGCGCGACGACCATAGCACCGAGGGTGAATCTCGGCGTGACATCGTACTGCACTCCCCCCGACAGTCGGAGGCCCCAGGTCTCGCCATCGGCGGAGAAGTTGCGCAATGCCACGGTGGCATCGGTGGCAGTCGTCACGCGATCCGAGATGTCTTGCGATTGCAACATCGACGTGATCGCGACTCCTACCCCGGCGCCGAGCCGCAGGCGCCCGGTCTCGACACCACCCGGCGTATAGGAGACAGCCAGGTTGGGGATCATGGTGTTGAGGTTGACGTTGGTCGAGTATCCCACGAGCTCCTGACCGCCCTGCAGCGAAGCCGCCAAATCGATGCCGCTGGGCTGCCACGAGATGGGACTCGTGATCGAGAAGCCCAGTCGCACCTTGTCCGAGTGCAGCACGTCGTTGCCGATGACGACGCCAAGCAGTGTGCCGATTGTGCTGATGCGGGACCGGCCCGCACTCGTTCCGAGCCCCTCGAGCGACAGACTTGTCCCCTCATAGGCGGTCGCGCTGGCGTTCAACGAGGTCTTGAGGCTCTTCCCCAATCCGGCCGGATTGTACCAGTTCGCTGCCGCGTCGTTCGTGCGCGCGACGTACGCGCCGGCCTCGATCCCTTCGCGCTGGCCGACGGGGATGCGGTCATAGTTCGGCAGGATGAGATTCGGCGGCACGCTGACGGCCTGGGCGGCAAGTGCGACGGGAGCAGCCAGGGCAAAGCAGAGAAAGGCGTATGTGGTTTTCATACCGGATGATGCAACACCGCCGCTGCGCGCTGACCATTGCCCCTAGGTGTAGGACCGGGGCTGCGGGGCTGCCCCTTCGTCTGATATCGGCCCGCGGCCGCGCGGTGAGATTGCGCAGCCGTGCGCGCGACGCCCGCTGTCTTTGCCGTCGCCCTCGCTGCGGTGGCCGTCCCGCCGTCCCTGAGCGCGCAGAAGGCCGACACGGTCGTCTTGCGCAACGGCGACCGCATCGTCGGCGAGATCAAGTTCGTCGACCGGGGTACCCTGTCGTACAAGACCGACGACATGGGTACGCTGGCGATCAAATGGGACAAGATCCGCCGCATCATCAGCTATCGCTACTTCGAAGTCGAAGTCACGTCGGGCCTCGTCTATTACGGCCAATTGCTGCAGGCTCCCAACGACGGCCAGATCATCGTCGCCGTCAGCACGTTCAGCGACACGCTTCCCCAGACCGCGATCGTCCGGATCAACCCCATCGGCCGCAGCTTCCTGTCCCGCGTGGACGGCCACCTCTCGATCGGCTTCACCTACCAGCGCGCCAACCGGTTGTGGAACTTGAGCGGCGACTTCGCGGCGGATTACCGAACCCGGCAGTGGCTGACGCAGCTGACATCGAACGCGTACTTCCAGGATGAGGAGGCGTCGAGCGCCACCAGTCGCAGCTCCGTCGCGTTGCAGCAACAGCGTTTTCTGGCGCACCGCTGGCTACTACTCGGGAGTGGACAGCTCGAGCACAACGAAGAACTCGACTTGGATTTTCGCGCGTTGCTCACGGGCGGGGGCGGCAGATTCCTGATTCAGACACCCCGCTCGGACCTACTGCTCGGCAGCGGGCTCGTCTACACCAACGAACGGTTCACCGCGAGCTCGGTGACGGGGAATCTCGAGCTGCTGGTGACCTTCGTTGGGGAGTACTTTCAACTGGATTCGCCCAAGTCAGACTTGCAGGCGACGCTGTCGCTCTACCCCAACCTGACGGATTTCGGGCGCGTCCGGAGCGATCTCGAGATAAACCTCTCGCACGAGTTCATCAAGGATTTCATGATAGGTGTCACAATGTTCGACAAGTTCGACAGCCGCCCACCATCGGCGACCGCCGCGAAGAACGACTACGGCGTGACGTTCAGCATCGGCTGGACGTTCTGAGGCTCAGCGGACCACCACCGGATGCCGCACGCATCCGGTGGTGGGTTTGCGGAACTCAGGTTTTCATTTCAGCTCGGCGAGCAACGCGTCCACCGCCCGCTGGATGCTTTCGGGGGTGCTGCGGTCGACATCGCTCACTTCCTTCTTGTACAGACCCTGCCAGGCCACGTTGTTCGTGGCGCGGTCACGCACGAAGACCAGCAAGGCGCCGGTCCTGTATTCAACCTCCCGCATGTTGGTGCTCGTGTAGGTTGGTGCGCCGTACACGCCCCACCCGTAGCCGCCGTACCACCCCGACCCCGTCGAGGTCGACGTCCCCTGGAGCTCGGTCGACCGCTTGAGGCCAACGTGATACGTCACGATCACGGCCGCCGTGTTCGGATCGTCAACCTTCTTCCAGCCTCTGGCCGTCAAGTTCTTCTCGATCGACTGCTGAATGCGGGAGTGCAGAATCGAGTTTTGCGCGACAGCCGGGTCCAGCTCGTAGGCGTGGATCGTGTCCCGTTTGCCCCAGGCCCAGGTCGGCGAGGCGGGAATTGGAACGTTGGCATCGCGCTGGCTCGAAATGTCAGGGCCGGTGGCGCAGGCTGCGGCGGCGAACAGGGCTGCTACGCTGAGTTGTCGAATCACAGTGACAAGCCTCCAGTAGAAGTGCGGGTGTCAGTTTCGGGAAGGTGCTCGAAGCGGGGGTAGGCCAGAATGGGACTTTGGGGCACCCAATGCGAGCCCTACCGCACGACAATGCTGCCGGTCATCCCCGAGTGGATGGTGCAGCGGTAGTTGAACGTGCCCTGGTCAGTAAAGGTTACCGTGTGGGTTCCGATGGCCTGCGTGGGACTGCTCATGGCTGGATCGGAGAACGTCACATTGTGCTGGACCGTATCCGTGGGCCACACCCAGGTCACCACGCCGCCGCGGCTCAGATTCACCACCGTCGGGTTGAACGCGAAGTTTTGGATGTGCACGGTCGCGAGCAGCGACGTGGTGTCGTTGCCACCCCCGCCGCTGGTGTTGATGCCCAGCAACCCCGAGCCAGTGCCACAGCTCAGCACGGCGGCCACGGCCAAGGCGGCCGCGAGTCCCCACCCAAGCGAACGACGCATATGCTGTCGTTACAGGTCGTTGCATCGCACGAGAATTGGCCTTTGGGACAACCCACGCTAAAACGTGGTCAGACGGCCATCGCGCAGGCGCCCTACCAGCCACTCGAGTCGCTGTCGCACCCCATTGATCTCCGATCCCGTCAGGCCGAGCTGCAGGACGTCTCCTTTGCGCCGCACGCCGCGATTTGGATCGAGGTTCGCGGTCGGCTCGACCGCGACGTACTGCCGGTCGCGCCGCTCGAATTGGGCGATCACACCCAGCGCTTGCAGGTCCTCGGACCGAAGCGCTTGGAGACGAGCGGCCGTGGCTTTGCCGATCCGTTTGACGCGCATGTTGCTCCATTCGGTCCCGCGATTGCTCGCGGGACTGTCGAATGTCACCCCGTTGTCGACCGAGAACATTCGCGGGTGCAGCGTATCTGACGAGATCAGGATGTTTCCGGCGTTGGCGTCGCGCTGTCGGATCAGGTACGTGAAGACGTTGAGGTCGCCCAGATGACGCGCGTAGGCCGTATCGCGCTCCGCCCGTTTCTTGTCGAACACGCCCTTCGACGTCACATCGATCGTCCAGTACTGCAGAATCACGAGCATCGAACTCGCGTCGCTGAAGGTCGGCTCACTCGGCGTGTTGGTGATCTTGGTGTAATCGTCGACTGAAATCATACGCGCCACCGTCGGTGGCACGACGTAGTCCGGCTCACTCAGGAAGAGCTTCTGCATTCCATAGGCCGCGATCTCGTAGCGCGGTTGATTGTTGAATGCCTCACCGCCCGGCGGCGCTTTTGCGAGTTTCACGTCCATGTAGCTCGAGTCGGCAAAGCGGAGCAAGCCGTGGCTGGTGCGATCGCCTTTGAATCTCGAGCCCGCCTGTTGGACCACTTGAAAGGACTGATCGCGCAAACGTGTCTCGATCACTGCGACAGGTGCCGTGATCAACCCGTCCTGTCCGACGAGGATTTGGGGAGCAAGCGTGAGCGCGACCCAGACTGCATGACGGGCTGACATCAGACCTCCAGTGGTGAATTCGCGGGCGCGCGCGCGAGCAGCGTGTCCACGCGATGCGCCATGCCGCGCAACAGCGCCACCCCGAGCTCCGGAGAATCGACCAGCAGATCGAGGAGATCCGAGCGCGAGATTCTGAGCAGTGTGGCGGGACGCGTGACGGTAGCCGTGAACATGGCGGCCCGCTCACCGATGAGACCCAGCGCGCCGAACCCTTCGCCGGTTTTCGCGATCAGCGGAGGCGCCCCCCCCGCCGGCGTTGTCAGCGTGACTTCTCCGCGCGCGACCACGTACATCGCGGTGGGGACTTCATCATTCCGCGCGAGCACGGTGCCGGAATCGACGTCCACCTCTTCCGCTATGCCGGCGACCAGCGCCAGGTGATCGCTGCGCGCCTCTCGGAACACGTCGACTCGCTGGAGCAGCAAGACCTTATCGATGTCGTCCATGGTGTCACTCGGAATGTTGTGTGGTACGCGGTCCGCCGCGGCGGCGCAGCGCCGCACCCACGGGTCGGCATCCTTCGCCAGTGCCGCAATCGTGACCGTGGTGGAGCCGTCTGCGGGTTGCCGTGCAGCAGGCTCGGGCGAGGACGGTGCCTGCAAGACGGGTTCGAGCCGCTCAGCGACGCTACGCGGCAGCCCCTCGTCGAGGAGATCACGCGCCGCCTCCTGGCGCTGCGTCGTCTCACTCACCAGCGCACGGTAGCACCCGTCCATGACGGTGGGCGGATACAGCAAGGCAAGATCTCGGAATACATTCTCTCGGCGGCGCTGCCACGCGTCCTCGACGGCGCGCCGGAGCAGGGCACCGCCCGGGAGCGCGGCGCTGGCGCTGCGATAGCGCGCCGCCGCATCGAGATCGTGATCGAGGGCCGCAGCCGCCTCAGTCTTCCCGACGGGAAGATGCGGTGCGCGCCGGTGCAGCCGGGTCAGGGCAGTGAGGGCCCCCGCGCGTACGCGCGGGTTCTGCTCCGGTGCGGCGATGCACCCGAGCAGCGCGTTCAGCGCCCGTACATCAGCCATGCGCCCCAGGGCACGGGCCGCGGCGCGCCGGGCGGATATGCTGGCGGCGTGGTCCCGCAACGCCGCGGCGAGGTCGGGAATACGGCGCGGATCTTCCGCGGGAGCTCCATCGCGACGCTCCAACAGATCGAGTGCCAATGCTGTCCGATCTGGATCGCCTCCCGCACCGGCGCCTGAGAGCGCGTTCCGGAGGTCGGCGATGAGGTCATCCAGTTTCGTATCGCGCGTGGCGATGGCGCGTGCGAGCGAGCGGACATACCCGCGCCGCAGCACCCACGCCAGACCAAGCCAGACCACCGAAAGGCCTGCGGCGGCCCATGCGAGTGCGCCCGGACTTGCCAGCGCGAGGACCAGGAAGATGGCGCCGGCCGACAACGCCTTGGAAATGCTGTCGACGCCGACGTCGATGAAGGGCTTCCCGCGTGCTTTGATGGCCGCGGGAACGGGCATGTAGACGATCTCCCGGCCGGTGCGTTCCGCCGAATTCTGCAGCGTCGACTGCGTGGCCTTTGCCGTCGCGACCGCGGCCAGCCCGCCCCAGATCCCGACGGCGACGTTCGTCGCGAGCATTGCGGTCGGAAGCATGAACAGCGCGGCGCCGACGCCCCAGCGCGTGAGCAGCGGCTGCAGGATCAGACTCGCCACGAGCGGCAACCATTGCGTCGCCGCGTTGAACTTGCCCTGGAACGCGCTGATTCGTTCTGAATCCACCAGCGCGGCGGCGGTCCCCGCGTTGAACTGATAGTCGACGAACTGCTTGACCAGCACCGTCACCACTACGCTCGCGGCGATGAGCCGCAGCTGGCGGTCGGCCACGACGTCGCGCCAGCCAGCCGAGGTCTCCGCGGACGGCTGCGGTACACCCGCGGGCGCGGCAGCGCGTTGCTGGGCGGGAATAACGAGCGGGAGCGCGAGCGCAAATGCCGTCGTCAGCGCCGCGCCGACCAGGAACAAGCTTGGGACACCGAGGGACGTGACGAGGAATCCCGTGATTACCCCGCCGAGCGACGCGCCGATCGATCCGCCGGCGATGATGAATGGATAGGCGGTCTTGGCAGTTCGGCCGCTGAGGAGGCTTTGCGTGCTGAGAAAGAACTGCGAGACCAGAACGGCGGCGAAGAGATCGTGCCACGCGTAAAACAGGATTCCGAAAGCGGCGCCGCCCGGATAGAGCGCCCGAAACAGGACGAGGTTGGCGACGAAAAAAAGCGCGACGCCTGCGGTGAGCCAGCGCGCTGGAACGCGAGCCGCCAGACGGCCGAACGGCACGAGGAACAGCACGACGCCGGCGCTGGCGAGGTAGGCCTTGTAGAAGCCGGCGGCGCCCAGCCCCTTCAGAGCCAGCGCGTTACGGATCGGTTGCAGCAGTCCGATCGCGCACACCAGCAACAGGTAGAGCGTCGCCAGGAGGAGCAGGCGCCCGCGCGTCATTGGTAGGAGGTTGGCGTACGGGTTTCCAGCGCCTATTGACCCTTCGGGTAGTCACCTTGGGACAATGCCGCGCGGGCCGCTGCAGGGTCGATTCTCTCACCATGGCCATCCCCCGTTCAGTCAGGACGTCCACGCTGCTGCTGATCCTGGGTGGCGTGGCAATTTGGTTCGCACTCATCGTCGGTGGCGCGGCGCGCGGCATCGTCCGGCCTGATCCATTTGCGCGCCGTGTGGCCGCCAGCCTCTCCGATCCGCGCGTCTCGCGCTATATCGCCACCCGGATCACCGACGCCGTCATAGCGCAACGGCCCAACCTCGTCAGCGTTCGTTCGATCCTGCAGCCCGCCGTCAATGGTGTCGTGGCCTCCGCTCCGTTCCGGGCGGTCGTCCGCACGTCCGCGCGCGCGGCGCATCGCTCGCTGTTCGAGGCGGCCACCAGGAATGTCGTCTTGTCACTCCCTGACATATCGGTACTGGTGCGCGGAGCGCTTCAGAAAGTGAATCCGGAGGTCGCGGCCAAGCTGCCTGCCGCGCTCGAGACCTCGCTCGCTTCACCCGAGGCGGAGCACACCTTCACGCGCTTCCTCAACGCGTGGGCGCTGCTCGGCAAGGTTCTCTGGGCTTCCTGGGTGGTGCTGCTCGTCGGTGTCGGCTTGGTGGTCGCGTCGATCTGGGTTGCGCCGGCGCGCGAGAGCGCGTTGGTACGCGCCGGCGGCGCGTTGTTCGCCGTAGCGCTCGCGCTCCTCGCCGTGCTGCCCGCGGGCCGCATCGTCGCCGCCGCACTCACGCCCGATCCCGTTTTGCGCGGCGTCGCGCACGGTGTGTGGACAGCGTTCTTCATGCCGATCAAGCCGTTGGCGCTGATCGCCGGTACCGCCGGCGTGGTGTTTGCCGCCGCTGGTGGCACGATGCTCGAGGCCGTCGATCCGTTGACGCGCTTCAAAGCCCTCTGGCATTGGCTCACGGCTCCACTTCACCCCGGCGTGGAGGTCGTGCGGTCGATCGTCTTCCTCGCCGCGGGCACCTATGCGATTGTCAATCCAACCCGCGCGGCGACGGCGCTCGTTGCGATCACGGGACTTCTCCTCTTTTATCTCGGGTTGCGTCAGGTCTTCCGCGTCGTGTTGGCGCGCAGCGGAGTAGCGACCACGGCGACGGCCGCGCCTACGGTCCGGTCGCAGGCGCGCGCGTGGCGGACCGCGGCGGCCGTCGCGGCCGTGCTGGTCATCGCCCTCGGGGGGACGGCGCTGTTTGTGTTCCGCGCGCCGGCCGCGCAGGTGGAAGACACGAGCGTGGTCACCGAGTGCAATGGATACGCGCGACTGTGCAACCGGCGTCTGGATCAAGTCGTGTTCGCCGGCGCGCACAATGCGATGTCGAACGCCGAAATTCCCGGCTGGCTGTTTCCGCATCAGCCTCGTGTCCTTCCTCGTCAACTCGAGGACGGCATCCGGGCGCTCCTGATCGACGTGCACTACGGCGTCCCGGCTGGTGAACATGTGATCACCGATTTCGACCGAGAGGGGGGCTCGGTCGACAAGATCCGAGGGGCGCTCGGTCCCGAGGCGACCGACGCTGCGGTACGAATTCGCAACCGGTTCATGGGTCACGAGACCGGCAGTTCGGGACTCTACTTCTGTCACGGGTTCTGCGAGCTGGGAGCGTATCCGGTCGGACCCACGCTCGAGGGCATTCGCGACTACATGGTCGCGAATCCTGGCGAGGTCGTGATCATCGTGGTCGAAGACTACGTGACCCCACAGGATCTGGCGGTCGCCTTTCAGGACGCCGGTCTGCTGAACCTGATCTACACCGGGCCGCTCGCGAAGCCGTTCCCGACGTTGCGCCAGCTGATCGATTTGGATCAGCGGTTGGTCGTCTTCATCGAATCCGGAAAACCCGGTGTGCCATGGCTCAGGCCGGCGTGGCAGTCCATGCAGGAGACGCCCTACACGTTCCACGAGCCCAAGGATTTTAGTTGTCGTCCGAACCGCGGGCCCAGAACAGCGCCGTTCTTCCAGATCAACAACTGGATCGAGACGACGCCCGCGCCACGGCCTTCCAACGCCGAAATCGTGAACTCGTACGACGCCTTGCTCGCACGGGCGCGGGAATGCCGGCAGGAGCGTGGGCAGCTTCCGAACATCCTTGCCGTCGACTTCTACGACGTGGGAGACGTGTTCCGGGTGGTGCGGACGCTGAACGGGCTCGATGACCGGAGCGTGGTCAGCCGTGGCCCCTGAGCCCTCCGCCTCTCGCGCTCAGACGGCCGAGCTCGCAAGCCAGCTCAAACCGCGCGATGAGGACCTCGATCTCTTCGGCCTGACGCATCCCGGCCTGATTCGCTCGGAGAATCAGGATCACTTCCTCATCGGCACATTGCACCGCGAGCTCGTGACGCATGGGACGAGTCTCACCATGCTGGAGCACGTCCCGTTGCGAGGCGAGCGGTTTGCCACCTTCGCGGTCGTGGCGGATGGGGTCGGAGGCTCGTCAGACGGCGCGGCCGCGGCCAAGCGCGCGGTCGAGACGATCGCGCAGTACGTGCAGTCTACATTGCGCTGCTTTGCCGCCGCGGACCCGGGGCACGAAGCGGCATTCATAGAAGCGCTGCGAGGCGCGGCGGTCGATGCCGACGCTGCCGTCCGCGCCCTGGGCAGCGATGGCTCTCACTACGGACCCGCGACGACCCTCACGCTGGCCATCGGCGTCTGGCCCCGCGCTTACGTGCTGCAAGTCGGCGACAGCCGCTGCTACGTATACGACGACGTTGGACTGCGCTGCCTCACGCGCGACCAAACCGTAGCGCAGGAGCTGGTGGACAGCGGCAGGCTCAGCCCCGAAGAGGTCCAGCGCTCGCCGTTCAAGAACACGCTCGTGAGCGCGATCGGTGGCCGGAGCGCGGAGCCCGTGATCACGGCGCTGAACCAGCAGGAGGGCGCGGTGTTTCTGCTCTGCTCAGACGGCCTGACGCGACACGTCAGCGACGCCGAGCTCGCGGATTGCCTGGGTGGTCTCCAGTCGGCAGAGCAGGCGTGTCACAGTCTGCTGCAGCTCGCGCTCGAGCGCGGCGGTCACGACAACATCACGATCATCATCGGTCGCGCGCGTCGCGAGCCGGCGAGACAGCCTCAGTAACGCTCCCTGACGTACTTGTAGTCGTACTTGGGCTCGCGATATCCGTGCGCCTTCTGGCGTTTCGGAAGCTTCACCTTTTCGCGCGGCGCCTGCTTGTACGGAATCGTGGCGAGCAGGTGTGCAATGATGTTGAGGCGCGCGCGCCGCTTGTCGTCTGAACGGGCCACGTGCCAGGGCGCGTGCTTCGTATCTGTCTTCTCGAACATCTCGTCTCGCGCCCGGGAATAGTCGTACCATCGGCTGTAGGATTTCAGATCCATGGGTGAGAGCTTCCAGATCTTCCGCCCATCTTCGATCCGCGATTCGAGCCGACGCGTCTGTTCCTCCTCGCTCACTTCGAGCCAATACTTGATGAGGATGACGCCGGAATCGACGATCGCCTTCTCGACTTCGGGAACCGCCTTCAAGAATCGTTTGACGTCGTCTTCGCTGCAAAACCCCATGA
>DATBFV010000187.1:0-2279 GCA_036558345.1 Gemmatimonadales bacterium | reverse complement strand
GCCATGCAGCGCGGCGAACAGCGCCTGCATCGGGGCGGGAGGCGGCTCCAATCTGGCCAGCTGACAGGTGAAGTCGTACATCGGTTTGACGCGCTCGTCGCGGCGGACCTGATAGTCGGCCATCGCCTCTTCCAGCGGTCGTCGTCCCGACAGGCCCGCGTCGATCGCGTGCGCCACGTTCTCGGCGTCGATGAACGCATCGCTGATTCCTTGCGCGGTCAGCGGATCTTTGTCGTATCCCGCGTCTCCGACCAGCGCCCACCCCGGACCGTAGGGCCGGCGGAAGTAATTCGCCACGCCCGCCGTTCCCATCCATTTTTCTTCACGTGTCGCGCCCTGCAGCCGGTCGATCACGCTGGGGGCCGATCTGCACGCCTTCTCGACGCTGCCTTCGATGTCCGCGCGGACCTCCTTGAAGCGCGCGCTCGGCCAGACGGATGCAATCAGCGTCAGACCGCCATGGGTGGGGAAGCAGCCGATGCCGTGGTGCACGCGAACGTACTGCTCGATGTCGCTCGCCGCGAAGCCGCTGTAGTAGCTGTAGTAGAAAGTGGCGATGGGCGGGATCGCATCATAGTCGGGAGCGCCAACCGCAGCCGCCACGAACGAGTGTGCGCCGTCGGCTCCGATGAGGATCGTGGCGCGCTCCTGAACCATCGTTCCCCGCGCCGTACGTCCTTTGATGCCGACCACCCGATCGCCTGCACGGATGAGGTCTTCGACCGGTAAGCTTTCGCGGAGCTCGACCCCGCTCTCGACGGCGGCATCGACGAGGATCTTGTCGAGCACCGTCCGGCGCGGACAGAATCCGCCGCGCCCCCCGTTCGCGTCGGGCACGCCGCCTTCGAGCGCGAACGGTCCGACGTCGAACCTCATGTTGAGAGCGATCGGCGGACATCCGGTCGAGGCCAGCCTCGTCAGAAGCCCCCAGCGGTCCAGGATCTCGGCGCCGTGGGGCCAGATGATGTGGGTGGACATGGTGTCGCTCGGAAAGGCGGCCCTGTCCAGGAGCAACACGCGATAGCCCTTGCGGGCCAGGAGCATCGCTGTGGGGGACCCTGCGCATCGCGCGCCGACGATGATCGCGTCGTACATGGCGTGCCTCGCTTCTGTGTCTGATGGCCGGCCGTGCCCGCGCCATGCGCCGAGGATAGGGCAGCGCATCGGCCGGCGCATCGGCAGAACCATCCATATGGAGAGAAACGACGCCGTAGGCAATTTGACTCAGATGCACTGACGAGCTGGTCAATGCCCTTCCTTCGAGCCGCGCTCGCGAGCGTACTTCGTAATGAGGACGAGGCCGAGCACTTGCGCCCAGGCGGACACGATGTTCCCGATGACCTGCCCGTACTTGGTGTCGACATTGCTCCGTAGGTAGACAATCACCCACGCGATGCCGGTCAGGCCAAGGACGAGAGTGAGGGAATGCTTCACCAGCAGCCTGCCGATGCGAACCCGGACCCGGGAAGCCGGCGGCCGGCTCTCACCTGATCCTATCTCGAAGAAATACTTCGTCGCGACGACGAACACGAGCACGCCGAGCCAATCCGCGATCGCGTTCCCGTAAAACGTGCCGAGGTGCGTTCGAGGGTCTGATCGCCCGTACATGATCAACAGGAGCGCAAGGATCCCTGCCACGGTCAGGCTGAGGGAATGCTCTCGCAAAAATGATGGTGACGTGCCTCGGGACCTGCTTGACATCGCGTCGGGCCTCATCCAGTGAAGCATGCGGTGCGCCAGCGTATGGCTGGGCCCTCCGTGAATGGTACGTGGTGTGCGTGTTGTCGTGGACATGTCAATGCAAACGTCATCGGCCAGGCCTGGCGTGACCACCAATATTCGCACCGGGGACGGCATGCGGGCCATCGAGCGCTGGGCAACGCTGGCGACCGCCACCGCCGTGATCGCGTACGGCGTGACCCGCCGGTCGGCCGGCGGCACCTGTCTGGCGTTCGGCGCCACACCTCTGGTGTACCGCGGACTCGTGGGACAGTGGCCTGCTTTTCCGAATGCCCGGTCGAGTCGCGGCGACACACGCGTCGCGCTGGCAGGGAAGCGCGGCATCCATGTGCGCGAATCGATTCGCCTCGAAAAGCCGCTGAACGAGATCTTTCGCTTCTGGCGGCGGCTCGAGAATTTTCCGCGGTTCATGAGCCACCTCGCGAACGTGACCGACCTCGGCAACGGTCGATCCCACTGGGTGGCGAAGGGCCCCGCGAATCTCGAGCTCGAGTGGGACGCGGAGATCATCAACGAAGTCGAGAACAAGGTGATCGGCT
>DATBFV010000186.1:0-4407 GCA_036558345.1 Gemmatimonadales bacterium | reverse complement strand
TTGTCGAGGATGTAGTAGGCGTGGTTCGCGCGTTCCAGAATCCGCCGCAGCTCCGCGGCACGTGCTGCCGCCCCCCGCTTCACCTGCCTTTGGCTTCTTCCTGAATCACCGCCATCGCGACGCCGACCAGCCGCTCGATCTCGTCGGAGCTGGCTTTGGGAAGGAGGCCCTCACCCCACGCGCCCTCGCGCGAGCCGAATGTCTCGAGCAGGCGGCGCAGGAACGCGAGCAACGCCACGCGCTCGAGCTCCAAGCGCTTGAGCTGCTCGCTCGTCTCGTGCGTGCGCTGCGCGAGCCGCTCGTAGCGGTGCGCGTTGCGCAGACTCTGCGCCGTCAGGGACGCGACGACCTGTACGAAGCGTACATCGGCGTCAGAGAAGGTCGGGCCGTCACGGTAGGTCCTGAGGAAAATCGCGCCAATCGCGACTGATCTCCACGTGATCGGCACGACGGTGATCGATTTGACGCGCCGATTGACCAGCTCGCCTTTGACGTGCCGGAGCGACGGATCGTTGGCGGCGTCGGGGATGAAGACGGTCTCGCCGCTCTGCATCGCGCGCTTCAGCTCGGGGTAGCGCTCCAGATCGACGACGTAATTGCGAATCGTGGGATCTTCGTAGGAGGCAACGAGCCGCACCTGCCGGCCGCCTTTTTCACCGAGGAAGATCGAGCAGCGGTCGAGGCCGAATGACTCGCCCAGCTTGCGCGCGATGGCCTGGAGGATGTCAATAAAGTGTAAGGAACTGGATGCTTCTTTCAGGATCTCGATGACGGCGAGCAGGTGCTTGCGCTCGTGCTCCAGCTCGGCGATCCGCGCGGCAAGCCGTTCCCCTTCCGCGTGTGTCAGGGCCGAGTTGATCGTCATGGGTGCCATAGTTTGGGGCACGGACTCGGGATGAGCAAGCGTGTGGTAGATTAGTCGTCATGCGAGCCATTCTTCTGACGGCCGTCATCAGCATCGTACTCGTTGCGGAATCTGTATCACAGGCCCGCACAGCCGCCGCCCCTCCACCGGCATCCGCGGCGCCCGTACCAGCCCCGATCGGCGCGTACATCGTCGTGCCGGACCTGCCGGGCATGGGCCGGCCGGTGGACATCGCGGCCACGACCGCGCGCCGGCGCGCGCTCATGCGGCGAATCGGGCGCGGCACGGTGCTGATTCAGGCAGGTCACGAGCGCGACATCGAGCAGGACTACGTGCAGGACAACGATTTCCGTCAGGACAATACGTTCTACTACTTCACCGAGCTCGAGACCGAGGACGCGGTGTTGATGATGACCGCCCGCGGTCCGGACTCGGTCGAGACAATTCTATTTTTGCCGCCGCGCATCCCCTCGCAGGAGCGCTGGACCGGGCTCAGACTTGGCCCCGACAGCGTGGCGATTCGGCTTTCCGGGGTCGCGAAGGTCCTGCCTCTGGATTCACTCGACGGGCGGACGAGAGCGAGCCTCCAGGCGATGTATAAGTCGTCCGATTTGAAGCCCATCGTTGACTCGATGCGCGTCGTAAAGGACGCCGACGAAATCATGCGTCTCAGGCGCGCGGTGGACATCAGCGTGGCCGGCCACATCGCCGCGATGCGGGCGGCACGTCCGGGCATGTACGAGTATCAGATCGAGGCCGCGCTGGAAGACGGATTTCGGAGCAATGGGGCGGACCGCGTCGGGTACCCGTCGATCGTTGGCAGCGGCCCTAACTCGACCACGTTGCACTACGACGTGAACCGGCGCAAAACGGAAAACGGGGATCTCGTCGTCGTCGACGCGGCCGCGGAGTGGGGACAGTACACGGCCGATGTGACGCGCACCTGGCCGGTGAACGGCAAGTTCACCGCGCGCCAGAAGGCGATCTACGACCTCGTGTTAGGCGCGCAACAGGCGGCGTTCGACGCCGTGCGCCCGGGGATCACGATGCGTGAGCTCGACGGCATCGCGCGGCGCTACATGCACGACCATTCAGGCACCCTGTGCGGCGAGAAGACCTGCGACGACCGCGAGTACTTCAACCATGGGCTCGGTCACCCCATCGGGATGGATGTGCACGACGTCGGCATCAGTCATCCGCTCGAGCCCGGCATGGTCATCACGCTCGAGCCGGGGATCTATCTCGAAGCCGAGAATCTGGGCGTACGGATCGAGGATGATGTATTGGTCACTGCAAACGGTGCGGAGTGGCTCTCGGCTGGGGCGCCGCGGACGACGGACGCGATTGAAAAGTTGATGAGCGGACGGTAGCGCGCCTGGGAGCATAGGCGCGCCCACCCGATGCGCAACATGTAAACGGATGAACGGTATGATGCAGGATGATGCGGAAGTGTCCTGGCGTTCTGCTTTCGGCACTGATCCTCATTCCTCTACGACTGCCAGCTCAGGCAATAACCGGCGTCGTATTGGACAGCAGTACTCAGGAACCGATCGTAAGTGCTCGCCTCATTCTCCTTGATTCGACAGGCACCGCGCTGGCAGTCCAAGTCACGAGCACCGATGGCAATTTCAGCTTCACTTTCCCGCGCGCCGGCCAGTATCGCCTGCTCATCAGCAGAATTGGCTACGCCCCGATTACCACCAAGCAGTTCATTCTCGATTCGGCGTTCACCGCACGAGTTTCCATCCGTTTACCCTCCACGCCGCTTACACTGGATACAGTCACGGTGATCGCAAGCGGAGTCGAGAGGCGACTGCAGTACCTGGCTGATGTTGGGTTCTATCGCCGACGGCAAAGCGGGTTCGGCCATTTCCTCACGCGGACCGACATCGACAAACTCGCCCCGCTCATCATGAGTGACCTGCTCCATGACATGCCTGGTGTGCGCGTCACCTGCACGGGGGCGCGCCACTGTAATGTCTCGATGCGAGCGGCAGCCACAATGTTCATGCGGGGGGGATGCCAGCCCAGCGTTGTTCTTGATGGCGTACTGCTACGTGCGGGCGGTGTGGGTGGTCGGGGAGATCTCTCGCTCGACGACTTGATCGATCCCTTTAACGTCGAGGCGCTCGAGGTATATCCCGGGCCCGAAGGCGTCCCGGTGCAGTACTCAGGCTATCTGAGTCCCTGCGGAGCCATCATCGCGTGGTCGAGGCGATAGCGCGTTACTTCGTCCCAGCCCGCGCCAATTAGATGATTACTTCCCGCGAACAGCGCGGAAATTGGCTCGGTGTCCCCTTGTTCTTCTCGCGCCGAGCCGAGCACCTTATGGGCATGCCTGAGACGTTGGAGCGGTGGACCGCGGCGCGCGTGCGCGAGCTTCCGGACGACGGGAAGCGGTACGAGGTCGTGGACGGCGAGCTGCTCGTGACACCGGCGCCCACGTTCGATCATCAGCGTGCGGTCGTCGAGTTGCTTGTTTTGCTGCGCGCCTACTGCGAGAGCACCGGCTGTGGCGAAGCGGTGACGTCGCCCGCGGACATCGAGTTCGATCCGCGCACCCTCATCCAGCCGGACGTTTTCGTCGTCCCCCTTGGCGCCGGGCGTCCAAAACGCTGGTCGGATGTCCGCACGTTGCTGCTGGCAGCGGAAATCCTTTCGCCTTCCACGGCGCGGGCTGATCGCACCGTGAAGCGGCGTCGCTATCAGCGCGCCGGCGTGCCGGAGTACTGGATCGTCGATCTGGACGCGCGACTTGTCGAGCGCTGGCGTCCGGGAGATGAGCGGCCCGAAGTATTGTCTGAGCGAGTCGTCTGGCAGCCGCAGGTGGGAATCACGAAATGCGAGATTGAATTGCCGCCGTTCTTTGCCGGAATTCTCGGGGCAGAGTAACGGTTTCCGTTCCCTACGTCTCGTCCTTTTCCTTTTCAATGTCCTTGTACAGATCCGCGGCCTCTTTTTTGTTCTGCGGATCCTGGACGTCGACGACCGGCAGCGCGGCAATCGCCTGCAACTGCTCACGAGCCAGGGAGTACTTGCCCAGGTCGACGTATACTTCGGCCAGCTCGAGCCGGTGGTAGATGTGATCGGGCGCGAGCCGCACAGCGGTCTGGAGATGCATGACCGCGTCGTTCCAGTTCGCCTTGTCCATGAATCCGCCGCCGAACAGCGTCTTGGCAAAGAAGCGCTGAAAGCTGGAGAGACGCTTCACCTCGGCGTGCCACGCGCCCAGTACGTGGTGTGCCATGTGGTAGGTCGAGTCGATCTCGACCGCCTTGGTTGCCTCGTCGAAAATGATCTTCGCGTAGCGCACCCGCTCCTTGCTGCCCTTGGTGCGCGACAACCGGCCGAGGACCATCGAGAGCACGTAATGCCCGTCGGGCTTCGTCGAATCGGCGCGGATCGCGCGCTCGGCGTAGACGCGGCCCACGGCGTATAGGCTATCTCGACGCCGCTTGAGAGAATCGTCATTGCTCAGTATTTGTTTGGCGACGTCGGCGATCGCCCGGGCCGCCTTCCAGTTCGCCTCGTAGCTCGTAGAA
>DATBFV010000185.1:0-3457 GCA_036558345.1 Gemmatimonadales bacterium | reverse complement strand
GTCACCGGGGTGTTCGCCTGCCCCGTGACGTCAAAGCGGCCGGCGTTCACCAGATCCGTCGCCGCAACCGTCTTGTTCACCCCCGGGAACACGTTAGCAAAGTTCAACTGCTGAGCGCCAACGACGTTGATCGGCGTCTGGACGCTGGCCGTCGCCGTGATGCTGGCGTTGTTCGTCTGGGCCTGGAGGGCCGTACCCCTCAGGGTGAGCGCGGCAACAACCAGGGACAGCCTCGTGATACGCATGTCTGTGGACTCCCTCGTGGTGTCAAGCTTTTGTTCAGTTGGAGTGCCATTCGGCGCCCCAGTCACTCTGAAAACACGTGCCAAGCAAAGGTTATGCCAGCCAGTCTTTGACAATCAACTGTCAAAGTTTTTGACGAATGTAGGCAAAAACGGACGCCAAGATAGAAGGGGGTTGGCCTGGAACGCAATAGAAAGCCGCAGCTTGGTGGCACGCTGCGAGTCTCAGCCTGCTAAGTGTCACGACGGTGGCTCTGGACTCACCACGCGGCCAGCCCGCATCCTCTACGCATGGACAACCTGGCTCACGCACTGGTCGGCGCGGCCCTCGGCCGTGCGGTGGCCGACCGCGACGTCCCGCGGGCCGCGCTCATCGGCGGGATCGCGGCCAACATGCCGGACTTGAGCGAATTGTTCACCGGCTATCTCGGTTGGTCGCGCGCGGACTTTCTCGCCAACCATCGCGGCATCACTCACTCGCTTGCAGGCGCGGCGGCCGAAATCGTCGCGCTGGTGTTGATCGTAGGAATCTTCGTCCGGCCCGCCCCATGGCGGCGGATTACACTGCTCGTGACCGTCACCGTCATCAGCCATCTCTTTATGGACTGGCAGGGCTCGTACGGCTGGCGGCCCTTTCTTCCCTGGAATGGCACGTGGTACTACCTCGACTGGGTGGCGATCGCAGACCCGTTCTTCTGGCTCGTGCCATTGGTCGCATTGGCATGGGGGGCGAATCGTCACTGGAGACCACTACTGGCAACGCTGATCGGCGCCACGCTCATCACGCTGGTCATCGCGCGCTACGTCGCGAACGGCGGCAGCGTCTCGCGCTGGGTGCTGCCGCTGTGCGGCGCCATCGCGGTGCTTGCCGCGATCGGCTGGCTGGGCTTCTGGTGGGGGCCGGTCGCGCGGCAGCGGCTCGCCAGATATGCGGTGCTGCTGCTCGGGTTCTACACGATTGCGCAGGGCGTCGCCCTGCGCCACTCCGAGGCTTTGATCCGACAGCAAGCGCTGCGACGCTTTGGCTCGGCAACGCGCTGGGCTGCCCTCACGACCGTCGGCGAGCCGTTTACCTGGGAGCCGATGTACGCAAGCGCCGACACCGTGGTCGGAAGCGGCTGGCAACTACCGAGAAATCTCAGGCTCCCGCCCGTCATGCGAGCGCTTGACACCGCGGACGGGCGCGCGATTGCGCAGTTCTCGCGCTTCCTCACCGCACGCACCGATACCGTGGCTGGGACCGTGTATTTGTGGGATGCGCGCTACTCGCGTGGCGGCCGCGGAGGCTGGGCCGCCGTGCAAATCAGGATGGAGTCGACTCGTTGAACGTGAGGCCCGAGCCGCGGCGGTCGCGCAGCTTGCGACGGGGCGTAAACGAGCGGCGCTCAATCCGACTGCGGCGGTCAATTACCCCGCGTCGCTCGACGACTACGGTGAGGCCGCGCAGTCGCCGCTCGGCAATACGCCGATCGAGTCCAGAGCGCCGCTCCGGCCGCACGCGGCGCTCGACATGATGGCGGATCGGCCGAGGCTCGTGGTTCATTCCGATCAATCTGCGCTGCGCCGGGAATTCGTGCCAGCCGAAATGAGCGACTACATTTCTCCGCCGTGACCACGCCCGATCGGCGCTCTCCCCCCAATGTGACAGCCGTCACCAGCGCTCCGCCGCAAACGCCACCAGCGGGGTTGCTGGACGACGCCCTTCGCGCGCTCGAGCCCGCGTTCCGGCTGGACAACCTCGTCGCGCTCTCGTCGGAGCGGGCGTTATATCACGCGTGGGATCGCGTGCTCAAGCGCCCCGTGACGATTCGCGTGCACCTCGCCGCCGACGCGCCCGGTCGCGCCTGGTTCATGCGCGAGACCGAGACGTTGGCGCAGCTCGATCACCCGGCGATTCGGCACGTGTACGCCGCCGGTGAAATCGCGTCGTTCGCCTATCGTACGGCAAATTGGATCGAGGGCGAGAGCCTGGCGGACGCGCTGCGGCGCGGGCCGCGCCCCATCCCCCAATGCATGTCGCTCATCCGCGATCTCCTCGCGGCGCTCGAGCATGCGCACGCGCGGGGCATCATCATGCGGCGCATCGTGCCGTCCACGCTGATGATCAACACTGGTGGTCAGGGCGTCATCACCGACCTGCGCTACTCGAACTGGTGTCTCCCCTACTTGCCGCCGCTCGCCGTCGACGATCCCGGCACCGCGTACATGGCACCTGAGGTGCGCGCCGGAGAAAGTGGCGATCCCTCGAGCGATGTGTACACCGTAACGGCGAACATCTACGTGGCGCTCACGGGCACGCCCCCTCACACGGACCCGGCGCAGATCGTCCCCCCCCGCCAGTTGCGACAGGCCGTGCCCGCGGCAGTCGAGCGGGTGATCGTACGCGCGCTCTCGCGGGTGCCGAAGGAGCGCTACTTCACGGCGACGGAGATGCTCGAGGATTTCGTGAGCGACGCGGGGACGTTTCAAGTGCTGGCGGCCGCCCCGGCAATCACGGAGTCGGGATTCGAGCGACGGCTCAGGCGCGCGCTGGGCGACGATTACGAGCTGCTCGAAGAAATCGGCGCGGGCGGGTTTGGGCGCGTCTATCGCGCGCGCGACTTGGCGCTCGAGCGCGACGTGGCGATCAAGGTCTTGCATCCGGCGCTCACCGCGGATCCGGGCGTCGTCGAGCGTTTCCGCCGCGAGGCGCAGCTCGCCGCGCGGCTGCGCCATCCGAACATCGTGAGTATCTACGACATTATGGGCCGTGCCGGGCTGACCTGGTACGCAATGGAGTTCGTGCCCGGCTCGAGCCTGGCGCAGGTGATTCAGCGACACGGAACGTTCTCGCTGGATCAGACCGAGCGGCTCCTGAATGAAGCGCTTTCGGCACTCGAGCACGCGCACAGCCTGGGACTGATCCACCGCGATATCAAGCCGGAGAACATGCTGATCGAGCCCGACGGCCGCCTGCGCATCACGGACTTCGGGCTCGCACTGGCGTTGCGGGGCGGCGCCCGCTTTGGCGGCGCCACCTCGCGCAGCGGCACGCCGCAGTTCGCCGCTCCCGAGCAGCTGCTCGGCGAGCGGGTCGACCAGCGCGCCGATCTCTATTCGCTGGCGGCCGTCGCGTATTTCGCGTTACTGGGCCGGCCGCCGTTCAGCGGTAAGACGCCCGAGCAGATTCTCGCGCGGCAGACGACCGACGATGTGCCGTCACTCGCGTCGGAGCG
>DATBFV010000184.1:0-11316 GCA_036558345.1 Gemmatimonadales bacterium | reverse complement strand
TACACGAGGTTCGCGAGGCCGATCGAATCGATATCGAAGACGGCGGTGGCTTCGGGATACGGCCCCATCTTCGGCGGGTCGCCGGTGATGATGAGAATGTTGCGCAGCCCCGCGGCATGCGCGCCGAGGATGTCGGACAGCATGCCGAGCAGGTTACGGTCGCGACAGCAGTAATGAATGACCGTCTCGATCCCGACCTCGCGCTCGATCAGAATCGCCGACGGGAGCACGCCCATGCGGCTCTGCGCGCGCGGGCCGTCGGGCACATTGACCGCGTCCACACCGGCCGCCTTGAGCGCGCGACACTGATCGAGCATCGGTTTCGGGTCGATGCCTTTCGGCGGCACGATCTCGACGCTCGTCACAAGTTGGCCGCGGGCGATTTTGGCGCCCCAGCGAGATTTCTCGACCAAAGGCACGGGCTTCACGTCCGGCGCTGCCTGTATCTGCTGGCGCGAGACCACCACGCTCGGATGGCGCGGCACGACGCTCGCGATGTAGTCGCGGATCTTCTTGATGTGCTCCGGAGTCGAGCCGCAGCACCCGCCCACGAAGCGCGCGCCGGCTTCGATCATGCGACGCGCGTAGCTCGCCATGTACTCGGGTGAGGCGAGATAGATCTTGCGGTCGCCGACGTCCTTGGGGAGCCCGGCGTTGGGCTGCGCCGAAATCGGCTTGTCGGTGGCCTTGACCATCTTCTCGACGGCTTCGAGCACGCCGGCGGGACCCACGGAGCAGTTCACGCCGATGACATCGGCGCCCCACTCCGCCAGTTGCTTGGTGAACGTTTCGGGGTCCGTGCCGTAATACGTGAGCCCGTCGGTGCCGACCGTCATTTGACAGATGAGCGGCAAGTCCGACGCGGCGCGCACCGCCTTCATGGCGGCGTGAATTTCCTCGAGGTCGCTGAACGTTTCGAGGATGAATCCGTCCACGCCGCCCGACAGCAGACCTTGTACCTGTCGCGCGAACAGCGCTTCGGCCTCGGCACGCGATGTCTGTCCGAACGGCTCGATGCGGATACCGAGCGGCCCGATTGCGCCGACGACGCTGACTCGGCCAGTACTCGCGGCGCGCGCCAGCTCGGCCGCGGCGCGATTGATCTTCTCCGTCTCATCGGCGAGGCCGTGGCTGCCGAGCTTGAGGGGATTGGCGCCGAAGGTGTTCGTCTCGAGAATTTCCGCGCCGGCGCGCACGTATTCGGCGTGCACCTCCTGCACCAAACGCGGCTGTTTGAGGTTCAGCTCGTCGTAACAGACGTTCAGGAAGAAGCCCTTCGAGTACAGCATCGTACCCATGGCCCCGTCGAAGACGTGGACCCGGCCATCGGCTAGGAGATCGCGGAATGTCGCCAGAAAGCCCTCAGGTCAGGACCGGACAATAATAACTAGGCTCGTACGTACTCTTAAGTAACCATGAGTCAAATCGGGATCGAGCAGCTCCTCACAGAGCACACGCCGGCGCTGCGCAACTTCTTTGGCGCGCGCTGCCGCGATGAGGAGCTGACCGCTGAGCTGCTGCAGGAAGTGGCGGCGCGGCTGGTGACCGCGGCCCCGCGGCTTTCGCTCAACGGGAATGCGCGCGGCTATTTGTTTCGCATTGCCGCCAATGTGTGGCACGATCACCTGCGGCGCGACCTGGTACGGCGCCGAGCGAGCGTGGCGCTCGAGTCAACAGCAGCGACAGCTGATGCAGCGGACGCGCCGTTGCTCGCGGAGGAGCTGCGCGCTGCGGTCCGTGCCGCGGTAGCGGCACTTCCACCGCCACAGCGCGAGGTGGTCGAGCTGCGCCAACAGTCCGGCATCACATTCCAGGAAATCGCCGACCGGCTCAACCGGCCGCTCGGCACGGTGTTGACGCAAATGCGCGCCGCGCTCGCGCGAATCAGCGCTGCTCTGGAGAGCTATCGATGAGTCATCCCAACGACAACACGCTGCTGCTGCTCGCCTATGGGGAGCTGCCCATCACGCAGGCGACCGAGCTCGAATCTCATGTCGCCGGGTGTGAGACGTGTCGGGCGGTCTTCGCACCACTCGTGCGCGCGCGCGCCGCGCTCGACGAGGCGAGCCTCTCGACATCGGGTCGTCGGTCGAGACTCGACTGGACCGCGGTCGCCCTTGCCGCTGCGGCCCTGCTCGCGGTGGTCTTGATGACCGGTCCGCGTCCCAATTCCGAGACCACGACGCATTGGACGCCGGCGACGACGTGGTCGCGGACCGCGGGATACATGACGGGCGGTCGGGCGATGATGGAAATCGATGCGCAACTCACACAGTTGGAACGAGGATGGAGGGGGTCGTATGGGAGGCCGTAACGTCGGTTTCGCGGTTGTGCTCACGGTTGCCGTCGCCATGCAGGCGGCGGCTCAGGATCCCAATGCGCAAGAGATGCCCAATCCGCAGGCGATGCAGATGCAGGTCCAGCAAATCATGCAGCAGCGGCCGCGCGGAGCGGAAGCGGCGGCGCGGGCGTTTTTGCTGATCATCGCACCGGATCGCGTCGCGGGACTCGATTCGCTCAGGCAGCAAGGGAGTAACCCGACGTACGTCGTGGAAGGCACTCCCGTCGGAGGCCCCGGCGCCGACGATCAGTACTGGATGGAGGTAGCACAGCTGACTGTGCAATTCGACATGGTGCAGAAGCTGAATCAACGCGATAGCGTTCGCGCGCAGCTCGCCGGAAAGATGTTTGGCCTGGAAGCCAACGCGCGGGCAGAGCAGCGTGCGTATCGGCGGGCCAGCGAAGCCAACCGGCCCGCCATCCGGTCCAGGATCGAAGCTTTGATCACACAGCATTTCGATCTGGAGGACCAGCTTCGCGCTCGTGAAATTGCTGACATCGAGCGGCGGCTGGCGGAGGTGCGCGCCGAAGGCCAGCGGCGGAAGGACAAGCGCGCGGAGTTCATCAAGTTCGCGGTGGACGATATTATTCGGGACGCGGTGCGCCCGCGGTAGCGGGCGAATGATCAATATCCACTGATGAATGACCGATGATCGAGCCACGTTCATTGGTCATTGATCATTGATGATTGATCATTGATCTTTGCGCATGCCCAACATCGCCTACTACCATCCGTCCATCGTCCACTTCGCCATCGTGCTCGGCATTGTGGGTGTGCTGTTTCGCTGGGCGTCACTCACCGGCAGAGCGCCGTTTGCCGGTCCCGCCGCAGCCACGCTGCTGATCCTGGCTGCGGTCGCCGCCCTCCTGGCCGTTCATTCCGGCACGCAGGCACACGGCCCCGTCGAGCGCATTCCTGGAGCGCGACAGGCCGTCACAGAACACGAGGAAGCGGGCGAGTGGGCGCGCAACGTCTTCATTGTCATTGCGCTGCTCGAGATCGTCGCGCTCGCGGCGCGGCGTAAAAGCATCAACGTCGCGCGCATCGCGCTGTGGGGATCGGCAGTCGTCGGCGTTGCCGGCGCTCTCGCGATGATCAAGGCCGGCAGACTTGGCGGCGACCTCGTCTACAACCATGCCGGCGGCATCGGCATTCGCTCAGGCGATACGGCTGACGTCAACAGGCTTTACCTGGCGGGGCTGTATCAGGCGGCGCAGCAAGCCCGGACGCAGAAGGATAGCGCGCGCGCCGCGTCGTTGTTCGGCGACATGGAACGCCAATTCCCGAACGATACGACCGTGAAGCTGCTGCTCGCCGAGTCACAGCTGCGGGACAAGCACGACCCGCGGAGTGCACTGGCGACGCTCAATCGACTGTCGGTGCCGCCCGGCAACCGTTTCCTGGCATCGCGGGTCGCGTTCTTGAAGGCTGACGCGTACGTCGCTGCCGCCAAGCCGGACTCCGCGCGCGCGACGCTGGAACAGCTCGGCGCAGCGTTCCCCGAGTTGCAGCCGCGCATTGAACAGAGGCTGCGAATGATCACTGATCATTGATCACTGATCACTTACGAGAAAAAGTCCATCCGCTGCGCGACCCACCACGCCGCCAGCGCACCCGCGATAAATCCGAGTACCGCCCCGAATGGGCCAAAGACTTTGCTGCCGAGCGCGCCTGCCAGGGTGCCGACGATAAAGCTGACAAGCGCTTTGAGCAATTTCATCGAGCCTCCAGGATTCGCAGGACCGCATCAATCTCCAGCCCCGCGATGGACACGGTTTTCCGCCGCGCGGCCGCGCCTGCCGTAATCGCAATCGCGCTGCGCGGTACGCTCAATTGCTTCGCGAGAAAACGCACAAGCTCGTCATTGGCCGCGCCGTCCGCCGGGACGGCGGCGATTCGAATCTTCAGCGCGTCGCCGTGACGGCCGGCCACGGCGCTCTCGGCGGCGCGCGGCACGACGTGGACGACGAGTCGCGCGGTCAACGCAACAGTGGTGCGAGCAGGAGCTGCCGGATCAGGCTCAGCACGAACACCGCGACTATCGGGCTCAGGTCCCAGCCCCCGACAGGCGGAATCACGCGGCGGAGCGGCTCGACCAGCCAGTCAGTGAGGATGTAGGCCGGCCGAATCCATTTCGAGTAGCGGAACATGCCGAACCACGTGGCGATCACCCGCACGATCAGCGCCGTGAACACGAGCTTGTAGGCGAGATCGATGATGAGCACGAAGGTCTGCTTGGGCCCGGCGCTCGCCGCCGCGTGCGCGACCAGGAACGTCGAGTACAGCCAGCCCGCCAGTGACAACAGGATGACCCCGGCCACCGCCGTGAGCACGACCAGCCAGCCGCCCGCGTGCACGGGATTGCCGCCCATGCGCACCAGACGCCGCTCGACCGGCTGGATAATCGGGTCGGTCGCCGCGCGCAGCGCGCGACCCAAGGCACCGAAGGGCGAAACCCGTCGCGTGCGCACCAGCCAGGAGCCGAGCGCGATCAGCGCCGCCAGCGCCACCACACCGAACACCGTATACCGAAACGCGGCAGGCACAGGCGCCTCAGCGGCCGCGGCCGTAGGTGCCGACAAGCTGCGCTTCGCCGAGCACTGCGCCCTTCATTGCCCGTTCGACATCGGCCTTGGTAGCGCCGCCTTTCAGAGCCAGGGGAGCGCGCAGTGCGTACAACTTGAAGAAGTAGCGATGCGGCTTGCCGGGAGGAGGACACGGGCCACCGTAGCCCGTCTTCCGAGAGTCGTTTCGTCCCTCCAATCCGCCGCCCGCGTCCCCTTCACGTAACTGCGACGTCTTCCCCGGCACATTGTAGAGCACCCAGTGCACCCACGTTCCCGCCGGTGCATCGGGGTCATCGCAGATCAACGCGAATGCGGCGGTATTCGGCGGTGTATCCGTCCACGCCAGGGCGGGCGATACGTCGTCGCCATCGCACGTGTGCCTCGCCGGAATCGGGGAGCCGTTCTGAAACGCGGAGCTCGTGAGTTTCATGCGTCAGCACCGTAGGCCGCCGCGACGATCCGCTCCTGCTCGATCTTGTGGGCGGCCGGGTATCCCTCCGCGGGACTCGACCGTTCGGGCCGGGAGACGTCCAGCAACGTCACGCCCTGCGGCAGCACATCGCGAATCTTGGGCATCACGAACTTCCGCGCACCCATGTTGCGCGGCTCCTCCTGTACCCAGACGACTTCCTTGAGATTCGGGTAGCGCCGCGCGAACTCTCCGATTTCGGAAGCGGGGAAGGGATAGAGCAGCTCGACGCGTCCGATCTTCACATGACCGGCTTCGGCCCGGCGGGGCGACGCGATGACGTCGTAGTACACCTTGCCGCTGCACAGCACCAGCCGCGTGACCTTCTCGGGCCATGTGCGATCCCGATCCCACAGCACGGCGCGGAATTTCCCGAGCGCCAGATCGTCCAGCTGTGACGCCGCCGCGGGCAGACGGAGCAGGCTCTTTGGCGTCATCACGACGAGCGGCCGAATCTCCGCATGCAGCGCCTGGCGGCGCAGCAGGTGGAAGTACTGCGCAGGCGTCGTGCAGTTCGCCACGCGGATGTTGCCCTCGGCGCCGAGCGCCAGGAAACGCTCGAGCCGGGCGCTCGAGTGCTCGGGGCCCTGGCCTTCGTAACCGTGTGGGAGCAGCAGCGTGAGCCGCGAAGTCTCGCCCCACTTGGCGAGCCCAGCGATCAGGAACTGGTCGATCACCACCTCGGCCCCGTTCGCAAAGTCGCCGAACTGCGCTTCCCACAGAATCAGCGCGTTCTCCGCCTCGACGGCATACCCGTACTCAAAGCCGAGGCACGCGTACTCCGAGAGCGGACTGTTGTAGAGCTCGAAGGGCGCCGTAGCGCCTGCCAGCTTCTGGATGGGCGTGTAGCGATCACCGCTGTTCACATCGTGCAGGACCAGATGGCGCTGGCTGAACGTGCCGCGCTCGGTGTCCTGTCCGGTCAGACGAATTGGCGTCCCTTCGCTGAGCAGCGACGCAAACGCGAGCGACTCCGCGTGCGCCCACTCGATACCGTCCTTGGACGTGAGTGCGCGACGCCGCTCGAGCTGCTTCTGCAGCTTCGGATGAATCGTAAAGCCGTCCGGCACGGCGAGCAGGGCGTCGTTGAGCCGCGTGAGTACGTCCGCGGCCACGGCCGTCGCCGGCTCGCTCGCAGGCTTCGGAGTGATGCGCTGCGTGTCCTCGGCGCGTTGGGTCGCGCCCGATTTCACTGCCTGCTGAATTGTCGTGAGACGCTGGTATGCGGCCTCGGCGGCGGCACCAGCCTGCGCCGCATCCACCACGCCTTCCTGCGCGAGCTGCGCCGCGTATTTCTGGCGGACCGTCGGTGTCTGCTTGATGCGCTCGTACATCGTCGGCTGCGTGTACGCGGGCTCGTCCGCCTCGTTGTGGCCGTAACGCCGATACCCGACGAGGTCGATGACCACATCCCCGTGAAATTTGCCGCGATACATCGTTGCGAGCCGCACGGCCGCGAGGCACGCCTCCGGATCATCGGCATTCACGTGAATGATCGGCGCGTCAAAGCCCTTGGCGAGATCGCTCGAGTAATCGGTCGAGCGTCCTTCCTTTGGCTCAGTCGTGAATCCGATCTGATTGTTCAGGATGACGTGAATCGTGCCGCCGGTCGTGTAGCCCTTCAGCCGCGCGAGATTGAACGTCTCGGCGACGACGCCCTGGCCTTCGAACGCCGCATCGCCGTGCAACAGGACGGGCAGCGCGACGTCCCAGTCGTGCTTCGCTTCCGGGGTCTGGCGATCGGTCTGATTGGCACGAGTTCGGCCTTCGACGACCGGATTGACCGCCTCGAGGTGGCTGGGATTCGGTGACAATGTCACCGCGACTTCTTTGCCGGTGCTGGTCTTGTAGACGCCCTCGGCGCCGTGATGATACTTCACGTCGCCCGTACCGGCATTCCAGCCTTCCGATTCCGCCGTTTCCTCGCGGCGCCCGCCCTCGAACTCGGCGATGATCGTTTCGTACGGGACGTTCACCACGTGCGCGAGGACGTTGAGCCGCCCGCGATGCGCCATTCCGATCACCGTCTTGCGCGTGCCGTGCGCCGCCGCGAGCTCGATCGTGAAGTCGATCATCGGCACCGTCATGTCGAGCCCCTCGATCGAAAACCGTTTTTGGCCGAGGTACGCCTTATGAAGGAACCGCTCGAAGGTGTCGACTGCGGTGAGACGGGCGAGCAGTTGGCGCTTTCCATCAGCCGACAGCGGGCGCCGGTGCTCGCCCGACTCGATCACCTGACGGAGCCAGATGCGCTCCTGCTGACTGCCGATGTGTTCGACCTCGTAGGCGATCGTGCCGCAGTAGGTCGCGCGCAGATGCGGCAGCGCTTCGGCGAGCGTCTGTCCCGGTACGTAGATGCGTAGCACGTCCGCCGGAATCCGCGCCATGATGTCGGGCGTGAGGTCGAAGCTCGCGGGATCGAGCGACGGATCGCCGATCGGCTCGGTGCCGAGTGGGTCGAGCCGCGCGGCGAGGTGGCCGAAGTTGCGGTGCGCGCGGACGAAGCGGGTCGCGGCGGCGACGTGGCGGAGGTCGTCGATGGAACCGGGGAGTGGGGAGTGGGGAGTGGTACTCTCCGGTGCGGGAGCGGACTCCGGTTGCGCAACCGGGGCTTGCGCGGCGGCGGAGCGAACCACTCCCCACTCCGCACTTCCTTTGCCCGCCAAGCTCTCAGAAATCAGCTCGTAAAACCGCTCCCCGCCCTGCAGCAATGAATCGAGGGTGCGCAGAAACATCCCCGATTCCGCGCCCTGGATGATCCGATGGTCGTAGGTGCTCGTAATCGTGATGACCTTCGCGCCGGCGATATCGCGGATCGTGCCGGTCGCGATGATCGAGCCCTGGCCTTTCAGCAGGCGGGGCACCGAAGCCACGGTGCCGAGTGTTCCCGGATTGGTGAGCTGGATCGTGCCGCCTGTGAAGTCGTCGGGCATGAGACGGTTCGTGCGTGCTTTTTCGACGAGACCTTCGTACGCCGCGTGGAACGCTGCGAAGTCCATCCCTTCGGCGTGCTTGATGACCGGGACGACGAGCGCTCGGCTTCCATCCTTCTTCTCCACATCCACGGCGAGACCCAAGCCGATGGCACCGGGGTCGACGCGATGCGGCTTGCCGTCGATCTCCTGGAACGCGTGCGTCATCACCGGGAACTGCTTGGCGGCCTGAACGATCGCGTATCCGATCAGGTGGGTGAATGAGATCTTCTTGCCGCTGGCGGCAAGCTGGGCGTTGAGCGTCTTCCGCCGCTCGTTCAGCGTGTTGGCCGAGATGTCGCGGAATGAGGTGGCGGTCGGGACGGTCAACGACTCCGTCATGTTCGCGACTAGCCGTGCAGCCGGCCCAGTGATCGGATTTGCGCTCTTGGGGAGTGGGGAGTAGGGAGTGGTACTCGGCGGTGCAGGGGGAGCTTGCGGCGCCGGAGCGGGTGTCGGCGGTTCAACGGAACGAACGACTCCCCACGCCCCACTCTCCGGAATTACCGGGAGCTGCGCGAGCTTCCCGTTCTCAAACAGCTCGCGCCACTCCGGCCCAACGGCGGTCGGATCGCGCAGCCACTCCTCGTACATCACCTGTACGAACGCAGCGTTGTGGGTACCGAAGACGAATTCGCTCACGGGCTGGAATCTATAAGGTATCTTATGTGACAGAATGGCATTGCTCTCGCTCGCGCTAATCCTGTTGCCGACCCAAGCACCGCCTGCCTCCCTGAGAGCCCGCATCGAAGCCAGGATCGCGCACACGCCCGCCCGCGTCGGTGTTTATTATCGCGACCTCCAGACCGGCGACTCCCTGACTGTTGGCGCCCTCACACGGTTCCATGCGGCCAGCACCATGAAGCTTCCAGTGATGATTCAGTTGTTCCGCGACCGAGATCATGGCCTGGTGAGTCTCGACGACTCAGTCACGATCACCAACACCTTCAAGTCCATCGTCGACAGCTCGCCCTACCAGCTCGACGTGACCGACGACTCGGATTCGTCGCTCTACAAGCGGTTGGGTCAAAAAGCGACGATTCGCGAGTTGATCGAGTTGATGGAGACTGTCTCGAGCAATCTCGCGACGAATCTGCTCATCACCAAAGTGGACGCGAAGCGCGCCAACGCGACCGCGCATGCGCTTGGCGCCGACTCGATCCTCGTGCTGCGCGGCGTGGAAGACGATAAGGCGTACCAGGCGGGGCTGAACAACACCACCACGGCGCGCGATCTGGGTGTCTTGCTCGCGGCGCTCGCCAACGACAAGGCCGCCTCGCCCCAGTCCTGTCGCGACATGCTCGCCATCCTCGGCCGGCAGCAGTTCAAAGAGGGGATCCCCGCGGGGCTGCCGCCCGGTACGACGGTCTATCACAAGACCGGCTGGATTACGGAGATCTATCACGACGCCGCCGTCGTCGAGCCATCGACGGGGCGGCGCTACGTGCTCGTCGTGTTGACTGGCGGCATTCAAAAAGAAGACGACGCCCACGCGCTGGTGCGGGACATCTCGAAGCTCGTGTTCGACTCCCGGAGGTGACATGAAACTGATCACGACGATCGTGCGGCCGGAGCGCCTGCCTGAAGTGAAGACGGCGCTGTTTCGCGCCGGTATCACCGGCATCACCCTGAGTCGCGTGAGTGGCCACGGCGGGGAGCACGAGATCGTCAGCCAGTACCGCGGCACCACGGTCGTCATGGAGTTCCACGAGAAAGTGAAGATCGAGATGGTGTGCTCGGAGCCGTTCGTGCAGCCGTGCATCAACGCAATCCTGTCGTCGGCACGCACCGGCGAGGTCGGAGACGGCAAGATCTTCGTGCAGCCGATCGAGCGCGTGATCCGCATTCGCACCGGCGAGGAGAACAACAACGCGCTGACGGCGGTGAACGCCGACGAGGTCCAGCAGGCGGCCATTCGCGCCGCCGACGAGACGTGACGCAAGCCCCGGCGGCACTGGCCTACTAGGAGACGCGCCGAGTCTTCCTTCTCATGAAATCCATGAGAATGAACTGCCCGAGCGTCATCGTGTTCGTGAAATAGGCCTTGCCGCGGCAGATCGCCGAGACCTTCTTCACGAACTCCACCAGGCTGCGGTCGCGCGCGAGCATGAAGGTATTGATGAGGATGCCGGAGCGCCGGCAGAGCGCGACTTCACGGTAGGTCGCCTGCAGGATGTGCGGGTCCAAGCCCATCGAGTTCACGTAGATCCGGCCGTCGGGCTGTGTGAGCGCCGACGGCTTGCCATCGGTGATCATGATGATCTGCCGCATGTCCTTGCGCTGGCCCATCAGAATGCGGCGCGCGAGCTTCAACCCTTCCGTTGTGTTCGTGTGATACGGTCCCACCTGCGCGTGCGCGAGTTGCGCCAGCGGGATCTCCTCAGCCGTGTCGTGGAACAGCACCACGCGGAGCGTGTCACCCGGGAATTGCGTGCGAATCAAATGCGTCAGTGCGAGCGCGACCTTCTTGGCGGGCGTGAAGCGGTCTTCCCCATACAGAATCATCGAGTGCGAGCAATCGAGCATCAGTACCGTCGCGGATGACGAGCGATACTCGGCCTGGTGTACCATCAGGTCGTCATACTCGAGGTTGATCGGCACGCCGAGGCCTTCGCGCTTCAATGCATGCGACAGGGTCGCATTGACGTCGAGATTGAGCGTGTCCCCGTACTCGTAGCGCTTGCTGGCCGCCTCGGCCTCGACGCCGGTCGCGAGATGCTCGGTTTCGTGCGCGCCGAAGCTCGACTTGCCGATGCTGCCCAGCAAATGCTTCAGCGTGCGATAGCCGAGGAAGTCGATGCCCTTGTCGGTGAGATTGAACTGCACTTGCTGCGCGGCTTCTTTGGCCATGCCGCCGGGCCCGAACACCGGTTGCTGCGCACCGGGCATCTTTGGCGCCTGCTGCAGGTTGAGGTATCCCTCGTCGATCAGCTTCTGCACGATCTGGTCGAGCAGATCGGCGAGCTG
>DATBFV010000183.1:0-6589 GCA_036558345.1 Gemmatimonadales bacterium | reverse complement strand
GTCTCGTCCTTGGTCACGAGCATCATCCCTTCGCCGCCGAGGGTAAGGAGCAGGTTGTCCACGGCGAGCTTCTTCAGTGCGTCGGGCAGGGCATCGGGGTGCGCGAGGTCGAGCGC
Source organism: Gemmatimonadales bacterium (assembly GCA_036558345.1). GTDB lineage: Bacteria > Gemmatimonadota > Gemmatimonadetes > Gemmatimonadales > GWC2-71-9 > 20CM-2-65-7. The sequence continues at coordinate 6,473 of DATBFV010000183.1, read as the reverse complement.
CGCTCCCATCGCCAGCTCCAGCTCGCGGCGATTGGGTTTGAACACCGTCGCGCCGCGATAGGCGAAGAAGTTCTTGAACTTGGGATCGACCACGACCGGCAGGCTGCGCTTCTTGGCGATCGCCATCCCGCGCTCGATCACCTGCGGCACCAGCGTTCCTTTGTTGTAGTCCTCGATCAGCAGGGCGTCGGCGTCCTCGAGCGCGCGCTCGAGCGACTTGCCGAGCTGCTCCATGACCTTCGCCGAGATGGGATCTTCGATTTCTTCGTCAATCCGCAGCATCTGCTGCCCGCGCGCGACGACGCGAGTCTTGGAAGTCGTAGGCCGCGCGCCGTCGGTAATCAGAAAAGATGGGTTGAGCTTGAGCTCCTCGAGCTCGGCACGCACGGACTCGCCACGAGCATCGCGCCCGATCACCGCGACGAGCCGGCACTCGGCGCCGAGCGCCGCGACGTTGGCGGCGACGTTGGCGGCGCCGCCGAGGCCATGGCGGCTCGCGTGCACGGTCACCACCGGCACCGGCGCCTCGGGCGACACGCGATCGACCTCGCCGACGAGATAGACGTCGAGCATGGCGTCGCCGACGACGACGACCTTGGTGGTCGCCATCTTCTTGAGCAGGACCTCGAGGCGCTCGCGGGTGAGCCGATCGGTCATCAGGGAATGCGTCCCTCTTTCTTGGTTCGCCACTGCAATTGGATCGTCCCCACCCACCGCGTTTTCTCCGGCCCGTTCGTGATCAGGTGCACGCCGCCGTCGCCTGAGAGCGTCCAGCGTCCGCGCACCGCTCGGCCCGCGAGCGCGAGTCGCACGGTGCGCGTCACGGTGCCGGCGAACAGCGTCGGCGTCGAGTCGTATTGCGCGACAGTCGGATACGGCAGGCGGAAGTCGCCCTGACCCTGGCGCAGCAATGTCACTTCGGGTTCGATCAACACGCCCCGTCCCGCGATCATGCTGCCGCGCAGCGTGAGCTGATCGTAGTCGGAAAAGTTACGCCCGAGCCCGACATTGCGCCGCATCACGGTCTCGGCGGGATTGGGCGTGCGATACGTGAGATTGGAGACCTGCGTGTAGAACGCGGTCCAGCCGAATCGCGCGATCGCACCCTGCGCGCCGACCGTGAACCCGTACGACGGCGGCTCCTTGTCGCTCGTGCTGGATTTGTCGATCTGGATGTCGTCGAGGAGCACTGACGCAAAAAGTTGCGTGCCCTTGATACGCGTGTCGACATCGAAGCCCAGCATGTTGTTCGCCTGCGAATTCTGATCGTACTGCTGCACGAGGCCGAGGGTGAAGATATTGGCGAACCAGGGCTCGAGGTCGCGGCCGACGCCGGCAGTGATCGTGCCTTCCCACAGCGAGAACTCCGTGTTCCACGGCGGCCGGATCACGAGCCGGTGGGCGATGAAATGGCGCTGATTCGCCGTGCCGCTCGTGTCCGCGATGTCGTCGAGCTGCGTAAGGACGCCTTCGAAATAGATGCCGTCGGTCCCGATCCGGAAGTCGAGCTGGTCGTAGCTGTACGGGCTGGGCGAGACGAGCAGGCCCTGGGTGAAGCGGGGACCCCAGTTGCGATCGAGCGAGCCGAAGAACAGCTCCCCGAAGCGCCACTGCGCGCTCACATACGCCTCGGCAAAGCGCCCCGCGATCGCGCGGTTTTTCTTTCCAGAGTAGTCCGGGTCCCACTTGAGCCGAGTGTCGAAGTACGGATGCGTGACGACCACGGCGGGGCCGAAATAGAACATCAGGTTCGCGCCGCCGTTGAACGTCGCGTGCCCGACACCCGCTTCGCGCAGCGGATCGCGGCGCGCGTGCGAGCTGCCGGCGATACCGGCATCGATGTCGATCCGCGCGGACGGCCCGCGCATGGTCCGCTGCAGCTCGGCGCGGATCTGTTTGACCGTGGCCCACTCGGCGCCGCTGACGACTGTGCTGTCGACCGCGTCGAGCGCGCGCATGATCTGGTCGACGCGGAACGGCCGGCTGAGCGGCGACGGATCGGCGATGCGGCCGCTGGCGATGAGATGCTCGATGTAGGGCATCGACCAGTGGCTGATGGGCAAGTAGGGAGAGGCTTCCTGGGCCGCGAGCGGGGCGGTAGCTGCCAGGGCCAAAGCCACGAAGAGGGGTCGCATGCGCGCGCCAATATAACCCAGTTAGCTTTTTGGCTCCCATGTTCGTCGAGAACCGCCGAGGCTCCGTCGTCGAGTCCCGCCATACCGTGCACGTTGCGGTTGTCGACGCGTCGGGCACGCTCGTCGCTCAGGCTGGCGACCCCGGTCTCGTCACATTCTGGCGCTCTGCCGCCAAGCCATTTCAAGCCCAGCCTCTCGTTGCCGACGGCGTCGTCGAGCGCTTCACGCTGACGCGGCAGGATCTCGCCCTCGCCTGCGCATCGCACTCGAGCGAGCCGGCGCAGGTCGCGCTGGTGCGCGAGTTCTTGCAGCGCATCGGCTGCTCGGAGCGCGATCTCCTGTGCGGGCCGCACCGGCCGCTGTCGGACGCGGTCGCCAAAGACTATGAGACGCGCGGCGTGCGGCTGACGGCGGTGACGTCCAACTGCTCGGGGAAGCACACCGGGATGCTGGCGCTCGCCAAGCGCCACGGTTGGCCCACGGAGTTCTACACGCGCGCGGAGCACCCGGTGCAGCAGCGCTGCCTCGAGTGCGTCAGCGAATACAGCGATGTCGCACCGCAGGACATCGGTGTCGCGGTAGACGGCTGCGGCGTCTCCTGCTTCGCCCTGCCGCTGCGCAACATGGCGCTCGCGTACACTCGGCTCGACGGTCCCATTCTCGAAGCCATGACCATCCATCCGGAGCTCGTGGCCGGCGAGGGCCGTCCCTGCACGGACATGATGCGCGCGCATCCGGGACGCGTGGTTGTGAAGGTGGGCGCGGAAGGCGTCTACAGCGCGTTGCTCGTGCGCGAAGGCTTGGGTGTCGCGCTCAAAGTCGAAGACGGTCACAGTGTCGCGTCTGCGCTCGCGATTGCTGCGGTGCTTCAGGAGCTCGGACTCAAACCGCAGCCCGCAACACTGCTCAAGAAGCCGACCTCCAATTCGCGGGGAGAGCTCGTGGGAGAGATGCGTATTAATGGCGGGTTGGAGCGATGAAAAGATTATGAGTCTCGACCCGCAAACCGTAGCATTGGTGCGAATCGCGGTGGCGACGGCGACCGGCGACGAGGCGAAGCTGCGCGACCGCATGGTGGCGGCCCGCGCCGCGCACGTGCCGCCGCAGTGGGTGGACGAGCTGCTCCTGCAGACCTTCTTGAACGTGGGGTATCCGCTCGCGCTGGTGGCGTTCGGCGTGTGGCGCAGCGTCGCGGGGCCGGTGCTGGAGAGTGAAAAGGGCGAGGCGATCGCGCATCCCGAGTGGGAGCGCTGGACCAAGCGCGGGGTCGAGGCGTGCGGCGAGGTGTACGGGCGGACGTATCACAAGCTGATGCTCAACCTGCGTGCGCTGCATCCCGCGATCGAGCCGCTCGTCGTCGTCGACGCCTACGGAAAGATCCTGAGCCGTCCAGGACTCGACTCGAAGCGAAGGGAACTGTGTACTCTCGCGGCGATCGCAATGCAGAATGCGCCAAAGCAACTACACGCTCATCTGCGCGGCGCTCTGAACACCGGATCCACGCGGGATGATGTGGATGAAGTGATTGCGTTGGTGGAAGCGGATCTCAACAAAGATCGGGCACTCAAGCTCTGGGAGATGTGGGCTGATGTGCGCGAGCGAAATCTGGATGCGAAGTGATCGATGTTCATAGATCGAGCTGTGGTGCAGGTCGTGGCTGGGACCGGAGGCTCCGGGGCTTCGTCGTTTCGTCGGGAAAAATTCGTTCCCAAGGGAGGCCCTGACGGGGGCGACGGCGGGGTTGGAGGGAGCGTCTACATCAAGGCGGATCCGAATCTGACGACGCTCCTCGATTATCGGTACCACACACGGTGGGTTGCGGAACGCGGACAGCACGGTAAAGGGAAGAACATGACCGGCAAGTCCGCCGACGATGTCTACATGCCCGTCCCTCCCGGGACCGAAGTCCGCGACGCGGAGACGGGCGAAATCCTCGGCGAGCTGGTCAAACCCGACCAGACGCTGCTCGTCGCGAAAGGCGGGCGAGGCGGCCGCGGCAACCAGCATTTCGCGACGCCGACGCATCAGTCGCCACGCGAATGGGAGCCCGGCGAGCAGGGCGAGGAGCGCAAACTCGAGCTCGTGCTCAAGCTCATCGCCGACGTCGGGTTGCTCGGCGAGCCGAACGCCGGCAAGAGCACGCTGCTCTCCGTGATCTCGGCCGCGCGACCCAAGATCGCCGATTATCCGTTCACCACGCTCGAGCCTTACCTTGGCGTCGTGGGACTGTCGGACCACCGGTCGTTTGTGGTCGCCGACATTCCCGGCATCATCGAGGGCGCGCACGCAGGGAAGGGGCTGGGCCTGCGCTTTCTGCAACACGTCGAGCGCACGCGCATTCTCGCGGTGCTCGTGCCGATCGACAGCCCCGATCCGCAGGCCACGTACGACTTATTAAGGAAGGAAGCGGCGGCCTACTCCAAGGAGCTCGCTGCGAAGCCGCACGTGGTCGTGCTGACGAAGTCGGATTTACGCACGACGGACGACGCCCGACGCACGGTGATCCGCACGGACGCGGGTGCGCCGATCGTGGAGATTTCAGCGGTAGCCCGGCAGGGGTTACCGGAGCTGTTGGAAGTTCTATGGAAGACGTTGAAGTCCACGCCACCCTAGCACTCTCGCTCGTCCCCGCCATCGGCTCGCAGCGGCTGCGCACGCTCATCAGGGCGTTCGGGAGCGCGCAGGCAGCGCTCGACGCGCCGCAGTCCAAGCTGGCGAGCGTGTGGGGCATTGGGCCGGCGGCGGCGACCGCGATCAAAGCGGCCAGTGCCGACGACGGCGCGCGCGTACTCGAGCGACTTGCGGCCTTGGGCGCGCGCGTGCTTCTGGCCGGTCAACCGGCGTTTCCAGCGTCGCTCATCGAGATCCCCGACGCGCCCGCGGTGCTGTACGTGTGGGGCGACATGTCGCTCTTGACCAGGCCCGCGGTCGCGATGGTGGGCAGCCGCAATCACACGAGCTACGGCGCGGAAGCGGCGCGCTTGCTCGCCGGCGCGGTCGCGCAGCGCGCCGTGATCGTGAGCGGCATGGCGCGCGGGATCGATGCCATCGCGCACACCGCCGCGCTCGACGCGGGTGGAAACTCGATCGGCGTGCTCGGCAACGGCTTTGGCGTGGTTTATCCCGCGGCAAACCGCGCGCTGTACGACCGCATGGTCGCGCACGGCTGTTTGGTCACCGAGCACCCGCCCGGCGAGCGGCCGCATGCCGGGTCGTTCCCGCGTCGCAATCGCATCATTTCCGGTCTCTCGCGCGCCGTGGTGGTGATCGAAGCCGACCTCAAGTCTGGCGCGCTCGTCACGACCGACTGCGCGCTCGCGCAGGGCCGAGACGTGCTGGCGGTACCGGGCCCGATCCTGAGCCGCACGTCGGCGGGCTGCAACAAGCTCATTCAGCAGGGCGCGACGCTCGTGCTCACCGCTGCGGACATACTCGAGGCTGTCGGTCTCGCGGCCGGGCTGCGCGAGTTCGGCCTCGCGCTGTCGACGCCCGCGCCGCGCGTGCCGCCGATCGATCTCACCGGGCTCGAGCTGACGCTGTGGAATCGCATGACGCTCGAGCCGCAGCACGTGGACGCCCTGGTGTCCTCCGCTGGCACGGCGCCGGCGGATGTCCTGGGTGCTCTCACTGATCTGGAGCTGCGTGGCCTGGTGAGACAAGGGCCAGGGATGCTTTTCGGGCTGGTGTAGATTGCAGCCGTGCATCTCTACGTCCACGTTCCGTTTTGCCAGCGCCGCTGCTCGTACTGCGACTTCTCGATCGCGGTCCGGAAGCGGATCCCGGCACGCGAGTACGTGGACGTCATCCTGCGTGAAGCTGCGCAGATCCAGGAGCGCGACTTCGAGACCATCTACTTCGGTGGGGGCACGCCGTCGCTGCTCCCACCCGGGGCAATCGCCACGATCCTCAGCGAGCTCGCACCGGGCAAGGAAGTCACCCTCGAAGCCAACCCCGAAGACGTCACTCCCGACGCAGCGAAAGCTTGGCGCAATGCCGGCATCAACCGCGTGAGCCTCGGCGCCCAATCGTTCGACGACGCCGTTCTCAAGTGGATGCATCGCTCCCACGACGCGGCGCAGAGCAAACGCGCCGTGCAAGCGTTACGTGATGCCGGCATCGAGAACATCTCCCTCGATCTGATCTTCGGGCTGCCGGAGGAATTACAGCGGGACTGGGAGCGCGATTTGGAGTCTGCCTGCGCACTACGCACCACGCACCTGTCGCTCTACGGCCTTACCGTGGAACCGCGGACGCCGCTCGACCGTTGGATTTCGCGCGGCGCGACCGCCGCTCCCGATGAGGACCGATACGCAGAGGAGTACTTGACCGCGCACAGAC
>DATBFV010000182.1:0-4657 GCA_036558345.1 Gemmatimonadales bacterium | reverse complement strand
AACGGCGTCGCGGGCGCCTACGCTGCCGCACTGTACGGCCCCGTCATCGTCGGCGGCAGCTTCACGGTCGTCGGGGGCGCAAAGAGCGCGGCGGTGCCTCATCCCGACGGATCACATCGCCGCCTCTATTGCATGGAGAGTCCCGAAAGCTGGTTCGAGGACTTCGGTGAAGCGCGACTGGACTGCGGCCGGGCCGATGTGACGATCGATCCGGATTTCGCGGCGCTCGTCGATCTCTCGAGTTACCACGTGTTCCTGACCGAGTACGGCAATCACCAGGCTCTCTATGTGTCGCGGCGGACACCTACGGGATTCAGCGTCGAGGCCAAAGATGAGAATCCACAGGCCGGCGCTTTCTCCTGGCGTGTAGTCGCGAAACGAAAGGACATCGCGGGACCACGGCTGGAACGGGTCACGATTCCAGCGGAACCGACGCTGCCTCCGATTCCCGACGTGGCGCGGCCCGTGGTCGCGAAGTGAACCGCCAGTGATGCTCTGAGCAAATACCAGACGTGAGAGCGAGATACGGTTGGGTGGCGCTGCTCGAAGCGGCCATGCGCATTGGGCCAGCGGTCAGTACCATCTGCGATCACATCCACCGGCATGACGGAGCAGCCGGCGTCCGTCGCATCCTCGGCGTGCTGTCGCTGGCGAAGAAACACGGGCTGCGGTCATCGAAGACGCTGCCAAGGCCGCGCTCGACCTCGGCGTGCCGACCTATCGCTTCCTCCGTCGCTGCCTTGAGCGCCGACCGCCGGTGCCGCTGACGCTCAAGCAGGTCGATCCCCTCATTCGCCAGCTCACCCTTTATCGCGATCTCATCGATCGCACAGGAGACGCACCATGAATCTCGTCGAACTCGATCGGGCGCTCCGGCAACTCCGCCTCTCTGGGATGGCCGCCGTCTTGGAAACACGGCTCCGCCAGGCGCAGACCGAGAAGCTGGCGCCCCTCGACTTGGTGTCCGCGCTGGTGGCCGACGAACACCGTCGGCGACAGGACCGCCTGCTCGAACGCCGGCACAAGCTCGCGCTTCCGTGACCCCGAGCGCTCGCTCGATACCTTTGATTTCGATTTCAACAAGAAGATGAATCGCGCACACTGGTCTACGAGCTCGCCACGACACGCTTCATCGACCAGCGCGAGGACGTCCTCTTTTTCGGCCCGCCCGGCACCGCCAAGAGCCACTTGGCACAAGCGATCGGCCGCGCCGCCATTCTGCAGGGCTACCGCGTCGTGTATCGCGAGGCTCATACGCTGCTCGAGGAACTCGCCGAGGCGACGCTCGCCGGCACACGCAAGGACTCTCTCGCGGAGCTGGCGACCGTGCCGCTGCTCATCATCGACGATCTCGGCATGCGCAAGCTCGCGCATACGGCCGCCGAAGATCTCCTCGAGCTGATCATGCGCCGCTGCGAACGGGCATCGACGCTGCTGACGTCGAACCGTCCGGTCGATGATTGGGGCAAGCTCCTCGGAGACACCGCTGCCGTCACCGCACTGCTCGATCGCCTGCTGCATCACGCGCATGTGCTGAAGTGCGGGCCACGGAGCTGGCGAACGAAAGTCCACACGGATTTGCAGTCGGGAGACAGCGTGCGATAGAAACTCAATTGGCCTCGATCCCGCTCACCGGAAATGGCCGGTTTTGAAGTGTCGACAAATGGCCGGTTTTGACCTGTCCACCGAGGGTGGGGTTTGGTCCGGCGAGGAAATCGAGGGGGCCGGAGTTGGCGCGAGTGTTGGGGAGCAGGTCGGAAACCAGATCTCGGCGGGACTTCTTAGTAGAACCCAACCCCGATTCTGTTCGGTCGTTTACACCGAAACGTTGATCCATTCAACGGTCAGGTGTGGCGATCAGCTCAGTCGGCGCGAACGCGATCGGCGCGATCGTCTGCGTGGTCATACTGCTGATCTGGCTGATGGTCCAAGCCTGGCGGGATCGGAACCGTTGACGGCTCTTACTCGGTCTCTTTCGTCTCTGCGGGTTGCGGCGATTCCTCGCGCGAGAGGTGATCAAGTTGGGCTTGCAGTTGCGCGATGCGCGTGAGCTGGACTTGTAGTTCGCGAATGACTTGATTCATCTGAGCCGCCAACGCGGCGATCGGCTTCGCATGATTGCCTTTCGCTCCCTTCGATCCTTTCAATCCTTTCGCGCCCTTCGATCCCTTCGGTCCCTTGGGTCCACGGGCGCCCTTCGGGCCGCGCGGCCCTCGGGGGCCTCGCAGGCTCCTTTGCTGGTTCGCCATCGCGCGCGCACTCCATTCTTAACTGGGGAGGCCGATCGTAGCGCAACCGCAAATCCTTGAGCAATTTAGGGATGTCTTTATCTCCCTATGGTCTGGATAGGGCCTCTGAAAATCTCAAACCGGCGGGACTTCCTTTTCCGGCTCTCTAGTGCGTTCGAGGAATGATCTCGGTGATGCCGCCGCGCTCGTTCTCGATGACCACGCGCACCACGTCGTCTGCGCGGAGCGTCAGGACCGTTCGTCGGGCGGAGCCGACTCGTCGGTCCTGGGCCGTGAACCAGACGAAGTAGCCATCGGTATCCGCTCCGTCGGCCTCCTTCGCCTGATTTCAACCACGCTGTAACAGGCATTTCCGGTTGCGAGCGAGTTCTAGGGGCCGCACTCAGCAACGCTGCTCCTGAAGGCCGGGGTTGCGCCGCACGTCGTTCAGCAACGGCTCGGCCACCGGAGAATCGAAATGACGTTGGGGATCTAGGCGCTCGCGCTTCCGTCGATGCAGAAAGATGCCGCTCGGAGGCTTGGCGGCCTGCTCTATGGAAATCGGTGATCAATCCGTGATCAATCGACGAGCTGTGACCCGATCGGAGGCCGTTTTACAAGGGGTTTTTGAAATTGGTGCGGAAGATAGGATTCGAACCTACACGCTCTTGCGAGCGCCAGCCCCTCAAGCTGGTGCGTCTGCCAGTTCCGCCACTTCCGCGATAGAGGGCTTTCGATTGCTGCCGTCACGTCCAGATAGATCAGACGCGCGCAGTTTCAGTGCAGTCCGTCGATCGAGTATATGGCAGAAAGCGGACGGCCGCAAAACGATGCGGCTTACTTCGCCTGCCGTTTGCGCGTCGCGGAGAAATCCTTCTGCGGCGGCGCCTGATGCACGGTCAGACCGCTCACGAGCCCCTTGGCGTCGCGCGTGAACTCGACGCCAAAGCCGGGCAGTTCGCGGATGCGATAACGCGTGCCGTTCTCTAGCTCGAGATGATACAACTGCTGGCCTGGCACTGAGAACGTGATCGTCCGATCCTGCAGCACCGTCACGGTGAGAACCGTCGGACCGGCCTGGTAGTCGCCCGCGTACTCGGCGACCGACGAGTCTGAAGGCGGCGGCGTGGTGACCGCGCTGGCAACTTTGCGCGTCGCGCGAAAATCGTGCTGTGGTGGCGGCTGCGTCACGATCATCGCGTTGACGACGCCGCTCGCGTCGCGATTGAATTCGACAGCAAATCCGGGAAGCTCCCGAAACGTGTAGCGCAGGCCGGTGTCGAGTTCCAGGTGATAGAGCGGCTGTCCGGGGAACGACAGCGTCAACGCGCCGTCCTGCAAGCGCGTGACGGTGATCGTGATCGCGTCCGCTTGATAGTCGCCGGCGACGTCCGGCACCGGGCTTGGTGAAACCTCCTGCGCTTGGGGTGTCGCCCGATTCGCGGCCGGCGGCGCGGGCTGCTGACGCACGACCGTCGCGGCAACAGCCTGGATGGCGCCGCCGAGCACGAGCCCGGCGGCGACTCCGATGCGCGCGTAGGTCGAACTCACGTGTGGAGAATTACTTCTTCTCGGGCTTCGGAGCCGGGGCCGGCGCCGGTGCGGGGGCACTCTGCTGCGTCGGCGCCTTCACGCCGCTCAGCACCGATCCTGGACCGCGCTGCCCGTAGATCCCGAGCATGATCGCGCCCAGCATGAACAGCGCGCCGAGGATCGTCGTCGCGCGCGTCAGCACGGTGGCGCCTGTCCGCGCGCCGAACGCCGTCTGGCTGCTCCCGCCGCCGCCAAAGGCGCTCGCCATGTCGCCTCCCTTGCCCTGTTGCAGGAGGACGACCAGCAGCAGCAACAGGCAGATGAGCAGATAGAGGAAGACGAGCACGTAGTACACGACCATAACACTCGATTATACCGCAGGCGGCGGGGGCGCGGCGATCTGGCGGGACTGACTGTCTCTGACGGGCAAGGGCTCCGGTGGTGGCTGGCGTTTTTCAAGCAACTGCTACGCCGCCGCCACCCGTCCGCGGGTGACGATGTCGAAGAAGCCGCGGACGTCGAGGCTGGCGCCGCCGACCAGCGCGCCGTCGACATCCGTCATCGACGAGAGCTCGCGGATGTTGTCGGGCTTCACGCTGCCGCCATAAATGATGTGGCAGAGGTCCGCGGCGCCGCCGCCGAACCATTGCCGCAGGCGGTTGCGGATGTGGGTGTGCGCCTCGCCCGCCTGGTCCGGCGTGGCGTTGCGTCCGGTGCCGATGGCCCACACCGGCTCGTACGCGATGACCAGGCCACCGATCTGATCGCCCGACAGTCCGTCGAGGCCGTCCTTGATCTGCCGGTCGAGCACGGCGAGCGTCTCGTTGCGCTCGCGCTCCTCGAGCGATTCGCCGATGCAGACGATCGGCGTCAGCTGGGCCGCGACGGCGGCCAGC
>DATBFV010000181.1:0-53570 GCA_036558345.1 Gemmatimonadales bacterium | reverse complement strand
ACCGCGGATCATCGGTCGCGGGCAGCGGCATTGGGCTCGCTGTGGTGCGTGAGCTGGCCAACCTGCATCACGGCCGTACCTGGATCGACGATGCCACCTCCGATGGTGGCACGCGCGTCGTGATCGAGCTGCCCGCATGATTGCCCGCGCCGCGGGACCAAAGCGGATCCTCGTGATCGAGGACAATCCCGATCTGGCCTACGGGCTGCGCAATAATCTCGAGATCGAGGGCTACGACGTGGAGGTCGCGAAGGATGGCACGCGTGGCCTGGCCCGCGCGCGCACGGCGCCGAACCCCGACCTCGTCGTGCTCGACCTGATGCTGCCCGGCATGGACGGCTTCCGGGTCCTTCGCGCGCTCCGCGAAGAGGGTCACGGCATGCCGGTGCTGATTCTGACCGCGCGCGGCGAAGAGGCCGACAAAGTGCGGGGCCTGAGACTCGGCGCCGACGACTACGTGACGAAACCGTTCGGCGTGCTCGAGCTGCTGGCGCGCATTGAAGCGCTGCTGCGCCGGGTCCTGGCGCCAAAGAAGAATGGCGGCCCGCCGCCGCCCCCATTCGAAAAGTTCGGCGACATCGAGATCCTCACGCCTTCGCGGACCGTGCTGCGCGACGGCTCACCGGTGCCGTTGACGCCCAAGGAGTACGACCTGCTCCTCGCCCTCATCCGACGCGACGGCGCATGCATCACGCGCACGGAGCTCCTGACCGAGGTCTGGGGCTATAGTGCAGAAGTGATGAGCCGCACCGTCGATACGCACGTGGCCGAGCTGCGGCGCAAGCTCGAGCACGACCCCGCCAACCCCAAGCACATCCTCACGGTCCGTAAGACCGGTTATCGGCTCGCGCGCTGAGCGGTTGCGACCGAGTCGAACACAAATCGAATCACCTGGACGGGCCTGAGATTGGCATCGGTCAGGTTCGTGACCAGCGCAATGACGACGTGCGAGTCCCGGTCCACACCGAACGCCGTGGTTCCTCCCACCGAACCACCGCCGTGATAGACGTAGCGATGGCCGAGCGTATCGGTGTCGACGAACCAGCCGATCCCGTACGGGGTGGCTTCACCTGATGTCGTGTGCTGCGGCGTGAACAGCAGCTCGAGTGTGGCAGCCTTGAGGCGCCCCGGCGCGAGGTGGGCCGAGCCGAATTTCACCAGATCCTCGGCCGTGGAGAGAAACCCCCCGCCCGCCCACTTGTTGCTGTTGTCCACCTGTGGAGAGAGCACGAAGTTGCCGAGTGAGTCGCGATCGTAGAACCGCGTACGGTTGGGAATGAGACTGTCGTTCTTGTCGGGAGCGGTGGCGGTCATGTGGAGCGGCTGGAACACGTGGCGGCTCATGTACGCGAGGAATGGCTCGCCCGACGCGCCTTCGACGACGGCACTAACCACATTGAAGCCGTAGCTCGAATACGAGAATCGCGTACCCGGCGGCGCAACGAGCGAGTCATTCTCAAAGATCGCGAGACCGGCGGTCACAGAAGGATACGACTGGTTCGACAGGAATTCGCGGCCCCGGTAGTGCCGGATTCCCGCCAGATGACCCGCGAGCAAGCGCGTTGTGATTGGGGTGCCCTTATCGGGGAATGTCGGCACATAACGTTGTACGGGGGCATCGAGGTCGAGCTTGCCGGCTTCGTACAGCTGCGCGACGGCGTCCGCCGTCAGCGGCTTCGAAACGCTGCCGATGCGAAACTGCGTCTCGGTGGTCGTGGGGCGCTTCGCCGCGATGTCGGCATATCCGAACGCTTCCGACCAAACGAGTTTCCCGTCCACGGCGACGGCCAGCGCAAACCCTGGTATGTTGGGCGCCAGTTTCTCGCAGGCGATGGTATGCGCCCGCGCCGTCGCGGCCGCCCAGCGTTGATCGACGGTAGGCAGCTTGCGGGGTTGGGAGACACAGGTGGCTTGTAGGACGAGTAGAAGACGCAGCACGCTTTGACTCCGATCGGTGAGCAGATAAGATACCGAGCCATGAACGAGAAAGCCGAACTGCTTCGTCAGCTTCACGTGCAAGGTCCCATGCTGATTCTGCCCAACGCCTGGGACGGGGGCAGCGCGCGAATCTTTGTCGAAGCGGGCTTCCCGGCCCTCGCGACGACGAGTGCCGGTATCGCGTTCAGCCTCGGCTACCCCGACGGCGAGCGCATCAGCCGCGATGAGATGCTGGCGGCAGTCGCCCGCATCACCCGCCGCGTGGCCGTTCCGATCACGGCCGACATGGAAGCAGGATATGGACTCCCTCCCAAAGCCGTGTCCGAAACCGTAAGCCGCACCATCGATGCCGGCGCGGTGGGGATGAATCTGGAAGACCGGATGGAAGGCAAGCATCTGATCGACTTTTCACTGGCAGTCGCGCGCGTCGCCGCAGCGCGCTCGGCAGCTGACGCCGCGGGGGTACCGCTGGTACTCAATGCGCGAACGGATGCATTCGAAGCACCCGAGCTGCCGCGGGACAAGCAAGTGGAGGAGGCAGTGCGACGCGGCAACGCCTTCCGCGAGGCCGGCGCCGATTCCGTGTTCGTGCCGTTCGTCGCCGACCGCGACACCATCGAGCAGCTCGTCGAACGGATCGACGCACCTCTCAATATCCTCGGCACGCCTAACGGACCGACCCTCAAGGAACTCGCAGGCCTCGGCGTGCGCCGAGTGACGTTCGGCTCAGGACCGATGCGCGCGACGTTGGGATTGGTGCGCCGGATGGCGCGGGAGTGGAGAGACAAAGGCACCTACGGCACACTCGAGGCGTACGGCATCCCGTTCGCCGAGCTGCAGCAGCTCTTCGCTTAATTCAGCTCGACATGCAGATGGTCGGCGGTGCCGACGTGCCGCCGGGTATCGAATCCCATTAGCCAGAAGTAAAACTGCAGCCCGCGATTCTTGATGACGCCACGCCCCGCGGTCCGCAGGTCGACCGCATGAATCCAGCCGTCGGCCTGTTTGTAGTGGCGCGTACGGCTGTTCACCGGCAGTCCCATGCGACTGTAATCCTCGGGGAGCCGGCCCGTATCGGTGATCAAGATGTCACGGTCGGCCAGAATCGCAGTCGAAAGGGCAAGTCGCAGCAGCGGATGCACCGAGCGGTAGTACGCGCGCACCGGCTCCGACTTGGCGTTAACGCTCGCGAGGTAGAGTAAGGAATACCCGCAGTAGAACAGGACCAGCGGCAGCGCCACCCACTTGGCCACCGGAAGCACGAGCGCGCGGCGCGCGCGCACGCCGCGCCGAACGAATTTCTTCACGATCCAGACGGCGTACGCGGTGATCACGCCGCCCGTCAGGATCGCCGCCGTCAGCACCGCCAGCCAGACCGGCGTGCCGCCGCGCTCGTAGAAGAACACCGAGCCGCGGACCAGCACGGCAAAGGGCAGCGCGATGATGAGCGCAACCCTGAGGACCGCACCAAGTGCCGCACCGGCGAGCGCACGCCATTCGGCGGCGTTGACGGGAGCCGCCCTGCGCAGCTTCTGCTTCCATTTCTTCCGCCACTCTTTCTCCGCTTCGCGCTTGAGCTTGGCGAGTCGAACCGCTACGGCGTCCATGGGTGAAATGTACGAGTCACCGAATCGTCATGTTCCGGTCGGAGAACCCTCATTCGCCGGTGTGCAAGGGGACATGTGGGCCCTCTGCCGTTCCCCGTAGCGACAATGCCGTCGTGTACATGCAGCAGGAGCACTTTAGCCCCTCGGCCCATCGGTAAGCTGGAATCGGTGAACGTCAATGCTCAGGACATTGGGGAGGAGTTCGTGGATGTGCAGGCTCGGATGGACATCGTCGCGATGAGCCGCGCTCCTCACCTGGACAGTGACACGACGGTTGCGGGTCGCCAAACAGCGGGCAGCGTGAGCGGCAGGTAGATTGGAATGCTCCTCGAGGAGGATGTAAGGAAGGCCGCCGAAACTCTCGGCGCTTAACGGGATATCAGGAGACGACTCCAGGAGAGGAGAGGTTTCATGGCAACGCGCGGAGAGCAAGTCAAGCAGGCGGCCGTGAAGGCGGCGAAAGCGGCGCGGAAGTGGGCACAGGCTGCGGCCCGCGAAGCCGACCGGCTACTCGCCGAGGCTCGCAAGCGTGTGAAGGACGAGCAACGGCAGCGGCGCATGAAGGCCGCGCTGCGTCGCAGCGCGAAGGTTCTCAGGGCTGCGGGGCGCGCGGCCATCGTTGCAGGGCTTGCGGCGGGCATTGCGGCCGCACGCTCCGACAAGAGCCCGAGCAGGAAGCGAGGGAGGGGGCGGCGCTAGCCCTCTGCACCTGCCAGCTGCATTACGCGTTTCCACTGGGGCGCCGTCACGGGACTCACGGACAGGCGCCCCTGTCGCACAATCGGCAGATCGGCAAACGTCTTGTCCGTCTTGATCTGCGCCAGTGTCACCGGCTGCGGCAGGCGACGATGCGCTTTGAGATCGACCACGAACAGCTTCGCATCTTTCTGCTTGGGATCGGGATAAGGCGACGATACCACCTTCGCCCAGCCCACTACAGCCTTCTCGTCCCCGGTATGGTAGACCAACACCTGATCACCGGGATGCATCGCTCGCAGGTTGCGGATCGCGACTGGGTTCTTCACACCATCCCAGACCGCGGTTTCTTCGCGCGCCATGTCGTCGTAGCTGTACGAGCTTGGCTCGGTTTTGACTAGCCAATAATTCGGCATTGTTCGGCCCATTGCTGAATTGTGTCTGCCAACTCGTTCATGACGTCAGCTTCGGTCTTGCCCGTGCTCTTCTTCGGCACCTTGAACGAGTGATCACCCTGTTCTACGAGATGCAGGGTCGCGCGCTCGCCCAGGCTAGCCACGACTTCTCGCAGCAGGTCGAGCTGAGCGAATTCGTCCCGGGTGCCCTGCAGAAATAGCATCGGGACCTCAACAGACGTCAAATGATCCGCACGGCTTTTTCCTGCCTTGCCTGGCGGATGGAGCGGAAAGCCAAAGAAGACCAGGCCGCGCACACCCGGCATCGGCTGCGAGGCCTCGGCCTGAGAGGTCATCCGCCCCCCAAACGATTTCCCACCCGCCAGAATCGGCAAGCCTGGATGCCGCCGGGCTGCCTCGGCGACGGCTTTCCGCACGGCGTCCTCGGCGACCGCCGGTGAATCGGGTCGGCTCTTCTTCGCCTCCATATAGGGGAAGTTGAAGCGGTATGTGGCGATCCCGCGATTTTCGAGCGCTTCCGATGCCCGCTGCATGAACGGGTGATTCATTCCCGCCCCCGCCCCGTGCGCGAACACGAACACGGCTCGCGCGTCAGTCTTCGCCAAGGAGCTGGTTCAGACGTTCGAGCACGCTCATGAGCTTGGGCTTCGTCTCCAGGACTCGCACGCACGGATCGGAGCCGAGCTTCTCCATTCTTTTGAGCGCGTTCTTGATCGTCCAGTTGCTGTTATGGAGCTTGGCGTTGAGTTCATCCCACGCGATCGGCATCGAGACCGGCGCGCCGGGCGACGGGCGCGCGCTGTACGCGGATACCATCAACTGACCGGCGCGATTCTGGAACGCGTCGACGTAGACTTTGCCTTCACGCTTGCTGATGGTGCGCTGCGTCGTCGCGATGTCCGGATGCCGGTCGGTCACGAGACGCGCGAACAGAATGGCGAACTGGAGCGATTGATCGTACGTCATCTGACGTGCCAGCGGCAGCATGATATGGAGCCCAGACTTACCCGTCGTCTTGATGAATGCCGGCATCTCGACCTGCTCACAGAGCTTGCGCATCGTCTTCGCCAGCATCACGACGTGCTCGAAGGGCGCGTCTTTCGGGTCCAGATCGATAAGGCACCAGTCCGGACGCGTCAGATCGTCGATGCGGCTATGCCAGATGTGCAGCGGGATCGTGCCGAGGTTCACGAGATAGACGAGCGTCTCGACGTCGTTCGCGACGAAATACTGGATATCGCGCTGCGTGTCCTCGCTCCAGATCGGAATCGTCTGAATCCAGTCCGGTACGAACCCGGGCGCGTCTTTCTGATAGAACGACTTGCCGTTGATTCCATCGGGGTAGCGCGTGAGCACGACGGGCCGGTCCTTGAGATACGGCAGCAGCCAGGGTGCCACCGAGCGGTAGTACTCGATGAGATCGCCCTTCGTGTACTTCTCCTCGGGCCAGAAGACTTTGTCCAGGTTGGAGAACTTGACCTCGCGAACTGGGGAGTGGGGAGTGGGAAGTGGTTCTTTGCGGCGCGAAGCGGGCTCTCGGTTATCACCGTCAGGTCCCACTCCCCACTCCCCACTCCCCGGCATTCTCACGTCCTCCGGCTTCTTATCATCCCGAAAGTGCAGGAACACGGACTGCCGCAGCAGTCCATCCTTCGTCATTTCCTTATACCGCACATCGCACACGAGCTTCGGCTCGACCCAGGTATGATCCGGCCCCTTGGGCAGCGCACCATGCGGTGGGGGCTCGCACGGCGGAGTCTTGCGCACCAGCGATTGCAGCTGTGCGCTCACCTCGTCGAGCTGATTGCCGGTGAATCCGGAGCCAGCGCGACCGCAGTAGATCAGTTTGCCGTCCTGATACGCGCCGACATGCAGTGAGCCGAATCCGGTGCGCGTGCCTTTCCCTTTCGTGAATCCCACGACTACGAAATCCTCAATGCGATCGGCGCGGATCTTCAACCAGTCGCCGGAGCGGCCGTTGCGATACGGGCTGTCCGCCTTCTTGGCCATGACGCCTTCGAGTCCCAGCTTCATGACTTGTTCGTATAGGGCCTCGCCGTTCTTCTCGAAATGCTCCGAGTACCTGAGGGGTCCGGTCTGCGGGAGGACTTGCCGCAGGATTGCTTTGCGCTTGACGAGTGGCAGCTTGCGGAGATCGTAGCCCGAGAAGGCGAGCAGATCGAACACATACAACGTTGCAGGTGCCTCGATCGCGGCGCGCTTCGCCTCCCGCGCGCCGAGCTTCGCCCGCGCCTGGAGCATGTTGAAGTTGGGATGGCCGGAGGCGTTGGTGACCACCAGTTCGCCATCGAGAATCACACCCTCGAACGGCATCGCCTTGACCGCGCGCGCGATTTCCGGAAACGACTCGGTGTAGTCGAGCCCTTTGCGCGAATACAGAATCGGCTCGCCGTTCTGGCACGCGGCGCGCATGCGGTAGCCGTCGAGCTTTACTTCGAATACCCACCCCTCCCTGCTGAACGGCGCCTCGCGCGTCTCGGCCAGCATCAGCTCCGTGTCCTCGATCCGCAGAGCGCGCTTCGGCGCACCGAGCTTCTCGAGCTCCCGTTTGATCGGTTCCGCGCGCTGCTTGGCGTTCTTGAGCTCGTCATTGGTCAAGCCGGAGAGCACCGATTCGTTCGAGTACGGCTCGGTCGAGACGTACTCGTCGCGCTCCTTGATCAGCAACCATTCCTTTTCGGTCTTCTTGAGCTTGATGAGCGTCCAGCGACCGTGGAGTTTGTACCCTTTCAGATTGAACAGCAGCTTGCCCTTCTCGAGCCCTTCGTGCGGCTCTTCGAGCGGCTCCCAGATACCGCGATCCCACACGACGACGGTGCCGGCGCCGTAGTTGCCCTCGGGAATAACGCCCTCGAAATCGCCGTATTCGAGCGGGTGATCTTCGACTTTTACCGCGAGTCGTTTATCGGCGGGATTGGCGGATGGTCCTTTTGGAACGGCCCAGGACTTGAGCACGCCGTCCATCTCCAACCGCAGGTCCCAGTGCAGCCGCGTCGCGTCGTGCATGTGTACAATCAGCAAACCGCCCTGCCTCAGCCCGGGCTTGGGGACTAACCCGGCGGGTTCCGGAGTAGCATCAAATGCGCGCTTGGCTCGATAGGGGCTGAGCGCGTCACCCTGCTCCGCTTGGGCCTTCCGACGGGTGGGCATGGACGCGTATCATACCCCCATATGGCTGCCCATTCCATCGGTTCCGCCACGGTTTCGTTCGGCCTCGTGTCCGTGCCCGTGCAGCTGTTCGCTGCCGGCGAGTCGAAGGCCGCAGTTTCGTTCAACATGCTGCACAAGAAGGACGGAGCCCGTCTGAAGCAGCAGTACGTCTGCTCCAAAGACGGCGAGAAGGTCGAGCGTTCCGACACGGTCAAGGGCTACGAATTCCAGAAGGGGCAGTACGTCACCTTCACGCCCGAGGAAATCAAGGCGCTGGAAGAGAAGGCCACCGGCGCGATCGACATCGTGGAATTTCTGCCCGCCGCGCAGGTCGACCGGATTTGGCTCGATCGCACGTACTATCTCGGACCCGACAAAGGTGGCGAGCGCGCGTACAAGCTGCTTGCCGAAGCGCTCGAACAGACCAAGCGCGTCGCGATCGGGCAGTATGCCGCGCGCGGCAAACAGTACCTCATCATGGTTCGCCCCGTGGAGGGCCGGCTCGTAATGGAGCAGCTGCGCTACGCGGATGAGATCCGCGCGATTGCCGAAGTCCCCGTGCCCAAGACGGAAGTCAAGAAGCCCGAGCTCGACCTGGCGGTGAAGCTGATCGATCAGGCTGCGACCGAGGAATTCCACCCCGAGAAATACAAAGACAACGTGCGCGAGCGCATCATGGAGCAGATCGAGCGCAAGGTCGAGGGCAAACAGATCACCGAGGAGCCGGAGGAGGCCCCGAAGGCCAAGGTGCTCGACCTCATGCAGGCTTTGAAGCAGAGTCTCGCCGAGGGAGGCACGGAGGCCAAGGCGGAAGCGAGATCGGCAAAACCGGCCAAGCGCCGGAAGGTCGCGGGAGGTCGCTAGCGCATTATCTTGGGGCGACCTTCACCCGAGGGACCCCAGTGCAAGACACGTATGCGTCGAGCGGGCCTGGATTGGTCTTTTGGATCGTCTGTCTCGTCCTCATCATTTTCGAGATCGCCAGCTATTGGCGGGTGTACCAGAAAGCTGGTAAGCCCGGTTGGGCCTCGATCATTCCCATCTACAATGCGATCGTGCTGCTGGAGATTGTCGGCCGGCCGTGGTGGTGGATCCTGCTGTGGCTGATTCCTCTGGTAAACATCGTCGTCGGCATCATCGTCATTCTCGATCTCGCCAAGAGCTTCGGAAAAGGCGTCGGCTTTGCGCTCGGCATCATCTTCCTGACGTTCATCTTCATTCCGGTGCTGGCGTGGGGGGATGCCCAGTATCAGGGACCGCCGCCGCGATCGCTGTGAGCTGAGCCGCGAGCTTGGGACCGACGCCTTGCTCTTCGTGTTTGAAGAAGACGAAGGCGTCGGTCCAGCCAGACCCAGTGTCTCGAAGTTTCCGCAGCCAACCCTTCAACTCATCCTCAGAGTAGCCGGTATCACGCAGCCGCACATAGCCGAAATCCGCGGTCGCGACGAGCGGCGTCGTCCCTTCCTCTGTATCCGCGACACACAACGCGGTGTTCGTGCTCCGCAGCAGCTCGTAGACGTCGTCTGACCACCAAGATGCGTGACGGAACTCACATGCCGCGCGGACGTCCGACGGGAATTGGGTGAGTAGATCACTGAGCCGTGCGAGGTCCTTCTTGAAATTGGGGGGTAATTGAAACAATACTGCGCCTAGCTTGGCATTAAGGTTGCGAATGGTCTCGACGAAGAACCGCAATGGGTCATCGATGTTCTTGAGGCGCGCGATGTGGGTGATGCGCTGCGGCGCTTTGAGAACGAAATTGAATCCCTCGGGAGTCGCTGCATCCCAGCCGGTGACCGTCTTCGTGTTGGGCATGCGATAGAACGTGTAATTGATTTCGACCGTGCCCAATTGTCGGGCGTAGTACTCGAGCCACTTCGCGCTGGGGAGTTTGGGCGGATAGAAGCTTCCCTTCCATTCGGGGAAGTTGTAGCCGGACGTACCGACGTGCAGCCGCAGCATGCGCGGCAAAAACTAGTCTCACACCACTCGATGGGGGAGTCGTCGCAATGAGAAAGCTCACGTACACATTCGCGGCGCTGGCGCTCGGTCTCGCTGCCTGCGGGACATCCGCGGAGACGGAGCGCAAGCTGGCCGACCTGGAGCAGGTGAACGCCCAGAAGGACAGCCTGATGCAGGAAGTGGCGATCAGCTCGCGGCTCATCAGCGACGTCAACGCCGAGCTCGCGAAGGCGAAGATTCGCAACGACCGGCTGCACGTCTCGAGTGAAAGTCCGATCACCGCATCGAACGACACGCTGATCGCCAAGCTCCGCTACGTCGTGGCGCGCGTCCGCGAGACGGAAAGCGCGTTGAGCCAGAGCCGTGAAAAGGTCAAGAACCTGACCGCGCTGTCGGACAGCCTGCGGGCCGCCTACGACTCGACCGTCGGGAACCTCCAGGCGGTGATCGCCTCTCAGAAGACGACGATCGATCTGCTCACGGATCGCGTGACCGCATTGACGGAAGAGAATGTCGCGCTGCACGACAGCCTGGCGACGGGCTACTACGTGATCGGCACGCGCGATGAACTGAAGAAGCGGGGCATCCTGACCGAACAGGGCGGCGGCCGGGTCCTGTTCGTCCTCTGGCGGACGGGCAAGACGCTGCAGCCGGCGCGCAATCTCGATCCGAGCCTCTTCACCGCGATCGATACGCGCAAGGTGACGCAGATTCCGCTGCCTGTCGCCAGCGCGTCGTACAAAGTTGCGTCGCTCCAGGATCTCGATTACGTCGAGGAGCAGCGCCAGGGCGGGAAGTACTCGGGCACGTCGACGCTCACGATCACGTCGCCGTCTGATTTCTGGCGCACCTCGAAGTTCCTGGTCATCATCATGGAAGGCGGCTCGAAGCAGGTTGCCAGAGACGCCCAGCAGACCGCGGAAGACCGCTCATCTAGTCGCTAACGCGGTTACGAATCGTCACCGCGCCCCGCATCTCGAAAGCGATGCGGGGCGTGCTATTTTGGAGCTCATGAACAGGCGCTGTTGGCCCACTGGCGACGATCCGCAGATGACCGCGTACCATGACACCGAGTGGGGTGTCCCCGTTCACAACGAGAAACAGCTCTTCGGCAAGCTCGTGCTGGATGGGTTCCAGGCGGGATTGTCGTGGGCCATCATCCTGCGCAAACGCGACGCATTCCTCAAGGCATTCGACGGCTTCGATCCCGAGAGGATGGCACGCTACGATGCGCAGCGAATCGCCAAGATCCTGCGCGATCCTGGGATCGTGCGCAACAAGCAGAAAGTCAAATCAGCGGTGGGCAACGCCCGCTCCTATCTGAAGATGAAAGAAGCAGGAGAGTCATTCGATGAGTTTCTGTGGCAGTTCGTCGGCGGCACGACGAAAGTGAACGCCTGGAAAACGCTCAAGCGCCTTCCCGCCGAGACCAGGGAATCGGTCGCGATGAGCAAGGCGCTAGTGGAACGAGGCTTTCGGTTTGTCGGTCCGACGATCGTCTACGCGTTCATGCAGGCGGTGGGCATGGTCAACGATCATCTCGTCACGTGCCACCGGTACGACGAGCTTATTTCGCTCGCTCGAGGTACTCACCCGACCGCGGATCCACGCGGACCTTCTCGCCCGGGGAAATAAACTCGGGCACCTGCACCGTCACGCCGTTCGAGAGCTTTGCCGGCTTGGTGCTTGCCGTCTTGGTCGCTGTCTTCATGATGGGTGCCGTGTCCACAACCTTGAGCTCGATCACCGCGGGCAGTTCGATCGCGATCGGACGTCCCTCGAGCCATTCGACCTGTACCACCATTTCCGGCTGCAACCACGGCGCGTCTTCACCGACCGCGCGCTCGTCGAGCGTGAACTGCTCGTAGCTCTCCTGATCCATGACGTGCACGCCGCTCTGATCCTGGTAAAGCACCTGCATCTCTTTCGTGTCGAGGCGTGCTTCGTTCACGAAGTCGGTAGCCGCGAGGCGCTGATCGAACGTGTTTCCGGTGACGAGATCGCGGAACCGCACCTGCACGAACGCGCGAAGATTGCCGGGCGTCCGGTGCGTGAAATCCATGACTCGACAGGGCCGGCCATCGACCATGACCACGTGCCCTTTACGGATATCGGTGGCTTTCATTGGGAGCGGGAACATAAACCGGCTGCGTTAGCACTCCAAGGCCCCGAGTGCCAACTCGTGCCTGTGTCCAAATGCAGCATTGTGCGGCCGGAAAAGGAGCATATCGTGTGCGGGATCACAGCTTAAGCGATTGAAAGCCAGCTAGATAGGTGACCGGCACCATCTTTGCCTCTCTCTCGCCGTAAGGAGGGAAGCATGATCAGGCCCATCATCCATCGCCAGCTGACCCGTGGTGACCTCGCGTGTCTGGTCCACGAGATCGCGCGGATGGATGTGTCCGAAGGACGTGAGGCCGATCAAGCGCTGCAAGCCGGCGCTGTCGATACGGTCCTCGATTCCCCTGCCGCGCTCGAAGCGGTTTTGGGGCGCGGCGGCACGCCCGCTCCCCTGCCCCTCACGTTGCTCTGGTACATCCCGATCCGCGCCGAGCTGCGTCACCGCGGTGTGACCGACATCTTGCTCGCCGACTACGCGGCCACGCTTCCCGTCGTCTTTGCCGAGTCGCAGTCGCAACGCAGAGTGGCACAGGGCGAAAACGGCATGGCGGAGTGGTGGCGTTACATCAGCGGGCTGCCGCACGGCACCGTTGCGCAAGCGGAGGCGGCGGCGGACTCGGCTGCGCTCGCGCTCTGGTGGTCCGGCTGTTTCCCCGAGTGGGTGGAACGTGGCGGCTCGGGTGGCGGGATGGTACGCGCGTACGTCACCTTCGCGGGCCGCATGCTCGCGCTGGCGGCAGATCTGCTCGAAGCGAACGCCCCGGAGGAATCGGCGCTGTTCGCGCGCGCCGCCGAAGCGCGCACCGAGCTGCACGCCGCGCTCGCCGAGGCTCGTTGCGATTATATCGGCGAAGATCCGCACAGCAGCGAAAGCCGCCTCAATAGATTCTTGAGGCGGCTCGCCGGCAACTAGCCAGGGTTTACCACTTCGTAGACTCGTCCTGGAACTGCTTCGACCGCTCCGTCAGGTCGACTTGCGTAATGGAAGGATCCTGCTTCACCTGCTCCACGCGCTGCAGATTCGACACCGCCTTGCCGTAGGTCCCTTCGATCACGAGCGCGGCGCGATACTGCTCGACCGCCTGATCGAAGTGGCCGGTCAGCTCGAGCGCCATGCCGAGATTGTTGCGGAACGCCGCGACGCTATCCTCGAGCTCGTTGGCGCGCGCCAGCGGACCGATCGCGTCCTCGAACCGCTGTACGTGCATGTACAGCACGCCAAGGTTGTTCATCGCCCAGCTGTCGCTATCGTTCTTCGCGATCGCCCGTTGATAGGCCACGATCGCGTCGTCGGTCTTGCCCAGCGCTTCGAACGCGCGCCCCTGGAGCCGCAGCGGCTCGCTCGACGTGGAGTCGAGGGCGATCGCCCGCTCGATGTGCTCGAGCGCGCTGTCCGGCTGCCCGTCCTCGAGCAACACACGGCCCAGGTTCAAATGACTCTTCACGTGCGTCGAATCGAGCGTGAGCGCCTGCACGAACGCGCTCTCAGCCTGCGCGCGGTCGCCGGACTTCCACGCCGAGAGGCCGAGCATGTAGAAGCCCCAGGCGTTGGTGGGGCGGGACTCGGTGTAGGCCTTGAAGAGCGTCGTCGCGTCATCGTAGCGCCGCTCGCGATACGCGGAGTCCGCGATCTCGAACGTCACGGGTCCACTGATGACAAGCTCGGGCTTCTCAGTGCCGGTACCGACACTGCTGACGGGGACATTGCCCGTAGGCTGAGAAGCGGGCTCACCCGCGCGGGCCTGGTCGGGGTTGCGGTCGCCACAGGCGGCGAATGCGTACGCGACGATTGCGGTGATGACCAGCATGGTCATCAGAATCACCGGGAATCGGAGCGAACGGTTGGAACGGTCCAGCTCGAATTGGTACGACATGGCTCCTCCGGGAGTGGGGTTCGCCCGGAGGAAAGGCACGTGCCACGCCAGGTGCTAAGTGCTTGTATTACAAGACAGAGCTCAAGTCGTTGTGTTTGCGGCGACTCGTCTAATCCGAGGCTTTTGTGTCGCGCTGGACACCGAGCCGCCGCATGACTTTCAGCAAACTGGCGTGGTCGGCGAGCCCCAGCTCCTTGGCGGTCTTGGTGACGTGCCAGTCGTTGCGCTCGAGCGCTTGAATCACAATCTGGCGCTCGGCTTCCTGCTTCTGTTCTTCGAACGTGCGCGGTGAGCTGTGCGCGGTGCGCGGGACTGCACCACGCTGGTCGCGGATCTCGGCGGGCACGGCGGTTTTCGTCAGCTCGTTTCCGTCGCTCGCGATGAGCATGCGCTCCACGACATTGCGCAGCTCGCGGATGTTGTTCCGCCGCCAGTCGTAAGCCATCAACGCCTCAACCGCGTCCGGCGCGACGGTCTTGGGCTTCATGCCAAAACGCTCGCACGTCGCGGCAACGAGGTGTTCGACAAGCGCCGGCACGTCTGACAGCCGATCCCGTAGAGGCGGCACGCGCAGCACGTGCACGTTGAGCCGGTAAAACAAATCCTCGCGGAAGCGTCCTGCGGCGACCTCCTGCTCGAGATCGCGATGTGTCGCCGCCACGACGCGCGCGTTCACATCAATCGTCTTGTTCGCACCGATGCGCGTGACTTTCCGCTCCTCGAGCACGCGCAGCAGCTTGGCCTGCGCGTTGGCCGGTAGATCACCGATCTCATCGAGGAACAGGGTACCGCCGCTCGCGGACTCGAACGCCCCTTTGCGCGTGGCCGTGGCCCCGGTAAACGCGCCGCGCTCGTGTCCGAACAGCTCGCTTTCGACGAGCTCATGCGGCAGCGCGGCGCTGTTGAGCGCTACGAACGGACCCCTGGGACTTGCGCCGAGCCGATGCAGCTCGCGCGCGACGAGCTCCTTGCCCGTGCCACTTTCGCCCACGATCAGCGCCGCGCTCGGCACCGGCGCCACCCGCACGATCGCTTCCTTGAGCTTCGCCAGCGCCGGGCTCGTTCCGACAAGCGGTGTCTCCAAGCCGAAGCCACGGCGCAATGACGTCACCTCCGCGCTCAAGCGCCGCCGCTCGATCGCATTCTCGACTTCCTGCGCCACGCGCTCCATCGGCTCTGCCTTGTCGATAAAGCTGTACGCTCCGAGCCGAATCGCTTCGATGCAGCGGTCGTAATTGCCGGTTCCGGTATAGACGATGACCGGCACGCGCAAACCCAACCGCTCGACCGAGCGCAGCACCTCGAAGCCGTCCATCCCCGGCATCTCGAGATCGAGGATGACGCAGTCGATCGCGTCGCGGGTCAGGCTCTCGAGGGCTGTGCGGCCGCTCTTCGCGATGAGAGTCTCATAACCGCGCAAGCGCTTCAGGTCATACGCGTACTGTTCAGCCATCGCCGGAACGTCATCGACGATCAAGACCAAGGTCATTGCGCCGGCAACTCCACGATGAATGTCGAGCCCTCGCCAGGTTCAGTCTCAACCTTCAGTGCACCATTCGAATCCAGGATCAGGCGCCTGACGATTGAAAGGCCCAGCCCAGTTCCACCGGTCTTGGTCGTGTAGAAATCGTCAAACGCACGATCCAACTCGGCTTTGGTCATCCCCCGTCCCGTATCACTCACCGCGATCCGGACGTTCCCCCTGCCCTTTTCCGTAGTCACGGTAATCGTGCCGTTCCTGCCGTCGAGACTATCGACCGCATTGCTCAAGAGGTTTTCGATGATGCGCCGCAAGATGAGTGCGTCGGCTGACACGGGCGGAAGTCCATCCGCCAGTCTGGCTCTTACAGTTGTGGAGCCGCCAATCGTCTCACGCACGACGGCATTCACATCCGTCGCCTTGCGCTCGGATTGCGGCGAGAGCTTGGCGTAATTGGCCGCGAGTGTCTCGAGATAGTTGATGCTCGACTCGACCGTGCCCTGCCGCTCCGAGAATACCTGCGGTAGCTCCTCAGGCTTGTCGCGCGCGACTTGCGCGAGATGGCGAAAGACGTTGCGCAGCGGCGCGAGCCCATTTTTCACGTCGTGGTTCACCTGCCGCGCAAGATCACCGATCGCGATCCGACGCTCCATGTCGCCGATGCGTGCTTCGACCGGCTCGCTGATCCGCGTGGAGAGCCAACCAGCGAGCAGTAGCGCGGCGAGCGCCGCCACCAGCACGGCGGCGGCAAACCACAGATTGACGTTGCGCTGCAGTGCGGTCAGCAGCGCGGACGAGCGCGTGATCTCGATGTGTGCCTGCTCGACTCGTCCCGGCCCGTCTGTCGCGTCGATATACGGCAACGTGAGTGGTGGACCGACGACGAGCTTTCCGGAGTCCGACCTGGTTGAGTCGTTCGGCAAGTCCAGGGTAACACCCAATTCCGGGTCACGCGCGAGCCGCGCGAGATATTGCGAGTCGACCGCGACACCGCCAACGAGCCGGAACCGGTGGACGGACGTTATGGAGAGCGTATCGCTCGTCACGAGCGCGAGGATGGAGCCCTCCGCCGTGGCCGCGCGCACGAGCGTTGTCCCCGAGACGGCGGGTCCGAGACGGTCGAATTCATTGCGGAAATGCCCCGAGGAGACGACACGGCCTTCGTCATCCTGGATCTGTAGGAAGTCGAGGCCCGACATGCGCATCGCGTGGCCGGCGTAGTCGAGCACGTATGTGCGGTCCCCGCCACGCACGATCACGTTGCGAAACGCGTTGTCGTCCTTGAGCGAGCTTTTCAGCGTCGCGAGCCGCGCCCCGACCCGGTCACTCTCGCGTTGAAGATCCGCGCTGATGACGCCCGCGAGCGCATTCACCCGCCGCTCGTCCTCCTCCGTGACGCGCTTCGCCATCTCGCGGCGGATGCCGAGCCCGAAGACGAGCAGCGGAATCATCACCACCACCCCAAACGCGACGAGGAGGCGGGTGCGGAATTTCATGGGGGGGGCGGGGGCGCGAGATGAACCGTCCCGTCCTGGTCAACCACCCAGCGCGCCACCCCGCGGCGCACGATCGCCGTCGCGCGCGTGTCGACGAGCGCCGTGAAGGTGGCGGGCCAGGAAGGCAAGAGCTCCCTCGCGGCGCGGCAGACGTCGGCGCTCACGCGCGGCAGCGCCACGACATATCCCCAGTCGCGGCCCGCATCGAGCGCGGCACTGAAATCGTCCGGCGACCGGCCCGTCGCCACAGCGTGGGTCAGCGCCGCCAGACGACCCGCCAGCTCCCGCGCGGTAGGGTCGGTCCGCGGATACAGGATGCGTTTCTGGCCGCTTAATGCACGAGGCGAGCTCGCCTGCGCTCCGCGCCCTATTCCACAGGGCTGGAGATCGCGCCACCAGAAGCCGCCCTCGGCGGGGCGTGCCTCGGCGCGCACCGACTGCTCCAACCCGTCGAATCTGGTGGCGCCGGCCTCGGCGGTGACGTAGACGTACGTGCGGTCCCAGGGCAGCGCGATGACGCTGTGATTGGGCAGCGTCGCCGCATAGTCGCGCAGCGCGCGGTCGCGAGTGACCAACAGATCGACCCCGGCGTCCAGCAGGTCTCGCGCATCGCCGCCCGCGGCCAGCTTGAAGACGAGCGTGTCACCGTGCGAGGTGTGCGCGCGAATCTCCTGCGGCGTGGTCGTGGCGCTGGTCGCCCAGTACACCCCCGTCCCGATGGGCCAGCTCGAGTCGGGCGCCGGCTTGGTGACCGCGAGGCCAGGATCCGCGAGGGCCACCGGCACGTCGTCCTGGCCCTTGGCCAACGCGACGGAGACGACCCGGGTTGCGGGCGCGCTCAACGTGTAGCCGGCGCCGCCTCTCCCGAAGACCACGTCCTGCGCGGCGACCGGTACGCCGTCCCAGAACTGGGCATTTTCGCGTAGCTGGACCGTCCAGCGGCGGCCGCCATCTTCTTTGTCCCAGCTGGCTGCGAGCTCGGGGTGCGCGTGGCCGTCGCAATCGATCCGTAGCGGCCGCTCATACAGATGCCTGAACACGAGCCGTTCGGCATCGTTGCGCGGAGACGGCGCATGGCGCGGGTCGACCGAGTCTGTCAACCCAATGGTGATCGTTGCCGTGTGACCGGAGACTCCGCCGGTCGAAAGCAGGCAACTCTCATCGCCGGCTTCCCGCGCGCCACCGCCACCCGGCGGCGTCCCACCGATCCGGGGGTGGGCGCAGGCCACGAGCAGGGCCACGGGGATCAGCCACGTCACGCGATGCGCTGGCATGAAATAACGATACACTGCACTATCTCTGCATGGGACTCGCACGCAGCCTCCTCCTCAAAGCCTCCCGCAGCGAATGGCTCGCCCGCCAGTTGCGCGAGCGCCGCTTTTTCCAGCGCGCCGTCAAGCGCTTCATGCCGGGCGAGACTCTCGATGCCGCACTCGAAGCCGCCGGTCAATTCTCCAAATCCGGTCTCGGCACCGTGCTCACCGAGTTGGGCGAGCAGGTCACGAATCGCGCCGAAGCCGCGGCGGTACGCGATCATTACCTCGGTGTCTACGAAAAGATTCAGCGGCGCAAGCTGCCGGCGCATGTCTCGGTCAAGCTCACGCACCTCGGCCTCGACGCGAGCCAGGAGGGATGCGTGCAGGACGTGCTCAAACTCGCCGCCCGCGCCGATCAGGCGCGCTCGTTTCTGTGGATCGACATGGAGGAGTCGCGCTACGTGGACGCGACGCTCGAGGTGTACCGGCGCGCCAAAGCGGAGTGGCCGAATGTGGGCATCTGCCTCCAGGCGTATCTCCACCGCACCGCCAAGGACCTGGACGCGCTCCTCGCGATCTCTCCGGCGATCCGCCTGGTCAAGGGCGCGTACAACGAGCCGCCGAATGTCGCATTCCCCAAGAAATCGGATGTCGATGAGAACTACCGGCAGCTCGCCAGGCGCCTGCTGGCGGAGGCGGCCCGACAGCGCGCCAAGCCGGTCTTCGGCACCCACGACTTGCCGCTGGTCGACTTCATTCGGAACGCGGCGGTGGAGCAGCGCGTGGACCCCTCTTCATACGAATTTCACATGCTCTATGGGATCCGGGCCGACGAGCAGCGTAGACTTGCCTCTATGGGCGCGGAAGTTCGTGTGCTGATCAGTTACGGCAGCGCATGGTTCGCATGGTATATGCGGCGGCTTGCCGAACGCCCCGCCAACGTGTGGTTCGTTCTCCGAAACGTCGTATAGATTACGCGCTATGACTTCTACCATCGCCCGTCCGCAGCGTGAGAGCCGAGATGCCGTTGTCATCCGGTTCGCGGGCGATTCCGGCGATGGGATGCAGGTGACGGGCAGTCAATTCACGCTGGAGACTGCGCTCGCCGGCAGCGACTTCTCCACGTTCCCCGATTTCCCGGCGGAAATTCGCGCGCCCACCGGCACCACATTTGGCGTCTCGGCATTCCAGATCCACTTCGGCGGCGGCGACGTGATGACGCCGGGGGATGCCGTCGATGTGCTCGTCGCGATGAATCCCGCTGCGCTGACGGTCGAGCTCGACGATCTGAAGGTCGGCGGCACCATCGTCGTCGACACGGCGGCGTTCAACGAGCGCAACCTCAGCAAGGCGGGCTACGTCAAGAGCCCGCTCGAGGACGACTCGCTCGCGCGTTATCAGGTACTCAAGTTCGATATCACCAAGCTCACCGCCGACGCCGTGAAGCCGCACGGCTTGTCGTCGCGTGAAGCGCACCTCTGCCGGAACATGTGGGCGCTCGGCCTGCTGCTCTGGATGTACGGGTACGAGCGGGCCGCGTCGATCGAATGGCTCAAAAAGAAGTTCGCCAAGAAACCGGTGATCGCAGACGCCAACATCGCGGCGCTCAACGCCGGCCACGCGTTCGGCGAGACGGCGGAGATGACGGAGCATCTGGTCGGCTATGTCGTGCCGAAGGCCCACGCCCGGCCTGGCCGGTACCGCACCGTCAGCGGGACCGAAGGACTGGCGTGGGGTCTTGTCGCCGGGCTCCGGGCCGCGGGAATCGAGAAGCTGGTGTTCGCGGGCTATCCGATCACCCCGGCGTCGGCGCTGTTACACATCCTCGCGAACCTGCGCGCCTATGGCGTCGTCACCTTCCAGGCGGAAGATGAGATCGCGGCCGCCGGAGCCGCGCTCGGTGCATCCTACGCCGGCGCCCTCGGCGTCACGTCGAGCTCCGGACCCGGCATCGCGCTCAAGACGGAGATGCTTGGACTCGCGATCGCGACCGAGCTGCCGCTCGTCGTGATCGATTCACAGCGGGCCGGTCCGTCCACCGGCATGCCGACGAAGGCGGAGCAATCAGACCTGTTCCAGGCCGTGCTCGGCCGCAACGCCGACGCCCCGCTCGCAGTACTCGCGCCGTCGACGACGGCCGATTGCTTCGACATCGCAATCGAAGCCGTGCGCATCGCCACCAAGTACATGACACCCGTCATGGTGCTGAGCGACGGCTACCTCGCTCATGCGGCCGAACCCTGGCGCATTCCCCAAGAAGCCGACCTGCCGCGCTTCCCGGTGAAGTACCGGACGAATCCGGAAGGCTTCCATCCGTTCCTGCGCGATCCGAAGACCTTGGCGCGGCCCTGGGTGCGACCCGGGACGCCCAACCTGGAGCACAGAATCGGTGGTCTCGAGCGCGACTATGACTCGGGCCACATCTCCTATGATCCTGAGAACCACGCGCGCATGACGAAGGCCCGGGCCGACAAGATCGCGGGGATCGCGAACGACATTCCGCTGCAAGGCGTCGCGCTCGGCGAGGATCACGGAAAGCTGGCGGTGGTGGGCTGGGGTTCGACCTTCGGGTCCATCCATCGCGCCGTGCAGATCGCGCGCGATGAAGGGCGCGACGTCTCACACATCCACCTTCGCTATCTGAGTCCGTTCCCGCGCAATCTCGGCGACCTGCTCAAGCGTTACGAGCGCGTGCTGGTGCCGGAGATGAACAACGGGCAGCTCGTGAAGCTGATCAGGGCAGAGTATCTGATCAACGCGGAAGGGTTCAACAAGGTCACCGGGAAGCCGTTCCGCGTGACCGATATCGTTCAAAAAATCCGCGGCGGTGCTGCGCCGTCGCGTGAAGGTAGAGGACGAGGGGGTGAGGCGGGATGACCGTCACCACGATCACCGACGCCCAGCTCGCGCCCAAAGACTACGCCTCGGACCAGGAAGTCCGCTGGTGTCCCGGATGCGGCGACTACGCGATTCTCAAGGCGGTGCAGAAGGCGTGCGCCGACATGGGGCTGGTGCGCGAGCGCACGGTGTTCGTCAGCGGGATCGGGTGCGCGGCGCGCTTTCCGTACTACATGTCGACCTACGGCTTCCACACCGTGCACGGCCGCGCACCGGCCATCGCCACGGGCATCAAGCTCGCCAATCCCGAGCTGGACGTATGGGTAATGACCGGCGACGGCGACGGCCTGTCGATCGGCGGCAACCACATGCTGCACGTGCTGCGCCGCAACGTCGACTTGAACATCGTGCTATTCAACAACGAGATCTACGGACTTACCAAAGGCCAGTACTCGCCAACCTCGCGCCGCGGCACGCGCTCGCCCTCCACGCCCCTCGGCTCGATCGAGCATCCGGTCTCGGCATGTGCGTTTGCGCTGGGCGCCGGCGCGCGGTTCGTGGCGCGCTCGATCGACACGATGCAGCCGCATCTCATCGGCGTCCTGAAACGCGCCCACGCGCATCGCGGCGCCTCGTTCGTGGAGATCCTGCAGAATTGTGTCGTCTTCAACGACGGGGTGTTCGAGCACATCACGGGCAAAGAGGTTGCCGCCGAGGCGCAGCTCCTGGTCGAGCACGGCAAGCCGCTCGTGTTCGGCAAGAACAAGGACAAGGCCCTGCGTTTGAAGCCCGGCAAGCTCGAGCTTGAAGTCGTCGCCGCTTCCACCCCCGATGTCCTGGTCCACGACGAAACCAATCGCCCTCTGGCACAGCTGCTCGCCACGCTGGAGCCGCCGTTCCCAACGGTCATGGGCGTGCTGTACTGCAATCCGACGGAGTCGTACGAGCACGACGTGTACGCGCAGCAAACCGCCGTGCCCGGCAGGAGTGACCTGGACGCACTGCTGAACAGCGAACGCACCTGGGTGGTGTCGGAAGAGGGAGGTGGCGGATGACGGTTGCGAATCGCAGGCGGGGCGGGGATCGGCGGGTGAAGGACGTCCCGGTAACAATCGAGCGCCGCAACGGCCTCGATCGCCGGATGATCGTGGAGTCGGCGACGGCGCAGATCCACGCCGTCCTGGAACTGCTGACACAGCTGGCCGATCAAGGCGCGCTGCGCGACGACTCGCGGCGCCTCCTTGATACGGCGGTGTTGCGACTGCGGTACGCGCTGGAGCGGATCGAGCCGGACTAGCTGTCACGCCGACGCTACACGGACGGCCACCCGCAGTGGGTGGCCAAGTCCTGCGCTTCGGTTTAGCGGTTGAGCCAGTACGACGCCTTGATCAGAAACGTGTTGTGCGGTGGCGTGTCGAACAGCCTCCCGAAATCGTCTGAGATCGTCCGGTCTCCCATCGTTGATTCGTAGTCGTCGCGCCCTTGACTCCATACCACGAAGAGCGTCGAGCCGGGCCGGTATTCCCAGCGCACCACCAGGTTCGAGTTGAAGAACTTCTGGTTGAAGTCGCTCGGCCCCGTGCCGCTGTACGGCTGGAAGCGATCGTCGAACGCGGGCGCACGCGGGTCGCTCGAAAGCTCCCGTACGTCCGACCAGTGCCCCTTGCTCACAAACGGCTGCGCGTAGGCCTGGACCGTGAGTGTCGGCGTGACCGTGTAGTCCACGCGGAACGACATCGAGACTTCCTGTTGATCGAGATGCGCAAACAGGTAGTGCGTGCCAAGCGAGTCGGTCTGCGGATTCAAGTCCTGCGTGGCATTGATACGATGCGTGGCGTTCATGCTCACCGAGCTGCTCAGCTGTGAGCCGACCCGCAGATCTATCTCCGGGTTCACGTTGACGGAGGTCGAACGCCCCACGTCGCCCCGGAAAAAATTGAAGAAGATGAACGGCGTGATCGCGTTACGCGAATCTCCGCCGAAACCAAACCACGGCGCGATGAACTGATCGCGCCGAACGGCGGGGCCACCGCGAGCGCAGCGATCGCAGTACACGTCGCCCAGGTTGCCGATGGTCCCGCCGGCATGCAAATACCACTGGTTCCTGAGCTGCACGTGCGCGTTAGTGTTGAATCCCCGATCGGTCGGCAGCCGTTCGATCGACCAAAACTGCCACCAGTTGAAGTTCCAGAACGCCCGCTGCCACACCTTCGTGGGCTTTCGCCAGTTGAGCGATGCCCAGTTGTTCCATCCCTGCTGGTCCGCCTGGAGCAAAAATCCGAGATCGTTGATTTCGAAGCCCGGCGAGCGCCGCTGATAGCTGGTCTGGAAATTGATGAAGCCGTTCTGCTTGGTGAACAACAGCTCTTCCGCATGGCCATTGAGCGACGTACGCGTCGGGTCGTACTGCACTTTGTCGTCTGGCCGCTGGAAGTTGTGCGTGGACGAGGTCTGGGTGTTGGCGATCACCGCCGCGGTGCCATTGACCGTGCTGAAATCGAGAGAGCCTGAAACCTCGTAGCCACCGTTATGGAAGCGGTGCCGGAAATCCATCGCGCCCACATAGGCGGAGCGGCGCAGGGTGTTTTCGGTGAACTGATCGACGTTTCGATTGACCAAGGTCCCCATGAATCCGATCGAGCTCTGGCCCTTACGGTAGTCCTGGTTCAGTCGCATCACGGCGTAATTCGCAACGGGCTCGATCGTCACGTTGCCGTCCGCGGCGCGCTGTGTGACGCTTTCCACCCCGCCGAGCGTAAGACCGCCGGGCAGGCGGCCCGTGATCTTGGCGGCGCCAATGATACCGGCGGGGTCGTGACCGATGCGCCGCGAGTAGAACAGCCCTTCTCCATTGCAGTTCACCACGTTGCAGTTGACGGGGAAGTTGAAAATTCCTGTTCCTTCGACGAAGAACGGTCGCCGCTCCTGATAGAACGTCTCAAACGAGGTGAGATTGACGACCGACGGGTCCGCTTCGACCTGACCGAAGTCGGGATTGATCGTCGCGTCGAGCGTGATGTTCGACGTGATCCCGTATTTGATGTCGGCACCGCCGTCATACTGCTGATCGCGCTCGAAATTGGGAGCCGGGACGTTCTTCGCCAGCATGTACGGAGCAATCTCCAGGCGCCGGGGCGCCTCGAGCCCATCCAGCCCCACCAGGTCGCCGAGTTGCGACGAAAAACCGCGGACCGACGTGCGGTACAGCGGCCAACCCACACGCTCGGCGCCATGCCGGTCGATATCCCGCCAGACCGCAAAGCCGAACGTATTTCTCGGCCCATGGGCGTAGCGGAGCTGGGAGAGCGGAATCCGGAATTCCGCCGTCCAGCCGAGTGAATCGATCTGCGTCGCGACCTCCCACACGGCATCCCAGGCATCGTCTTCCTGGTCCCCATCGCCATAGATGGCGTAATCGCGCTTCACGCCCGCGGGGTTTACCGCGAACTCGAAGCCGGTGCGGCGGTCGTGGTAGGAGTCGATGACGATTTTGATCTGATCACAGCAGACGCGATTGTCGCGACGGGCGAGGATCTTCTTGATGCTGTCAGGATGGGAATCGAAGGCACGCACGAACACGTAGAAGTTGTGGGCGTCGTAGGCGACCCGAGCCTCGGTCGGCATACTCGGGTCCCCGTCTTCCCTGGGCTGGAACTGACGGAAGTCTCGAATCGCCGGTGCCGTCCGCCACACCTCATCCTGGTCCTTGCCGTCGATGAGGGGAGCGGACGCGGCCCGACGGGCGACCGCGGTTGTCGCGGTAGGCTCGGCCGGTGGTGGAACGGAAGCAGCTGTCTGCAAAGCCAAAACGACGGCAGCCAGCGGCATGAACGGCATATGAGGCTTCCTTGATTCTGGGCTGTTCTTTTGATGGTACGATTCGACAAAAGGTTGGTTTCGTGATACTTTGGCCCCGCCCTTGGAACCCTAGTTGCAGTCCGTCGAGGCTTCCAGCGTGACATCGACCAGGTTGTGGTCTGACCGACGTACAGGCAACGATCGCCGGTCAGAGCCACGTCGGCGCATGGTCATGATTGTGACAGAGGAGCGCCGGCACGTCGTGGACCGCCGCTCCGGTGCTGAGCGCCGCAGTACGCTCGACCGCCGGGGCCGCTCCCTGCGGTTACCCAATGCCGAACGGCCCGTCGAGCATGTCCGGAATGCCCTACAGCTACTCAGGGAAGTGGCCGTGTCAGGGGAGCTGACATCGGGACCCAGAGAGGACCTGGGCGCGGCGATCGAGCGCCTGCACCGCGCCGTTGGCCTGCTGGAACGGCAGAAACGCTAGTTACTTCTTCTTGAACACCGCCAGATACTGGCCGTACCCCTCGGCGTCCAACGAATCCACCGGAATAAACCGCAGCGCCGCCGAGTTGATGCAATAGCGGAGACCCGTCGGCCTGGGTCCGTCGTCGAAGACATGCCCAAGGTGTGAATTTGCGTGGGTGGAACGCACTTCGGTGCGCTCCATGAACAGCGAACGGTCGGTCTTCTCCTGGATGTTGGCCGTCTCGAGCGGCCGCGTGAAGCTCGGCCACCCGGTCTGCGAATCGTATTTGTCGGTGGAGCTGAAGAGCGGCTCCCCCGACACCACATCCACGTAGATCCCTTCCTTATGGTTGTCCCAGAACTCGTTCTGGAATGGACGCTCCGTTGCCTCGTGCTGTGTGACCTCGTACTGCAAAGGGGTCAGAGTGCGCCGCAGCTCGGCGTCGCTCGGTTTCGGCTTCACGATGTAAATCCCTCCCATACTCACTTTGGCGACTCCGGCTTCATCGCCCCAAATCGCGCGGAGCCGCCGGTCGCGGCCACAGCCGGCGCGATACATGCCGTAATGCTCGGGATTCTTCTTTGCGTAGTCCTGGTGATACTCTTCCGCCGCGTAGAACTGGCCAGCCGTCAGAATCTGCGCCGCGACCTCGCGATGGAAGCGCTCACCGATCTGCTGCCGAGTGGCGCTCGCGGCCCGGCGCTGCTCCGGATTTCGGACGAAGACGGCCGTGTGGTAGTTCGCGCCGGTGTCGCACGCCTGTCCGTCGGCCTGGAACGGATCGATGTTGTGCCAGAAGGTCCACAGCAGCGTCTCATAGCTGACCTTGGCCGGATCGTACACGACCTGGACTGACTCGAGATGCCCCGTGTTGCCTTCCACGACCTGCATGTAGGTCGGGTTCTTGGTGGTACCGCCCATGAATCCGGAGGTCGCGGAAATGACGCCGGGCAAGTCGTCGTACGCGTGCTCCATCGTCCAGAAGCACCCGCCGGCGAAAGTGGCGGTGTCGAGCGGAGTGGTCAAACTGAGTGCCAACAGGAGCGCGATGTTCATAAGCTCATAATAGTGTAGGGGTCCAGCGGTAGTGGGCCATACTGAACGCATCTGGGATCTAGCGGGTTCCAGAGAGGGACGTGAGTTTCTGAGCATCATTCCCCACACCAAGGACCCCTCGATGCCCCGTCCGTCCATGGTTCTCGCGCTCGCCGCGTTCGCAGTCGTCACGTCGGTGGCGCACGCGCAGATCCCCAACCTGCGCCGCAAGGCGAAGGAAGCCGGTCAACACGCCGTAACGGGACAGGCAGAACCGCAGCACCGCCCTCCGCCCAAGTTCGACAACACGATGCTCGAGCTCAATCCCCAGGTCGTTGGACGGCTCATCACGGGTCTCGAAGCCCGCAGCACGACGCGCGGCGTCGGTGGCCAGACGGCGGCTCAGCTGCGGAAGGCGTCGTCGGCCGCTTCTGCTGAGGCAGCGACACTCAACAATCAGCACAGCGACGACCGGGCGCAGTGGGTGAGCGCGAACGACGCGGCAGAGAACTGCGTTAGCGAACAGCTTAACAACGTCGAGCAGCGGCACGCGCAGGAAATGCAGCAGCGCTTCGTCGGCATGACGGGCGTGAACACGCCCGAGAAAACGAAATTCATGCAGGACTACGTTGCCGCGGGGCAGGAAATGCAGCAGGCGGCGGCGGCGAATGATACCGCCGCGATGCGACGGGCGCAGGACAAGATGAACAAGCTGATGGGGTGGGACGCGCACTCCGACACCGCCAAGGCGCGCGCCGCTTGCCATGTGCCCCCGATGCCCCCATGGATGCACCGCGCCGATTCGCTCGCCGCGCTCGGCGACACGCTGGCGGTGCGGGCGCGCGACGCGGAAGTCGCGGGTAACGCTGCCGCCGCTCGCGCGGCCGAGATGACGCCCGAACAGTTCGCGATGGCGGCGGAGCGCGGCGAGGGATTCGTGATGCTCAAGGCATCGGGCAATGTCGGCGCGGGCTACGTGTTCACGCCGCTCGAAGAGCAAGCGCTGACCGCGCGACTCGACGACCTCAAGAAATACTTCGGGTGATCGGACGCACGACGGGCAGTGCTATCGCGGTCGCGCTGTTCGCGGCGGCTGCGGGGCCGGTCGGTCACGAGGACTCAGGGCTTGCGGTCCGGCTGCCTTCCGGCGAGTCGTACGTCTTCTGGCGGGCGTCGCGCGCACCAATCCAATGGCGCGCCCCCGATGTCGGGTTCACGGCGCTGTTCAACTGGCATCCTGGACAGCGGGGCGTCGAGTGGGCGACGCTGCCGATTACGGGACCGGGTGAAGCGCACGCGCTCACACTCGTGCTGGCGCGCATCGATCCTCTGGCGGTGTCGTTCGATCTCGTGTTAGACATCGCGGCCGACCGGCCGAACTGGAGTGTCGAGCGTGCGAGCGACGCGGCGTTTGCGCTCAATGCCGGAATGTTCGTCGAGCAGCTGCCGTGGGGTTGGGTCGTCAGCGGCGGTCGCGAGCGCCTCCCGCCTGGGCACGGACTACTTTCATCGGCGCTGGTCGGCCTCGCCGACGGAAGAATCGTGTGGGTAGACGGAGATGACGTCTCGGCGTGGCGGGGGCGGCCGGACGTGACGTTCGCGTTTCAGTCGTATCCCACGTTGCTCGCGGGCGATGGCCAAGTGCCGGCGATGCTGCGACGGGAAGCGATCAACGTTACGCATCGGGACGCGCGGCTGGCGCTGGGCCTCGACCGCCGGGGCCGACTCCTCGTCGCGCTAACACGACTCGACCTTCCCATCCCCGGAGCGGACCGCGTGCCGCTCGGGCTCACGGTGCCGGAGATGGCGGCAGTCATGGGCGCACTCGGCGCTCAGCATGCGATGCTGCTCGACGGGGGGATCTCGGCCCAACTGTCCATCTCAGACTCGACGGGTATTACGAACGCATGGAAAGGACTGCGCAAAGTGCCGCTCGCGCTCGTGGCCCGATGACCGCAGCCTTCCTGTTCGCCCTCTCATTTTTTCAAGGCAATCCACAAACCGATGACGGCCAATGGACCATGCCGGCGAAGAACTACGCCGCGACACGGTACAGCGGCCTGGCGCAGATCACGTCCA
Organism: Gemmatimonadales bacterium; assembly: GCA_036558345.1. Taxonomy (GTDB): domain Bacteria; phylum Gemmatimonadota; class Gemmatimonadetes; order Gemmatimonadales; family GWC2-71-9; genus 20CM-2-65-7. Next base: position 25,331 of record DATBFV010000181.1, on the reverse strand, counting down.
CCAATGCGGCGCGGCTCAAACCGGTCTGGAGCTTTTCGACCGGCGTGCTCGGCGGCCACGAAGGCCAGCCGCTCGTCGTCGGCACTACGATGTACGTGGTGACGCCATTCCCCGACGTGCTGTACGCCTTCGACCTGAAGACCGAAGGCTATCCGCTCAAGTGGAAGTATCGGCCGGAAGTGAATCCGACGGCGCTCGGCATCGCGTGCTGTGACGCGATCAACCGCGGCGCGGTGTTCGCCGACGGCAAGATCATCTACAACCTGCTGGACGGGCATACGGTCGCTATCGACGCCACCGACGGCCACGAGGTATGGAAGACGCAAATCGGCGACATGGGTCAGGGTGAGACGACGCCGATGGCGCCCTTTGTCGCCCGCAATCGCGTGATCGTGGGACCATCGGGAGGGGAATTCGGGATCTACGGATGGGTGAAGGGGCTCGATCTCGCGACAGGCAAGATTCTGTGGACCGCCCACAACATGGGCCCCGATTCCCTGATGCTCGCGCACCCCGGTCTCGGGCGTTATACGGGCGAGCCCAACGTCGGCGTCTCGACCTGGCAGGGCGACTCGTGGCGCCGGGGCGGCGCGCCGGTGTGGGGCTGGATCTCGTACGATCCGCAGCTCGATCTCATCTACTTTGGCACCGGCAATCCCGGTCCCTACAACACCGAGCAACGCCCCGGCGAAAACAAATGGACCAACAGCGTCCTCGCGCGCCGACCTGGCGACGGTACGCTCGTCTGGGCGTACCAGTTCACACCCCATGACAGCTGGGATTACGACGCGAACGCCGAAATGATCCTCACCGATCTGGTCGTGGGCGGACGCATACGGCGCGTGCTCGTGCACTTCGACAAGAATGGCTTCGCCTACACGCTCGACCGCGTCACCGGCGAGCTGCTCGTGGCCGAGCCATTTGCGAACGTGACCTGGGCGAAAGGCATCAACAAGAAGACCGGACTGCCGATCCTCGATACGACCAAGACGACGGGCGCGTCGCACGGCAACGTGAAAGGCATCTGCCCGAGCCTCGAGGGCGGCAAGAGTCCGGCATCACCGAGCGCGTACTCCCCGCGCACCGGGCTGTTCTACACGGCCACGAACAATCTCTGCATGAACTTCGAAGCGGCCCCCGTGACGCGGATTCCCGGGACGCCGTACATCGGCGCGACGACGCCCTACATGGCGGGGCCCGGCGGGAACATGGGAGAGTTCATCGCATGGGACGCCGCGCGCGGCCGCAAAGTCTGGGGGATAAAGGAGAAATTCCCGGTCTGGAGCGGTAGTGTCGTCACCGCCGGCGACGTGGTCTTCTACGGGACACTCGATGGGTGGTTCAAAGCGGCCAACGCGCGGACCGGCAAAGAGCTCTGGAAATTCAAAGTCGGGTCGGGCGTGGTGGGCGCGCCGATTTCGTTCCGCGGACCAGATGGCAAGCAGTATATCGCGGTCTACGCCGGCATCGGCGGCGATTGGTTCCTCCTGTCCGGCGACGTCCGCTCCGACGATCCCGCCGATGTCCGCCCGCCCGCCGACTTCGCTCCCGAGCTCGCGCGGCATACGAGTCAGGGCGGCATCGTTTGGATCTTCGGCTTATGAAGCAGTGCGTGGTGCGCGGTGCGTGGTGCGCGGGTTTGCTCGTGATGGCATGCAACCGCGGCGCCGACTTTCAGAACGGTGCACCGCTCTCCGTCCGATATCCCGATCACGTTGCCGCGGGCGGCAATCAGCCTCCAGCCGTCGAGATCAAGAGTCCTCTGGCGAATGACTCCACCAACGCGACGGATGGTTCAAAAATCTTCAGCGCGATGAACTGCGACGGCTGTCATGGCGGCGGCGCGCTCGGTTGGGTGGGTCCGAGTCTCGTGGATGGCCGCTGGCGCTACGGTGGGACCGACGGCGCGTTGTATCAGTCGATCTTCTACGGCCGGCCGCGCGGCATGCCTGCCTACGGCGGCATCATGTCACCCGGCGCGATCTGGAAGGTGATCGCCTACCTCCGGGCCCAACCCCTTCCTCCTGACGTACCTACCGAGCGTTGGACTGGAGAGGCAAGGCCGTAACTTACGAGCCTGTGTGACGCAGATTCCCACCATCGAACCCGCGTTCATTATGTTGGACCCCCGAGCCTTCAAGGCCTGGAGGTCCCATGCGCGTCGCTCGAGTCGCCATTTGCTGCTTCATCGTCCTCGCCGTCTTCGGCTGCGGCGGTAATCGTCCCGTACGCCAACGCGTGCTGCTTCCACCGACCCTGGATCTGGTTCCGCATCACAATATCGGACTCTTTGAATTCTCGGTGGAGAACGCCAAGGGCAACCTCCACGAGTTTGCAACGCACCGCTTCGAGGAATATGTGCTTGCGGCGCAGAACGGCATCGAGATGCGCGAATTCACCTCGGCCGACTCGAGCCGCGTCTTCGCCGCCGCCGCCGACACGAACGGCTGCCCCGTCGCGTTCTTCGGTCATCTCAAGATTTCCAACGTGAAGCCGCACGGTGGGCTGACGGCATCGCTGTCGCCGGTGGTCCGCGCGACCGTGACTGTCGAGCTCTCGGTATGGCTCGTGAACACGCGCACCGGCGGCATCATGTGGCGCAAGAGCTCGGCGTCGACGGAGGAAGTGGGCGGTCTGTCGATCAGCGGCGGGATGGCGTCGTTCTCCGCGAAGGACCCCAACGACGCGTATGGACGGCTGGTCAACCAACTGGTGTATGATGTGACGTACGACGTGAGAAGTACCTGGGTCGACCAGTAGGACGACGAAGGGGCGGCGAGACGATCGCCGCCCCAGTTGTTTAGCGGGTCAAAGCACTCCTGAATTCGGCGGCTCGCAAAGCGAGTTCTTCGTCAGAGATCCGCTCCCGTCCCAGATGCCGTAGCGCCGTATCCAGCATCACCCACAAACTCCGCCTGTGTGAATCGAGCTGCAGTGCTCGAGCCAGCGGCCCAATCGCGGCATCGTCGGACCCGTTCGCCATGTACAGTGCCGCAAGATGCTCCATCTCGTCGGTATCTCCCGGACAGCTCCGGAGATGCTGAGTCAGAGCCTCGACACGCGCGACCTTCATCTGAGCCTCCGCCACTGGGTCGGGAGCGGGTCCGAGCGCGACCGCCGGATTCCCCATCACCCAGCCCAAAGCAAGGCCCAGCGAGATGATGACAGCTTTCCAGTTGGCCATAGCCCCCTCCTTTGCTGGAGGGGAAAGCACGAGGCGCGCCAGGCCTGTTGCAGGTCGGGCGCGCCTCGGTCGTGTTGCGGCAGACACTAGGAAGACGCGGGGGGTGTGTCCTCCTTACCACGACCCTTCTTATTGAAGAACCAGAAGGCCAGCATGATCAAACCGACGATCAAGCCGATCTTGAACAGGAAGAAAAACACGGGAAGCAGAAACACCGAGGCCAGTTTAAAAAGGACGATACCAACGACACCCACGGCGGCCAGCTGCAAGACGGGCTTCAACATCGCGCATGCTCGAGTAAGGGACGGATTACAATACGCGGGCCGTTGCGGGAAGTGTCAAGAGAACTACTTGGCGTGGCCGGCTCGATAAAAGAACAGTCCGCCACCTTGTGTGCCGACAAGCAGATCCGGTATGCCTGACGCTTGCCAGTCGGCAAACGCGGGTGCCGCATACGCAGGCAAGCGCACACCCAGCGTCGAGTCGACCCGTTCCTGCTCGGTTCCAAACACGAGCGCGTTACCAACGAACCGCGGCACCACGCGGCGACCTACGCGACGGCCAAGAAAGTCGTCGTTGACCAGAACAAAGCGCGGTGCCTGCCGTGATCCATCGTTGCGAAACAGCGCGACTCGTCCGCCCGCGTCGCCGAGTAGCAGATCCAGATCGCCGTCGCCGTCGATATCGCGGAGCTCGGGGACGCCGTTGCTGCCGCGTGGCAGTCGGACCACTGCCGAATCCACGAGTTGGAAACGATCCGGGCCGGCCTTGCCGCTGTTGTGATACCACGCCACCGCATCCTGGAATTGCCCGACGACGAGGTCGGGCGAGCCGTCCCCATCGAGATCGCCCAACGCGGGCGCGTTGTGGAAGACCGGCAAGACGTTGAGGTGACCGCGCAGTCGCAACTCCGGCGCAGTGCGTGACCCCGTGTTCTCGAACCAGTACATGCCACCCGTCCTGGGATTGTCAGGCTCGATCTTCGTGCCCACGACCACATCCAGATCGCCGTCCCCATCGATGTCGCCCACCGCCGGTACCGTTTCGGCGCCGAGATCGATGCCGTCCAAGAGATGCGGGGTTACCACGGACCATTGGTTCGGAGCCGATTGGTCGAGCTCATACAGATTGGCGGTGCTCGTCTTGACGGGATTGAACGCGCCGCCCAGAACACCGACGACGAGATCCGTTCGGCCATCGTCGTTGAGATCCCCGGCAGCGGGCGCATTATAGCCGCTCGTTTCGAGCGGGGAGCCGGGGGGAAAGGGAATCCGATCGTCGTGAAAGTCGAAATGAGCGCAGCTGCCGTGATTGCGCAGCCACAGTAGTCCCGGCTCAAAGAAGTCGCCCCACAAGATGTCCGGATCGCCATCCGCATCGACATCGAAGACGGCCATCGTATTGGCCCCGTGCAGCGAGGGCTGACGCTGGCCGATGATCTGAATGCCTTCGAAGCGCTCTGTAACGAGCTGGAATCGTGGTGCGTGGAGACTGTCCAGACCCTGAGACTCGTAGCGCGTGATGGTGCCGTCCACACGGCCCAGCAGCATGTCGAGCTTGCCGTTGCAGTCGATATCGGCAAACTGCGCAATGTTCTGCCGATCCGCGTAGATCGCGACGCCGGTGACGTCCTTCAGCGTGTCGGCCGCCACGACGAAACGCGGCGCCACCTTGGTGCCGACATTGCGATAGTACCGGATATCGCTGAGCGGCGACTCGGCAAAGAGATCGTACAAGCCATCGCCATCCACGTCGACGAAGCGGTACCATTCGCCGATGTCGATGTTGTGAAAGCTGTCGGTCGTCAGGTGCCAGGTGTCAGGGCTGCGCTGAAAGAGCTGTAGCTCTGCGGAGTTCTCCTGAATGAACAGATCGAGTTTGCCGTCACCATCGATGTCGACGAGCTGGGGGCGGGGATGTTCAAAGCCGCCGAGAAACGGGAGCGCGTACTGGTGGCCGGTGGAATCGTAAACGGGGAATGGGGAGATCTGCCGGTCAAACTGCAGCGATAACTGCGGCGGTCGGGCGGTCATGGCGGTCGGCTGGCGGTGCGCACAAGCCGTCACCGCCAGCAGCACCACCACGAGTCTCAGGGCGTTCCTCCGCCTACCGCGAGACCCGAGCCGTCCGGCGCCGTGTCAACGCGCTTCAGGACTTCCCGCTTCTTTGCGTCGATGACGATCACGCGGCCCGGATTTGTCGATCCCGCCGCCGGCATCGCCATGCTGATCCCGCCCATGTTCATGATGTTGTCGGTGTTGTGATTCGCGACGAACACCAGCCGGCCGTCGCGCGAGACGCCGATGCCGTCGGGCTGCGCGAACTCGCCCCGTACCGTCGCGGCGACGGTCCAACGCTTTGCATCGATGACCGTCACATCATTCGATCGTTGATTCGGCACCCAGACCTCTGAACCGTTCGGCGTGAACGCGACGAGCCACGGCCAATCGCCCGTCGTGACTCGCTGCACCAGTCTGGGCTTGGCGGGATCGGCCAGGTCGAAGACCAGCAGCTTGCCGGTGAGTTGCGCCGTGGCGACGAGCGTCTTGCCGTCCGGGGATACCGCGAGCCCGACGATGACCTGGCTTGTATCGCCGCCCGGCACGTCCACGATGCCGACACGCTCGCTGTTGGCATCGTACACCGCGATCTGGTTCGCGCCGAGGCTGCCGACGTACGCGTGCTTTCCATCGCGCGCCACCGCGAGCCCGTGGGGGCGCGGAACCAGCACTTCGACTTCCTCGGCCGCCATGGTCTTGCGGTTGATCACGGCGATACGCGCCGCCGCGTTGACCGCCGACATCGAGCGCGTCGCGTATAAGCGGTCACTCTTGGGGTCGAGCGCCAGCAAGCCCGGCGTCACCGTCTCGGCCTTGGCCACGACGTGGTTATTGCGGTCGAGCTTCACGACCGCGTTGTCACCGACGAGCGAGACGTACCAGTACGAGCCATCGGGCTCTACCACGATGTGGTGCGGCTTGGGGTGAGCCGAAAAGCCCATCGTCGTGAAGTCGACGGTCGCCACGATGGAGTCGCTGGACGCGTCGATGACCGTGACTTTGCCCGACGCCTGGTTCGCAACGTAGACGAAGGTTGCACGGTTGGACGGTTGGACGGTTGAAGTCACCTTCCAACCGTCCAACAGTCCAACGAGAAGTAGCCCCGCTAGCAATGATTTCATGGCACCGGCGGCGTCGGATGCTTCTTCAAGATGAACAGCCCTTCCTGCATGCTGGTTACGGCCACGATACCGCTCTTGAAGAACGGATAATTCCCCCAGCTCCCGGCGAACCCGGGTTCGTCCGGCCCGACGGGGTGCGTATCGAAAAAGCCGACTTGCACCGGATGAACGCGGTCCGTGATATCGAGCACGCGCAGCCCGCTCACATAGTTCGACTGATAGATCGTATTGCCGTTCACGAACAGATTGTGGTCGGTCGAGCGGTTCTTCGAGATGTACTGCCCCGCCAGAACAGGATTGTCGAGATCGTTGACGTCCCAGATCAGCGTCCGCGTGCCGTCCACGAACCCTTCGATCTCATCGAGCTCGTCGTCTTCGTACACGTAACGCTGATCGTCCGTCAGCCAGCCCTGGTGCGCGTACGCCACATTCGGGTAGGTCGCGTGGGAAATGGCGACGGGATGCGTCTTGTCGGTCACGTCGGCAATGTCGATCGCGGTTTCGTTGAAGCCGAAACAGATCTCGCGCCCCTGGTACTTGGTCGACGGACCGTGATAGACGACGCACTGCGCATCGTGCGAGTACCCCGTCCCCTGGCGGCCAGTCGCCGGATCCGAGAAGCACCCGGCGAACTTGGGATGCAACGGGTCACGAACGTCCACCATGTGGAGACCGCCGCCGCACATCTCCCCGCCACCACTCGCCCCGACGATGTACATGAACCCCGTTGCGGTATCGGACACGATGTTGTGAGCGCTGTGGATGTTGCTGTAGTGGGCGTCTTCGGTGAAGGTCACCGGCGCCCCCTTTACGTCGCGCAGCCGGTTCAAGTCGAACACCTGCATGCCGTGCTCGCGCGCGCCGTCGGCGACGATGAACGCATAGTGCTTGTACGTCTTGATGTCGCGCCAGAAATTACCGGGTGATCCGGCGGTCTTGGGCAGCGAGCCGAGATACACCGGCCGGCTCGGGTCCGTCACGTCCACGAACGCCGTGCCGTCGAACCGGCCCGCCAGCACGTAGTCGTGCCCGGTCTGTGGATCGCTGTACCCCCATACATCGTTCATCTGCACGCCGCGCTTCCCTCCGAGCGCCGAGACCGGGAGGAACGACAGCAGGTCCACCTGGTTGCAGTCGAAGTTCTGAATCTTGCCGTTCGTGCACTCGCGGTTTGCTCCCGTGATCGCGGTGAGGCGCGACACGTCACCGACGAGGTGCGCTGCCACACCCCACGTGCCCGCGGACCGGCGGCTGTACACGACCACGCCGCCCTCGCCGAAGTCCTCATTCTCCACCGTGACCGCCACGAGCGAGCCTGCGGCGGCGATCTTGGAGCCGAACTGGTTATTGCCGGCGGCGACGCTCGTGGGCGCGGTCAGCTTCAGCGCACTCGGGAAGCCGCTTGAATCCCGCGTTACGCGGTAGACCCCTCCGGCAAAACCATTCGCGCCGTCCGCGCCGATCCAGAGCTCGTTGCCGAGCTCGGCCAGCGCGATGCCGTAGCGCGTGCCGAAGCTGCCGTCGAACGGCAGTGTCCGTGTGACGGGATTCCAGCGGCCGGCCGCGGAGTCCCGCGCGAAAATCCACACGGCGCCGGCGCCCCGATCGTTGATCGCACCGATCAGCGCGGTATCGCCGCGCAGCACGAGCGAGCTGCCGAAACCGCTGTTGCGGCCGGTGATCGGTCCGGGCGGCACAATCTTGCTTTCCATCTTGTACGCCCCGGAGCCGTCGCGACTGAACACATAGACCGCGCCGTTGCCCGAATCCGCGCGGAAATTGCCGACCATCACGCGTGAGCCCGACACGGCGACCGCGCCGCCGAATGTCTGAGCGTTGGAGGTGTCCGTCGAGCTGAGCGTCGCCTCTTGGGTCCAGGTGCCGTTGTTGTTTCGGAAGACGAACACCGCGCCGCCCTTGCGCGAGAACACCATCGAGCCGAATCCCTCGATCCCGGTCGAGATATATGCTCGGCCGTCCACCACCACGATTCCCGTGCCAAACCGGTCGCCCGCATGCCTGTCATCTGCCTTCAGCGTGCCACTCTCGCGCCAGGCACCGTTCGCACCTTTCGTCAGCACGTACACGATGCCCGCATTCGAGTCGGCCGTGCCGGCACCGACCAGCATGGTATTGCCGTCAACGGCGATCGCCGACCCGAAGCCGTCGCCATTCACGGCATCGGCGCGTGTCACCTTTTGAGCGGCGCGCCAGGCGCCCTGAGTGTTGGCGCGAAAGATGTAGACCACACCCGGTCCATAGGCGTTACCGGGCTGGCCCACGAACACGTCTCGGCCGCTGACGGCGAGCGCGGAGCCAAACGCGCCCTGCGCTGCGAGACCAGAGAAAGCGAGAACGGCGGTGACGGCGAGCAGTGACAACGTGCGATGCACCACGGATGGACACTCCAATGCGTTGAAGGGGTTACAGCAATGTTCCGTAACGATCAGGCGAAGAGCTGAGAAGATTGGGAGTTGGGAGGCGGCGGCGGCCGGATGCCCGCCAGCGCTCGACCGGCATCCGCCCACCGCGAACGCATCCACTCCGAGAGCCACAGCGGCAGCGAACGGGAGTGCTCGAGCGGCTCCTGGCCGGTGGTGGGCCGCATCCCCGTGAGCATCTCGTACGTGAGCGCCTGCACGGCGGCCATGTCATTACGCGCCGTCGCCGGACGGCCAAGTGCGCTGGTAATGCCGGTGTCGGCCACCAGCACCCCTTCGTCGGAGAGCAGCACATTCTCCGGCTTCAGTTCGCCGTGGGCGATATCCAGGCTGTGTGCGTGTGCGAGACCGCTCAGGATGCTGCGAAGGATTTCGACGGTGCGCGAGAGCGGGGTGGGACCGTTGTTGCCGATCCAGGCGCGCAGCGTGGTTCCGGGGACAAACGGGCGCGTGTGATACACGAACGCGCCGGCGCGACCCGCGCCGCGCGGCTGCACCAGATTCGGATGTCGCAGGCGCTCGGCGAGCAGCAGCACCGCACGCTCGAACTGGAGATCGTTGATTCCCAGCGATAAGGCCGCCGGAAGAATCTTGACCAGAAGCTCGCTGCCGTCTTGGGATTGAGTCGCGACAAACAACCGGTACTCACCAACCGGCCGTACTTCTCGCTCAATCCGATATAAAGGGCCGAGCGCGTCCGCTAAGGCGTCGCGGAGTTCGGACATGGTCGCAAGTTAGCCCGCGTGTGTCGGAAATGGGAAGGGACTATTCACCCGTTTCCCTCCTAATCCCCTGGTATAGGTCCCGTGCCTGCCGCCGCTCCGCCGGGGACCCGAAGATCTTCTCGCCGTCAAAGCGGCCATTCTCGATGAAGATCTCCGAAATCCGGTTGCCCGCCGTCACACTGCCTGCTACGAACACGCCCGGTACAGAAGTTTCGAGCGTTTCGAGATTGACTTCGGGGCGCCCCGATTCGGAATCGAAGGCGATGCCGATTCGCCGAAACAGCTCGAGATCGGGGTGAAAACCGATCAGCGGATAGACGCGGTCGGCCGGAATACGCTCCTCGTTGCCCAACGCACCGCGCACCAGTACGTCCCGATCGGTGATTTCGACCACCTCGCTGCCCAGCCGCGCCTGGATTTCGCCTGCCTTGATCCGGTTCTCGAGGTCGGGCCGCAGCCAGTACTTCACACTCTTCGGCCACGTCTTGCCGCGGTACACGATCGTGGTGCGTGCGCCGGCGCGAAATAGCTGCAGCGCGGCTTCTACCGCCGAGTTTTTCCCGCCGATCACGACGACGTCGAGTCCCGCGGAGAGGTGGGCTTCGTCGAAGTAGTGGCGCACGTGCGGCAATGTTTCGCCTGGAACGTTGAGCTGGTTGACATGGTCGAAGTAGCCGGTCGCGAGGACGAGCTTCTCCCATGCGATCGATTCGCGCCCGAATCGCGTTTCGACCTCATAGGCGGAAATGAGTTTGGTATACGTTCGAACGTTGATGCCTTCGGTTCGTACGACGCCCCGATAGTACTTGAGCGCTTCCTCTCGCGTGGCCTTGGCGCCAGCACAGACCAGCGGGTGTCCGCCGATCTCGAGCCGCTCGGGCGTCGTGAAGAATGTCATGTTGACCGGGTATCGCACGATCGAATTGGCGATCGCGCCGGCGTCGATGACGAGCGGATCGATGCCGCGGCGTTTTGCGGATATGGCGCATGCCAGGCCGATCGGCCCGGCGCCGGCGATGATGACGGAGGAGGGAGAGGTCACTACCTCGGATTTGCGTGCGCGCGCAGCAGTTCGTCAAGTCGCGACCTTTTTGCCACCTGCCGCGTCTGTTTCTGTATGACACTCATCTATGCCGTCCTCGTCGCGGCCCAGGCGCAAGTCGTGGGGGGGGTCGCGGGTTGGGAAGCCGCCGTCGATAGTCTGGTCCAACATCGGCAGTTTTCCGGGGTCGTACTCGTCGCGCGAAACGGCGTCCCGCTGACCGAACGGGCCTACGGGATGGCGGACCGGGAAGCGGGGCGGGCGAATGACCTCGAAACCGCATTCAATGTCGGCTCGATCAACAAGTTCTTCACCCAGATTGCGATCCGGCAGCTGGCCGCCCAGGGCAAGCTCGACATCGACTCCTCACTGGGACGCGCCTGGCCCGACTATCCGAATTCCGCCGCACGAGGCGTCACGATCAGGCAGATCCTCGAGCACAGCTCCGGCATTCAGGGCAACATCTTCGCGGCACCGCCCGGCAAGACGCGGCACGATGTCCGCACACTGGCCGACTACTTCGAGCTCTTCAAGAATGAGCCGCTCGAGTTCGCGCCCGGCACCCGCCAGCAATACTCGAATGCCGGATACATTGTGCTGGGCCTTTTGATCGAACGGCTCTCGGGGCAGGGCTACTACGACTACGTGCGCGAGCACATCTTCGTCCCCGCGGGCATGACGCGCACGGCAAGCTGGTTCGTCGATTCCCTGCCCCCGAATACGGCCATCGGGTACACGAGGGGCGGCGAGGCCGCGCCGCCGGATGCACCAGTGACCCGCAACACCGATTTCTTGCCTGGGCGCGGCAGCTCCGCCGGCGGCGGCTACTCGACCGCGCACGACTTGCTCCGGCTTTTGAACGCGCTGCGCGCACACAAGATCGATCAGGCTCCCGAGCCGGGTATGGTGGGCATTGCCGGAGGCGCACCCGGACTCAATGCCGCCATGGAAGGGGATCTGCGCGGCGGGTATGACGTCATCGTGCTCGCGAACCTCGACCCACCGGCCGCCGGACAGGTCTCGCGCCTGATCCGCCAATCGCTCGGTCTCGCTCCTCCGGAGCCCGGGCGGCGCCGCAATCCTTGACATGGGATTTGCGCAACAATATTGTTGCGCATATGGCAAGACGCGTACGGACCAACAAGTCGCTGGTCAAGCAGCGCTACCACGTCGCGAAGGTCGCCTTCCCCGACGACGCCGACCTGGCGCGCAGCCTGGGGGTGCACCGCAGCGCCGTCGTGCGGTGGAAGCGCGGCGAGGCGCCGGCCGCGCGCAACTGGGAGCAGCTGGTCGGCCTCGATACCGTCGTCTCGCTGCTGGAAGGGTTTCTGGAAGAGGCCTCGATCGCCAAGTGGCTTCGCGGTGTCAACGCGCACCTCGCCGACCGCCGGCCCATCGACGTGATCCGCCAGGGTCGGCTCTCGGAAGTCGTCGCGGCCATCGAAGCGGAAAAGGCCGGCGCCTTCGCCTAATGCCGTTCCGGGTATTCCCGTGGGATCCGGCGGCGAAACCCGGCGAGCCGTTTTCTCCGAGTTACATCAATCCCCAGCAAGGCGCCGGTCGCTTCGACGTCGCCGGAAGGCTCGTCGTGTATCTCGCCGAGTCGGCCGTACACGCGGTGGCGGAGAAGCTACAGCGATACCGCGGACAACGAATCGACAAGAAGGATCTGCTCGAGTCCCGCAAGACGCTGGCACTCGTCGAATGCGAACCAAAGAAGCTCAAGCTCGCCGACCTGTGTGATCCCGCGGTGCTCCTGAAACACGACGTCAGGCCGGATGTGCTCGCGAGCCGTGATATCACAAAGACCCAAGCTGTGGCGGCAGCGCTCTGGCAGGCGGGCTACGCCGGGCTGCGCTGGTGGTCGGCGCTGTCCGGCGACTGGCACACGATCGTGGTATTCGAAGGAGCCATCGCCTACGGCACGCCGGAGCCGCTGACACTTGGGCATCAGGCGGTGAAGGACGCTAGTGCGGCCCTGGGGATCCAGTGCTCCGGCTCGACCCGCGAATGATGTCCACCCGCAGCTCCACCCAGCCATCCACCTGCCGGTACTCGACGCGAAGATCGTGCTTCCCCGAAGAAAGCGGCGCGTAGTCCACCTGCGATTCGTGCGCCGTCCAGTTGTCGATTACCAGCTTGCCGTCCACCCAGGCGCGCACCGCGTCGTCGCTGATCGTCCGCAAGGAGTAGGTGCCGCCAGGCAACGTGACGGTGCCAGCCGCACGGAGAGACCAGTTGCGCGGCGGTAGCGCGCGGAGGCGCGGCGGCGGCCGATACCACAGATAGTCGATCCGCCGCACCGGCTCTCCGCGTAGCGAGTCGCCCAGCAGACGCTCGAAATAGTTGGTGGAATCGGTCCAGGTGAAGAAGTTGACCTTCCATTCGATCGGCGGCGCAAAGCGGGCATACCAAAACCGGGTGCCGCGCGACACGAGCGTCACCGACCAGTCGGCGCGGTTGTCGGCGGTGACCACGATCGTGTCACCGATAAAGCCTTGCGAGTGCGAGAGGTGCGCGACGCCGCGCTGTGTCAGCAGCCTCCAGCGGTCGCCATGCGGGCCGAGCACCACCAGCCGGTAGCGGGAGAAGTCAGTCGTGTCGCGCCCCACGTACCACAGCTTCGGCGCGCGCCAGTCGTACGGGCCCCATTCGTCCACGATGATCGCGGAGCGCGAGGCGAGCGAGAGCTCGGTGGACGGAACGGAGTCGGGTTTGAAGGATGGTGGAGGATGGTCGAGGTTGCTGGAGGTTGTATCCAGTCCGGTGGTGTTGCGGACATTGAGTACTGTCGTGTTGCCGATGTACTCGTTGCCTGCGACGTGATAGTCTCGGCTCCGGGTGTCGCGATACTTGGGATAGCCCCAGTCCGGCGCCACGATCGAATCAGCCCACAGCCGGATCGCCGTCGAATCGCCATCAAACCTGTTGCCGGTAATCGTGTTGTCCTGGCCGTGCTCGATCGCGATGCCGGTGCGATTGCCCTGGAAGTCGTTGCCGCTGATCTCCGTTTCGTAGCTGTACCCGCCCCAGACGCCGTACTCGCCGCCCCACGCCTTGTTCGCGATCACCTTGTTGCGGCTGAACGTGATCTCCACGCCATTCGCCGTTGAATAGCTCACGTCGTTGCCGTAGAAGAGATTGTCGTTCGCGCCGACCCTGCCTGAGTCCATCGCCGTCTGGCCGGCCCACAAAAAGATCCCGTCACCGCCATGCGTCATCGAGTTGAATGCGACGACGTTGCGCGAGCTCTGCTCGTACAGAAGCAAGTCGGCCGAGTCCTGCCCGCGCGTGTAGCGGCCATGACTGTAGCCGCGGACGTTGTAGTCGAGGCGATTGTGAATGATGGTGTCGTCGCCGGAGCGGTACAGCCCGATGCCGAGCCCGGAGTTGAACGAAAAATTGTTGTCGCGAATCATGAGACTATCGGAGCGCACGAGCAGCAGCCCGTTCATGCCGTGCTCGACCGTGTTGTCACGCACGAGCCCGTGCTTGACGTCCTCGAGATACACCCCCGCACCGAAGCGCAGCCATTCCCGATTCTCGTTGTGATGGAACGACAGCCAGTCGACCAGACTCTCGTGCTCGAACAGGCTGAACAGCCGTGGTTTCCAATTGTCGCTCAGGTTGTTGTCTACCAGCTCGAGCCCGCGCGTTCCGCGTGCGAGGATCCCGATCTTGTAGCCCCGAATGCGGGCATCCTCGAGGCGGATCGAGCGGCCGCCTTCGACCACGATTGCGGTGTCGGTGGCCTGGTCGGGTTCGACATCGGAACCGATCCCTTCGAGGACGGCACCCCGGAAGTCGACCGTGATGTTGTCGCCACGAATGCGGATCGGAGGTCCGGAAAGTTTGTACGTTCTCGGCTCGACCACGACCGACTGCGTGATCACCATCCCGGGCTTGAGCTGGATCCCCTCACCCTCCCCGGCCCCTTGCGCGAGCGCGAACACTAGCAGCAGCATGGTCCCCGGAACCTATGCACACCAATGAGTTTCCGCTTGTCACCGCCCTGCCCTTCGTAGCGCTGGTGGTCGCGATCGCGCTCTTGCCGCTCGCGGCACCGGCGTGGTGGCATCACAACCGCAACAAGGCGCTGGTCTCGCTACTGCTTGCCACGCCGATTGCCATCTACCTCGGCCTCACCGCGCCCGAGCTGTTGCACGAGAAGCTTCACGAGTACCTGGGGTTCATCGTGCTCCTCAGCGCCCTGTTCGTCGTGACCGGGGGCATTCACATTCAGGGCTCGCTGGCTGGTACGCCGCTCATCAACACGGGACTGCTCGGCATCGGTGCGGTGCTCGCCAACCTGCTCGGCACCACCGGCGCATCGGTGTTATTGATCCGGCCGCTGCTCCGGGCGAACAAGCGCCGCAAGCGCGTCGCCCACATCGTCATCTTTTTCATCTTTATCGTCGCGAACTGCGGCGGCCTACTCACGCCGATCGGCGACCCGCCTTTGCTGCTGGGCTTCCTCAAAGGTGTCCCGTTCGACTGGACGCTGAGGCTGTGGCCACAGTGGCTCACCCTGAACGGAATCCTGCTGATCATCTTCAACTTTTGGGACCAGTGGGCGCTGGATAAGGACGAGAAGGAGCTGCCGGGCTCGCAACACGAAGAGGTGCTGATCCACGAGCCGCTCCGCATCACGGGCGCGATCGAGATCCTCGTGCTGCTGACCATCATCGCCGCGATCGTGGCGGCAGGGCGTGCCGCGGCCGCCGGAAACCCTTGGAACCGAAACGCGCGAGACCTGTTGATTGCCGCACTGGCGGTCGTCGGCTTCTTCGCCGGATCAGGCGAGCGGCGCGCCAAGAACCTCTTCACGTTCACGCCGATCATCGAGGTTGCGATTCTCTTCGCCGCAATCTTCGCCACGATGGCACCGGTCCTCGAGATCCTGAATGCCTGGGCGGCGCGTCCCGACTTCGCGCTCAAGACGCCGGCGCACTTCTTCTGGGCGTCGGGAAGTTTGTCGAGTGTCCTCGACAACGCCCCGACGTATCTCGCGTTCGTGGCGAGCGCGGCAGGAATGCACAACGTCGCGCCGCACGGTGCCTACATCGGCGCGCTCGCCCTGGATCCGGGCGCGGCCAAGATCCTGGCGGCCATATCTACGGGCTCGGTGTTCATGGGCGCAAACACATACATCGGGAACGCGCCGAACTTCATGGTGAAAGCGATAGCCGAAGAAAACGGGGTGAAGATGCCCTCGTTCTTCGGCTATATGGCTTACAGCCTGACGATTCTGCTGCCGATCTATGTGGTGGTGATGCTGCTATTTATTCGCTAGCTGTTATCATAGGGTTAGCGTGGAGCTTATCCCTCTTCCACAACAACGTCGCGCCATCGAAGCGCCCCTCGGCCCGGTGCTGGTCGTGGCCGGTCCAGGCGCGGGCAAGACGTTCTGCCTCATTTCGCGCATTCAACACGTCATCGAACAGGGTCTCGACCCGAAACGGGTCTGCGCCGTCACGTTCACGAATCGCGCGGCGGAAGAGATTGCGGATCGTCTCAAGGCCGCGTTGGGTGATCGCGCCGAGTCGATCACCCGGGGGACGATTCACGCGCTCTGTCTAGGCTTGCTCCGGGAATTCCCCGAGGCCGTTGGGCTCCAGCGCGGCTTCGGCGTCGCCGACGAACAGTATCAGGACGTGATTTTGCATCGTCTGCGCGTGCCACAAGAGCGACGCAGCGGGATGTTGAGCCGCTTCGGCCGCCATCGTTTCCAGCAGTACGCGCTCGCGCCGGACGAAGCGCGGCTGTATCGCGAATACGTTGGCTGGCTCGAGCACCGCAACATGGTGGACTTCGACGATCTCATCGTGAAGGCGGAAGCGCTGCTGCGTCAGCCGGTCGCCGAAGACGTGCCGGCACGCTGGGAGTATCTCCTCGTCGACGAATTCCAGGACATCAACGCGGTGCAGTACGACTTCCTGAAACGCCTGGCAGCCCGACACGGCAACTTCTATGCAGTCGGGGACGACGAGCAATCGATTTTCGCGTGGACCGGGGCCGATCCGATGGTGTTGGAGCGCTTTCGCCGCGATTACGACGTCGCGCCGATCATCCTCGACAAGAACTGCCGCTGCGCGCGCCCGATCTTCGAGACCGCGCGTCGCGTCCTCGCGCACAATCCGCGTCTGTTCGACAAGCAGCTCACCTCCGATATCGAGTCGCCGCACGACGTGGAAGTCCGGATTTTCCGGGATGAGTACGAGGAAGCGAAATGGCTCATTGGGGATCTGGGCAGAGAATCCGATGCGGCCATTCTCTATCGCAAGCATAACGTCGGGCGATACCTCGAAGGCCAACTGCTGCGGGCGGACATTCCCTGCCGGTTGGCGCGCGGCCAATCGCTCATCGAAGACAAGGTCATCGGCTATGTCATTGCCGCGCTGCGCGTCGTGCGCAGTCCCGACGATCCGGCCGCATTGCAAGCCTTCGCTCGAATCGTGCTGTCCGAGCACTTTCTGCAGGAGGTCGAAGCAGCGCTCGACGACCGCGAGCCGTTCCTGGCATCGGTGCGCAAGCTGGCCGCCCGGCGCGTGAAGAGCGATCCCGATACGGCAAAGTTGTGGCGACTCATCTACCAGGTGGAGAACCTCCGCGCCCTGCCGAAGACGCACGACCGCCTCGAAGCCGTCATCGACGAGATTCTTTCGCAAACGGCCGGGCCGTATCGCAACAAGCTCGAGGAGCGGCACGATGAATTGAGCGATCCCGGGTCCTGGCCTGACGCTGTGCGTCTTGCTGAGGCGCTCGGCCGCGCCGAGACGATTGCGATTGCGCCGCGGGGGGCTGGGGGTGGGGGTGCCGAAATCGCCATTCGCGGCATGGTCGGCGCCGCAGGATTCCATCGCGTGTCAGTGGCGCCCGGTGGCATCGATGCCGACGCGCTGACCGTCTTCAAGGCGCTGCAGCTCGTGCATGCCCGCGAGTTCGCGAGCCTGGCGCGGTACGTGACATTCGATTTCGAGACCACGGACAAGGACGTGGAGACGTGCGGAGTGATTGAAGTCGGCGCCGCGCGCGTGGTGAACGGCGAAATCGTCGATCGCTTTCACAGCATGGTGAATCCGTACCAGCCGATTTCCCTACAAGCCACAGCCGTGCATGGATACACCGATGCCGACGTGGCCCTCGCCGCGCCGTTCCGCGAAGTCTTCGCGCAGTTCAGGGCCTTTGTTGGCGACGACATCCTGATCGCCCACAACGGCCAGAACTTCGACATCCCGGTGTTGAAGCGTTTGGCAGCGGGTCACGCCGACCTCGACTCGCTCGTGTTTTACGACACCTATCCGCTCGCGCGTTCGCTTTCACGCGATCGCGCGTCACAGGAAGACCTCGCGCACCGCTTTGGAATCGATTGCGGACGAGCACACCACGCGCTCGACGACGCGGTCACGCTCGCCCAGGTCTATCGCGAGCTCGAGAAACAACGCACCGTGCGCGCGCGCAAGGCTGTGCTCGCGAATCTGCTCGATTACCTCGCCATGGCGTTGGCATTGGAAGGGACAGAGGGGGGCGAAAGGCGCCTGCTGTGGGACATCGGCCGATACCGTACCCTCGGCCCGTACAGCGACGCACTCGAGTTCTACGCCGCGAGCCGTACCGCAGACCACCCGACGCTCGAGACGCTCATCGAGCGCCTTGGCGGTCCGAGGCTGATGACGCGGCTGCGCGCGCAGCGCGATCCGACGCAACGCTATGCATCGGCGGTCGCCCGCTTGCGCGCCTTGATCGAAGACGGTCCGCCGGATCTGACTGCGGCGATCGCACAGCTCCTCGAGCGCGTCGCGCTGTCTTCATCTGATGACGAAGCAGCGAGCCACGATCGCGTGAACCTGCTCACGCTGCATTCGACCAAGGGTCTCGAATTCGAGCGGGTGTACATCGTCGGCGTCGAGGACTACGAGATCCCAGGTTACCAGGCGGCCACGAACAACATCCAGGACGAGATCGAGGAGGCGCGCCGGCTGCTCTATGTCGGGATGACGCGAGCTCGGCAGCGACTCACGCTGACGCGCGCCGCGCGCCGGTTCGGGCGTGAGACCGGCGGCAGTGCACTTCTCGAGGAGATGGCGCTGCTAGCGGGAGATCAACTGCGCGACAAAGATGTCGCTCTGCCGGTCCTCAACGTCAAAGAATAGCCGCTTCCCGTCGGTGGCGAGGTCGTTGCGCACCGACTGCCATTCCGGATCCACAAAGCGTAGCAATTCCCGCGGCTTGCCCCCCGCGACGCTGACACTCCAGAGTGACGTCGCGCCGCGCTCGTCGTGGACCTTGAGGTACAGCGTGCGGCCATCCGGTCCCCACACTGCGTGGCCAACGAGCGGCGGCCCCGTGAATAGTTGGCGCGCCGGCCCATGGCCGACCGTCAACAGCATCACCACCCCGGGATCGCCGTCGTGCGGCGCCGAGACGTACGAGATCGTCTTGCCGTCGGGCGACCACTGGGGTCGGTACGCTCCCGCCGCCAGCACCTCGGGCGCCGACCACTTGCCGTCCGCTCCGCGCCGCACGAGCAGCGCGTTCCGGGCGCCGCTCTGATCCGAGAAGAGGATCGACTGACCGTCGGGCGACCACTTCGCGTAGCTCTCCTGAGCCGGTGTGTGCGTGACCTGCTCGATCGGGCCGCCGTTTAGGGTCTTCGTCTCGATGTCGCGCGTGCCCGAGCGGAAGGAGTGGAAGAGGATCGTGGTGCCGTCGGGCGACAGATCAGGAGCGAACTTGTCCACGGAATCCGCGACCAGGGTCTCCGGCGCTCCGCCGTCGACCGGAATCCGATACAGATCGGAATGGCCGCGCAAATCGGAATCGTACACGAGCCAGCGTTTGTCGGGGCTCAGCCGGATCCCCTGAATGACCTGACTCCCCCGCGTCATCGCTGCCGCATTCGCGGCGGTCAGCGTCAGGCCACCTGCGGGTGGGTTCGCCGGGATCGGAGCCGACCAGATATTCGCGCGTGCCGCATACACCGTGTACGCCAGCCGCTTTTCGTCGCTGGAGATCGAGATCGTCTTCGCGTTGAGCCCGGTGGTCAAGCGCAGCGGCGCACCGCGCGGCTGACCCGACGACGAGAGACTCACCATGTAGACGTCGCGCGGGCCGTCGCGGTCGGACAGATAGAAGAGCCGCTTGCCATCGCCCGAAAACACGGGACTCTGGTTGTATGCCGTCGGGTCGGCGATCTGCACCGCCGCACCGCCTGCGGCCGGGAACAGCAGAATCCCGCTCGGCGCGAGGTTACCGAACAGTGGCCCCGGCAATACCGAGATACTGTTTTGCGACACGCAGCTGATCCAGCGGCCGGTCGGCGCCCAGTTGCACGAGTGGAGGTCGGTCGCGATCGCGATCGTCCGCACCGTTCCACCACCTGCCGGCATCGCCAGCAGCGAATCCCCCCGCGCGAACGCGATTTCGTTTCCGTCCGGCGACCAAATCGCCGACTTGACGATGCCCGTGGTGCTGGGGGCAACCAACGGCTGCGAGGCACCGCCGAGGGCCGGCGCGATCCAGGCGCCGCCCCGGGTCAAGAACAGGATATTCGTCCCGTCGGGTGACCAGCGGGGCTGCGTTTCGATGGCGTTGGAATCATCCGACAGCGGAATCGTTCGGCCGCCCGCACCCGCCGCCGGCCGAATGAAGATCCGCATCTTGGTTGCGTTACCGGCCGCGTAGGCGAGCAGTTTGCCGTCCGGAGAGATCGTCGGCGCGATTTCCAGTCCGGGGTCGGCCGTGATCTGCTCGGACCGGCCGACGCTCAGCGCGGGTCCCGAGGGACGCAACATCACCGCTGCGCCCACGCCGGCCAGAACGACCACACCGGCGACGGTGGCGATGAGGACCGCGCGGTTTTTGCGCGGCGCCTCGGCGGCGGGGAACCCGCCCGACGGTGTATACGCCAACGCCGACCCGAACTCCGCGCAGCTGCCGAACCGGTCGGCGGGCGTCATCTCGAGCGCCTTCGCGATCGCGGCGTCGACGTTTGGCGGCACGTTGCTGCGAATCGCGCGCACACGCGTGGGGCGTTCGGTGAGGAGCTTGGCGATCAGCGCTTGGGTGGTGGGCGCGGTGTGGGGCGTGACACCCGAAAGCATCTCATACGCGACTGCGGCGAGCGAGTACTGATCGCTGCGGCCATCCAGCCGGCGCTCGCCCGTCGCCTGCTCCGGACTCATGTATTGCGGCGTGCCGATGGCAATACCGGTCGCCGTCATGCGGGAATCGGCCGCTTCAGTGACCGCGAGCGCAATCCCGAAATCGGCGACCATCGCTTCGCCTTCGTGAATCAGAATGTTCGCGGGCTTGATATCGCGATGGATCACACCCTTCTGGTGCGCGTGATGCAGTGCGCTCGCGACCTGCCGCGTGAGCGCCAATGCCTCTTCGATGGGGAGCTGGCCCTCGCGATCGAGCTTGGCACGGAGCGATTCGCCCCGTACAAAGGGCTGCACATACCACAGGAAGTCGTCGGCCTGGCCGGAGTCGATCAACGTGAGGATGTGCGGATGATCCAGCTTGGCGGTGACCTTCACTTCATTGAGGAACCGCACGACGCCGACGTGCGAGGCGATCTCGGGTCGCAGCACTTTGAGCGCCACCTGGCGATCGTGCTTCAGCTCGCGCGCGAGATAGACCGTCCCCATGCCCCCGGCACCGATCTCGCGCTCGATCGTATACCGGTCGGCCAGTAGTTCAGCGAGTTTTTGCTCCATAGCGTGGGCAAGTTAGGCCCGGGGCACAGGGGCGCCAATACTACATTCGGACAAGTACCTAACTAGGGTCGTTTCACCTGCGGTATCCGAATCTCGGCCCTGCTTTCCTTCGATAATGCGGTATCGGCCCCGATCTCCGGCGCGTAGACGCGCCGCAGCGCGTTGAGATACTGGCCCTGCAGCCCCGCCAAAGTCCGATGCTCGTCCTTCACTGCGTTCCGCAGCTCGGGACGCGTCAGAAAATCAAATAACACCGCGGCCTCGATCTGGGCGTCGAGCAAGAACGCCTTGTGCCCGATCTCGCCAAAGGTGTCGTCCCGCATACCGTAGGTGTGATTCGCAAACGACGAGCTGCGGACCGTGACGCCGACGCCAGGAATTTCGCGGCTCACCCAACCGGTCTCTTCGTATCCAGCGGGCCGACCTTTCTCTTCCTGCACTCCCGATGCGCCGAGTTTCTTGGCGTAGGCAAACCAGAGCTCTTCGAGCGCGGAGACCGTGATGCCGTCTCGATACTCGCCGTAGCGCGTGATCGCGACTTCGGTCTCGGTCATTTTCGCGGCGCCCTGGGCGGCGTCATCCATCATGCGCGCGATGTGCTCGAGATAGACCTCGTCGGGAAAGCGAATGAAGTAGTCGACCACAGTGTGATCGGGGACCACATTGGGCGCGATGCCGCCTTCGGGAATCACTCCCTGCACCCGGTGCTCCGAGCGCCACGTGGAGCGCAAGTGATCCACGGCCGAATAGAACTGCACCGCGGCTTCGAGTGCGTTGCGGCCGTTCCAGGCGGTGAGCTGGTGCGCCGGCCGGCCGGTGAATGTGTACTTCACCGCATCAATGTTGAGACAGCACACGCCAAAGCCCGGCCGGTCGCGCCGTGTCTCGGTGGACGAGTGGCTCCGGATCAGTATGTCGGCGCCTTTGAACACGCCTGCCTTGTACATGATTCCCTTGGCCGGCGGATCCACTTCCTCGGCGGGCGTCCCGTAGATGATGATTCGACCTGGGACGCGCGACCCGGTCATGTACTCCATCAGCGCGCGCGCCGCGGCGAAAACGACGGGGCTTTGCGCGTTGTGCTGGTCGCCATGGAAGTCGCCTTGAGTCCCCCGCAGCGCGTCGTACTCGGCGATGAGGCCTAGCGTCGGTCCGCTCGCTCCGGCTGGCGAGGTCCAGCGCGCGACGAACGCCGTGTTCATGCCTGCGACGCCCGTGTCGAGCTGGAAACCGTAGCTGCGCAGTAGCGTGGTCAGCGTGTCGAACGCCTGGAACTCGTGCCAGCCGACTTCGGGATGGTGGCCGATCCAGTCGGAGAGGCCCTGCATCTCGCTGTTCCAGACGGTCGCCACGCTCGCCAGCAGCCGGTCGCGTGCGGCATCGGTGCGCGTGACCAGGCGCTGCGCCGTTTCGGTCGGTTTGATCCGAGCCTCGAGCGAATCGATCTGCCGCAGGATCCCGGCGGCGGCTTCGCGTTCGATGTCGGTGGACTGCGTGACGAGCACCAGCGCGAGTAGAATCGGAGTCATTGGGTCACCTTGATTTTCATGGGCACCGCCACCGTTCCCCATTGCAGCCGCAGGACGGCAGAGTCGGCGTCTACCAGCGGGAAGTAGTACGTGAGCGTTTCTACGTACGAGGCGCTATCGGCGGTGACTGCGATGCGTAGGGCATCCTGTGACTCGCCGGGGTAATTCGTGTGCCAGCCGCCGACACCTTTGTTGAAGATGACGGTCCAGGGCTTGGGCGGCTCCTCCGGAATCGTCCACAGAGAGTAGCGTCCTGCTGCCAGGCGATGCCCCTCGATCATGACGTCCTTGCTGAACGAGATGGTCGTTGCCGAGTCGGCGCCGGGATGCCAGCGGCGGCCCCAGGGCACGAGGCTGCCGAACAACTCGCGCCCGCGCGCGACGGGGCGGTTGTAGGAGATGCTGACTGACGTTGCCTGGATTTGTTGAGTGACAGTCGCGTGTTGACTTCGGGGAAATTGAGCATGTGCTGGACGAGCAATCAGCAATGCCAAACACAGGGCCCCCAGTCTCAGTAGGGCTCCTTCGTGCTCCAGAAGCCACCGCTTGCGGTCGAGCCCGCCTCCGAAACCTGTGAGATCTCCGTTCGAGCCCACCACGCGGTGACATGGCACGATGATCGGAATCGGATTCTTACCGTTGGCGGCGCCGACCGCGCGCGCCTCTTTCAAATCGCCGAGCTTGCGCGCGAGATCGCCGTAGCTGGTGGTGCTGCCGTACGGGATCGCGCGCAGCAGCTTCCACACGCGCTGCTCGAATTCGGTCCCCTCGGCAGCGAGCGGTAGATCGAACGTCGTACGCGTGTGCGCGAAATATTCGGCGAGCTGTTCTTTGGCGGCCTTGAGCACGTCGTTCTCCCCCGCTCGGCCGAATTTGATTCGGCGCGCATTCGGGAAGTAGACACCCGTGAGCCCGGTCTCCGACGCGGTCAGCGTGAGTTCACCGATGGGACTCGTGAAGGTCGTGGAGGTGCTCATCCGTTGTGCAGCTTCCTGACGGTCTCGATTGTGTCGGCGTCTTCCGGCTTCTTGTCGTCGCGATAGCGTAGCACGCGCGCAAACCGCAGCGCTAGCCCGCCGGGGTAGTGCGGGCTGTCTTGCAAACCGTTGAAAGCGATCTCGACGACCAGTTCGGGCCGGACGTATACCGTGATCCCTTCGCGGCGCGTCTCGATCTCTTGCAGCTTCTTGGTTTGCCAGTCGAGCAGCTCGTCAGTCATGCCCTTGAATGTCTTGCCCAGCATGACGTAGCCGCCGTTGGGGTCGCGGGCGCCGAGGTGCAGGTTGGAGAGTTTGCCATGGCGGCGGCCGTGACCCCATTCGGCGGCCAGGACGACAAGGTCCAGCGTGTTGGCTTTCTTGATCTTGGACCATGACCCGCCTCGCCGGCCAGCCTCGTACTTTGACTCGAGACCTTTGGCCATGAGGCCTTCCTGGCCCGCGGCGATCGCCTTGTCAAAGAACTCCTGGGCTTGCGTAGCATCGGCCGTCACAATGCGCGGTGGCCGCCGCGATTCGGGCACGTGCTCGGCCAGGACCTTGGCGCGCGTCGAGTAGGGCTGATCGAGCAGCGACATGCCGTCGAGATAGAGGATGTCAAAGAAGAAGGGAATGCCGGTGCCCAGGCCCTTCATCGTCTCCTGGAACCGGACGGGGCGGCCGTTCGGCCCAAGCACGATCGCTTCACCATCGAGGATGCATTCGGACATTTCAAGAATTCTTGAAATGTCCACCACGGAGGGCAGCTCTCCCGTGATGTCGTTCAGCGTCCGCGAATAAATCTGCACCTCGCTCGCGCGTTTATGTACCTGAATCCGAATTCCGTCGAGCTTATACTCGAACGCAGCCGGCCCCAGCTCCGCCAACGCCTCGTCTACGTCCGTAGCTGTCTTCGCCAGCATCGGCTTGACCGGCCGAAACAGCTCGATTCTGAAACTGGAAATGTCTCCGGTAGCCACCTTCCCAAGCCCACCAGTCAGCATCACCGCGCGTCGTACCTCGTTCGCCGGCAGGTCTCGAGCCTTCGCGAGCGCCTCGACCATGATTCCCTCGAGCGCTCCCTGCCGCAGCTCACCCGTCAGCAATCGGAAGAGAAAATCCTGCTCCTCGGCAGTGGCCTTGGAAAAGAGCTGGCTAAGCAAGCGCTGTTTTTCGCCCGCCGATCCCTTCCCCGCCGCATTCGCAATCTTTTCAAGGACCTCGTCTACGTCGCGCACGTGCAGACGTGCCGACGCGCCGACATGTGCCTTGGCCTTCCGCACCGCCGCCCACCCCACACCAGCCCTGGGCTGCCGTATGGTGCCCGAGAGATAGGCGATCGCCAGCTCGATCTCGTCCGGCGCAGCCTGCTTGAGGAGATCCGCGAGAAGATTGATCTTGGCGAGGCGGCCCGAGGTCGCGGCAACCGCGGTCGACGTCTCAACCAGAGACTGGAGTAGCACATCGGAAAGCTAAGCGCCGGACTCCTGCTTCACCGCCAACGAGATGGCGTCCTCGAAGTCTTTCTCGT
>DATBFV010000180.1:0-9340 GCA_036558345.1 Gemmatimonadales bacterium | reverse complement strand
GCGAACCACGAAGTCGGCCACAGCCTCGGCCTCCGGCACAACATGGTGGCCTCGACCTACTATCCGGTCGATTCGCTGCGCAGCAAGTCGTTCACCTGCCGCATGAAGGGGACGAGTCCGTCGATCATGGACTACGCGCGCTACAACTACGTGGCGCAGCCGGGCGATTCCGCCTGCCTGATGCAGGGCATCGGCCCGTACGATTACTTCGTGATCAACTGGGGATACCGGCGTATCCCGACCGCGGCTTCGCCGGACGCCGAGCGTCCGATCCTTGATTCACTGGCGCGGCTGCAGGACGCGAATCCCTACTTCCGCTGGATCGGCGACGGCGATCCCGTCGATCCGCGCATCATCACCGAGGCGCTGGGCGACGATCCCGTGAAGGCGAGTGGCTACGGCGTCCGCAACATCAAACGCCTCGTGCCCATGCTGATCCCTGCTACAACCACCGTCAAGACGGACAACTACGACCGGCTCGACGACATGTACGGCGAGCTCATCAGCCAGTGGGCGCGAGAGATGAACCACGTCGCGGTGGTGGTCGGCGGCGTCTATCAGTTCACGAAGTATGCGAGCCAGAGCGGCCGGGTCTATCAGCCGGTGCCGCGCGCCAAACAGGCCGAGGCGGTGCAGTTCCTGAACGCGAACGTATTCACCACGCCGTCGTTCTTCCTGGATCCGGAAATCCTGCGCCGCATCGAGCCGACGGGCTCCGTCGAGCGGGTCCGCCAGCGCCAGACCGCGGTGTTGAGTCTGCTCTTCCAGGATGCGCGACTGTCGCGCCTCGCCGAGCAAGGCACGGAGTCCGGCGCGTACACGATCTCCGACCTGTTCGGCGACGTACGCCGAGGCGTCTTCTCGGAGTTCGGCACCGGCGCCGTGCGGGTGGACGGGTACCGGCGCAACTTGCAGCGCGCCTTTGTCGATCAGATGGAGCGCCTGATCAGCACGCCGCTCGTCACGCCGCCGCCGCCCGGGTTCACGCCGTTCCCCGGCTTCACGCCGCCGCCGCCCCGTCCCGCCGACGCGCGGGCGCAGGCTCGGCTCGAGCTGACCGACCTGCAAACGACGCTGCGGGGCGCGCAGGCGAGGGCAGGGGACCGCACGACGCGGGCGCATATCGTCGACTTGCTCGCCAGAATCGATCAGATCTTGAAGCCGCGGTGATGCTCTCGACGTCCACGTCGCACAAGACGGTAGGGTTTTCCAAAAACCGTCTGCTGCAAGTGTTGGTCGGGTGGTACGCGATGGTCTGGGTGATCACGGCCATCGCGCCACTCGACCGGCACGACTGGCTCCTGGAGAATCTGCTCGTCGTAGCCGCCGTGACGATCCTGATCGGCACGTATCGGATGTTTCCGCTGTCCGATCTCTCGTACCTCCTGATCACGGTGTTCATGACGCTGCACGCCATCGGCGCGCACTACACCTACGCCGAAGTCCCATTCGGATTCTGGCTCCGAGACACGCTTGGATTCACGCGTAATCCGTTCGACCGGATCGTCCATTTCTCGTTCGGGCTGCTGATGGCGTACCCGATTCGTGAAGTCTTCTTGCGCGTCGCCAACGCGCGTGGATTCTGGGCGTACTATCTGCCGCTCGACGTCACCCTTGCCTGCAGCGCGCTGTATGAGATCATGGAGATGGTCGTGGCGACGATGGTGGCGCCGGGAACGGGCGACGCGTGGCTGGGAACGCAAGGCGACGTCTGGGACGCTCAAAAAGACATGGGAGTCGCCGCGCTCGGCGCGTTACTCTGTATGTTGATTACCGCTCTTATGCGGAAGCTCCGTACACCACGACCTGTGCTGCTTGCTGGGGAGAAAGCATGACACGCCGTCTGATCGTTGCGCTGCTGCTGGTCCACGTCGGCACGTCAGCGCGTCTGCACGCCCAAACGTTCGAACAACGGCTGATGGCCATCCCCGACACGGCCAGCGTCCGCCAGATGTCGCACGATCTTTCCGCCGTCCCCCACATGGCGGGCACGCCGGCGCAGGCGGCGACGCGCGATTACGTGCTCGACAAGCTGAAGTCGTGGGGCATCGACGCGTGGAGCAAAGAGTACACCGTCTACATTCCGCAGCCGGACACCGTCGGTGCATGGATCATCAACGGCAAGACCACAACGCGCCTCTCGCTTGCGGAGCCGGGCACGGGCCCGCAGATCCCGCCGTTCAACGGCTACACCGGTGACGGCAACGTCACCGCCGACGTCGTCTATGTGAACTACGGGCTGATCGAGGATTACCAGACGCTCGACTCCCTCGGCATCAGCGTGAGCGGCAAGATCGTGTTGGCACGCTACGGGCGCTCGTTCCGCGGCATCAAGGCGCGCGAGGCGCAAAAGCGCGGCGCGGTGGGACTGATCGTCTACTCCGACCCGCAGGACGACGGGTACGTCCGTGGCGACGTCTATCCCAAAGGGCCGATGCGCAATGCCGACGGCATCCAGCGCGGCAGCATGATGAACACCAACGGCGATCCCACGACGCCGAGCTGGTCGTCGGTCGAAGGGGCGCGCCGGGTGCCCGAGGATTCACTCGACATTCCGAAGATTCCGATCATCCCGATGAGCTACGGCAACGCCCGCCGCTTCCTCGAGCCGATGACCGGGCCGTCGGTGCCCCAGAGCTGGCAGGGCGGGTTGCCGTTCCGCTACCACGTCGGACCCGGTCCCGCGCGCGCACGCATGAAGGTGAAGACCGAGCGTGGCGAGCGCGGCTTTCACAAGATCTGGAACACGATCGGCATGATCCGCGGGACGCGCTGGCCGGACGAGTGGGTGGTCGTTGGCGGCCATCGCGATGCCTGGGGGCCGGGCGCGCGCGACAATGTCAGCGGCACCGTATCGGTGCTCGAGACGGCACGCGCGTTCGCGACCCTCGCGCGCGACGGGATGCGGCCGGCACGGACCGTCGTGTTCGCCACGTGGGACGCCGAGGAGTGGGGATTGATCGGCTCGACCGAGTGGGTCGAAGAGCTCGAGGATACGCTGCGGGCGCACGTCGTGGCATACATCAACGAGGACGGCACGTTCTCCGGCCCGAATTTCGGCGGCAGCGGCTCGCCATCGCTCAAGCCGCTCTTCCGCGCGTCGGCGCAGGCCGTACCGGATCCGGCGGGGCCCGGGACGGTCTACGACGTGTGGCTGAAAAAGAACAACGGCGATACCACCAAGCTCACGATGGGCAACCTGGGCGGCGGCTCGGACTTCTCCGGCTTCTATCATCACCTCGGCATCCCGTCGGGGGGCATCGGCTTCGACGGACCGGACGGCATCTATCACTCGATGTACGACTCCTACGACTGGATGACGCGCTTCGGCGATCCGGGATACAAGGCGCACCGCGCCGGCGCGCAGCTGGTGGCGGTGATCATGGGCCGGCTCGCGAACAGTGATCTGCTGCCGCTCGACTACGCCGCCTTCGGCACGGAGATGACCGGTCTGGTCGCGCAGCTCGATTCCGGCATCGCGAAGAAGCAGTGGACGTCGGTGAGCACGCAGGCACTGAAGGACGCCCTCGATCGATTTACGGCGGTCGCCACAGCATTCAACGCGGCACGGCCTGCGACCATCGATTCCGCGAAGGCCGAGCGCGTCAATCAGGCGTTGATGCAGGTCGAGCGGCGTCTGACCCGACCCGAGGGACTCGTGAGCCGGCCGTGGTTCAAGAGTCTGCAGTTCGCGGCCGACCTCGACAACGGTTATGCCACGATGGCATTCCCGAGCGTCAATGAAGCGATCCGCTATGCCGATGCGGCGACGGCGACCAAGGAGCTGGCCGATCTCGTGACGCGAATCGACCAGGCGCGCGCGGCGTTGGTGGAGGCGGCTGCTGTATTGCGATAGCGAGACCTGAAGCCTATCATGGCGAGGGACCCATGACTGATTCCAAGAATCGTATCGTCATAGGCTATGCCATCTGGGCGACGATCTGCGCGGCCGTTGCGGGATTCGTTATCGCCTTGATCCATACCTGGTTCTTCAGCTATCACCCCGGCCGTTCGGCCGTCGTCGAAACGCTGCTCAGCGACACCGTGACGGCGGTCGCGATCGCCGCGGCGCAGGGCGCCGTCGCACTCGTGACCGGCAGCATCCTGTCGCACCGCAATCGCGTGCTGCAGTACACGGTGCTGCTGGGTCTTCTGATCGGGCTCTTCGACTTCGTGATGTACTTCCTGCAGATGGCCGTCCCCGCGACGGAAGTCGGCTGGATTCCGGACCTCATCATCATCGTGGCGATCACGGCGCTCATCACGGCGGCGGGCTCTCGTAAGGTAGGGGGGGCCGCCACGGTTTGAGCGACGACCAAAAGGCCGCGATCGAGCAGCTCGAGCGCCGCGTTGCGACTCTCGAAAACATGATGCGCCGTCTCACCTT
The DNA here is from genome assembly GCA_036558345.1 of Gemmatimonadales bacterium. Lineage (GTDB taxonomy): Bacteria > Gemmatimonadota > Gemmatimonadetes > Gemmatimonadales > GWC2-71-9 > 20CM-2-65-7. The sequence goes on along the minus strand of DATBFV010000180.1, from coordinate 4,953 downwards.
CCCCGCGACTACGTCTGATCAGCTGCGCTCCACTCTCACTCCCGCCACGCCCGCACGACCGAAGCCGCCCGTCCCCAAACGCGACAGCGATCTCGAACAGTGGTTCGGGCAACGGGGCCTGCTCGCCGTCGGTGTCGCAGCGCTGTTCATCGCGACGGCGCTCTTTCTCAAGTACGCGTTCGACCGGGGGTGGATCCCGCCGCTCGTTCGGTCCGTCAGCGCAGTCGTCGCGGGCATCGCGGTTGCTGCGTGGGGTCACGACCGAATCCGCCACGGCATGCGCCGCTACGGCGCGGCCATGATCGGGGCAGGGGGCGGCCTCGCGTATCTCGGCCTCTGGGCCGCGGCTGGCCCCTACGAGCTCATGCAGGCGCGCGTCGGCATCTTCCTGCTCGCCGCCACCACTGTCGCCGTCACCTACGTCGCGCTGCACCATGAGATCGAACTAGTCGCAATCTGGGCGCTGGTTGGGGCGTATCTCGCGCCCATCATTCTGGCGACCGGACCGAATCCACTCGGCTTCCTGACCTACCTCGAGGTCGTCGGTCTCGGCACCGCGATCACCGCGTATGCGATGGGCTGGCGGGCGACGTTCAACCTCGCGGTCTTCGGTTATCTGCTGCTGGCGGCGGCCGGCGCCACCCCCGCGATCGCAACGCCGCTCGGCTGTTGGCTGATCGCCGCGGGCGCGATCCTGACCCTGCACCTCACGCGACAACGACACTGGCCCGAGGCACGAGCCTTCGGGCTTCTGATCGCCTGGTCGGTCGTCGGTTACGGTTTGGCCGCCGTCACGGGATCGCAGGCGTCGCGCTGGCTCGCGCTCGGCGCGGCGGTGGCCGTCTGGGCGCTGCTGTGGGGACAGCAGGCGCTGCGCGAACCGTTCGATACCACAGCGATGCAGGGACTGAAGCCCGAGGACATTAGTGCCGAACGGTTCCTCTTCGTTGCCAGCCCCGTGGCGCTGCTCATTCTCGCCAACGCCGTCGGAATTCGACTACTGCAGCAGTCGTTCGAGCTCGTGCCGCTGACACTCGCGGCGGCCTACCTCCTCGTCGGCTGGATGCGCCACAGTGCTGCGCATCTGATCACGAGTTTCATGCTCGTCGCGCTCGGCATGGCAGTGCCATGGGACGCCAGGACCATCGTGATCGGTTGGACGGCTCTGGCGCTGATCGCCCTCGCCGTCGAGCGCGAAGCAGGCCGGACCGGTGGACGTCACTCGGCAAGCGCGCTCGCCACCGGCGCGTGGATATGCCTGTTCACGTCAGCGATGATCGAGCGGGCTGTCTCCGGATCCAGCGGCGGCGTCTTTACCGACCGGTGGGCGCTGGCACTCTACCTATATGTCGTCGGAACGGCAGTGCTGGCGCGCTGGTGGGGACGCGAAGACAGAGCGCTGAGGTGGAACTGGATACTGTGCGGCGCCGCGGTGTTCACGGGCGGTTCCATTCTATTCCACGACTACTTCGGCCGGATGACCGCGCTCGCCGGTGACCTTGCGCTGAGTGTGTGGTGGCTGGTATTCGCCGGCGCGCTGGTGTTCCTGGGCTTTCGCTTGAATCAGAAACTGATTCGGTCCGCGGGGCTGGCCGTGGCCGCATTCGTGGGACTGAAGATCGTGCTGTACGACTTGTCGCAGCTCCAGGCTCTGTATCGCGTGGCCTCGTTCTTTACCCTCGCGATCATCGCACTGGCCGTCGCCTACGCCTACAACCGGAGGGCTAAAGCTTCGGTAGCGTGATCCCTCGCTGCGCCTGGTACTTCCCCTTCTTGTCCTTGTACGAGATCTCGCACTCGTCGCCTTCGTCGGCCGTGAAGAACAGCACCTGCGCGATCCCTTCGTTCGCGTAGATCCTGGCAGGTAGCGGCGTCGTATTCGAGATCTCGAGCGTCACAAAGCCCTCCCACTCGGGCTCGAACGGCGTCACGTTCACGATGATCCCGCAGCGGGCGTAGGTGCTCTTGCCCAGACAGATCGTCAGCACATTGCGCGGAATCCGGAAGTATTCGACGGACGTCGCGAGCGCGAAGGAATTCGGGGGCACGATACAGACGTCGCCCTTGAATTCGACAAACGACTTCGGATCAAAGTGTTTGGGATCGACGACCGCCGACAAGGCATTGGTGAAGATCTTGAATTCGGGCGCGACCCGCATGTCGTAGCCGTAGGACGACACCCCGTAGGAGATCACGCCCTCGCGCACCTGCCGGTCCGCGAACGGCTCGATCATTCCGTGCTCCCTCGACATTTTGGTAATCCAGCGATCAGATTTGATTGACATGCGGGCGCAATGTAATGGGCCTGCGCCAACTTGACGAACGCCCGACACTTAGTGAATTTTTTCACGAGCGCCATGCAGCCCTACATCCAATTCCTGATGCTGCTGGGGATGGCGGTCATCGCCGGTGCGACGATGATCGTCATCTCGCATTTTCTCGGACCGCGCCGTCCCACTGAGGTCAAGGAACGTCCCTACGAGAGCGGCATGCCGCCGCTCGGCAGCGCGCACGAGCGCTTCTCGGTAAAGTTCTATCTCGTCGCCGTCTTGTTCATCCTGTTCGATATCGAAACCGTCTTTCTCATTCCCTGGGCGACGATCTTTTTGGGCAGTGGAGGATTGGGCTCTGTCTCGACCGGGTTCCTCCTCGTAGAAATGCTCGTCTTCCTGCTGATCTTGTTCGTTGGGTATATCTACGTCTGGAAGCGCGGTGCTTTCCAATGGGACTGATCGCATGAAACGAGTCGGTGAAGTCAAAAGCTCCAACTATCTCGTCGCCAAGTTCGAAGACCTCGTCGACTGGGCAGTGAACAGCTCGCGTGCCAATTCGCTGTGGCCGATGCCGTTCGGCACCGCCTGTTGCGCCATCGAATTCATGGCCACCGCCGCCAGCCGGTACGACTTCGCGCGCTTCGGGATGGAGCGCCAGGCGTTCTCGCCGCGCCAGGCCGACGTACTGATCTGCGCCGGCCGGCTGCCGTTCAAGCTCGCGCCCGTCATCCGGCGCATCTACGACCAGATGCCGCAACCCAAGTGGGTCATCTCGATGGGCGCCTGCGCCTCGACGGGCGGCGTCTTCGATAACTATGCGATGGTGCAGGGCATCGACACGATCGTCCCGGTGGACGTGTACGTGCCGGGATGCCCACCGCGCCCCGAAGGCCTGTTGTACGGCATCCTGCTGCTCCACAAGAAGATCAAGGGCGAATCGTTGTTCGATGCCGTGAAGCGACGCGAGGAACAGCCGCTCGACGAGAAGGGCCTTCGCCTCGCGCCCGAAACGATCGACGAAATCTCCGAGCCGTTCGGCAACTCCGTTCACCAGTTCCGCTCGGCGTGATTCCCCCCCCGGGGGCCCTGCGGGAGGCTGTAGCGCGCGACGGCGAGCCGATAGTCTACGTCGCGCGTGAGCGTCTCCTGGAAACCATGAAATGGCTGAAGGAGACGCCGGGCCAGGAGTTTGATTACCTGGTGGACGTGACGGCCGTCGAGTTCCGCGACAAGGAGCGCCCGCTCGAAGTCGTCTACTTCCTGCGCTCGCTCAAACGCAAAGCCGACCTCCGCGTCAAGGTCGAGCTCCAGCCCTCGGACGAGCTCTCAGTCGATTCGGTATGGGGCCTCTGGCACGGCGCCGACTGGTTGGAGCGCGAAGTCTTCGACATGTTCGGCATCACGTTCAAGGGACATCCGGACCTCCGGCGCATTCTCATGTGGGAGACCTACGCCGAGGGCAATCCGCTGCGGAAAAACTTTCCGCTCCGCGGCCGGTTCTCCCGCGCGGAGCAAGTGCGCCAGGCGTTGAACGCCAATCCGGAAGCGCACTACTCGATGGAGGAGCTGTCGATCGCCGAGGCGAGCGATGACCTGCCGGAAGACATGCGGGAGCGGCTCAAGCGCGGCGAGCGCGGCGTCATTCCCGAGCCGCCGAATCCATGAGCAAGCGCACTGTCGAGCTCGAGCTCGCAACGCCGGGCGTCGATGCCGAAGGGCATCCGACCCGTGTACCGCTCACCGCGCCGGCGGAGGAGCCGGGACTCGACGAAGAGCACATGCTGGTCAACATGGGCCCGCAACATCCGGCCACGCACGGCGTGCTACGCCTCGTCGTCGAGCTGGATGGGGAGACCGTGGTGCGCTGCATCCCGCACCTGGGCTACCTGCACTCGGGCTTCGAGAAGCTGGGCGAGTACCGGCACTACAATCAGATCATCCCGCTGACCGACCGCACCGACTATCTGTCGCCGATGTCGAACAACGTCGGATTCGCGCTCGCGGCCGAGAAGCTCATGGGCATCGAGATCACACCCCGCTGCACCGTGCTGCGCGTGATCGCCTGCGAGATGAGCCGCATCATCTCGCACATGGTGTGGTTGGGCACGACGTCGATCGACCTCGGTGCCTTCACCCCGTTTTTGTGGGCGTTCCAGCAGCGCGAAAAGATCTACGATCTCCAGGAGATGTGGACGGGCGCGCGACTCACGACGAGCCTGACACGAGTCGGCGGCCTGCTGGCCGACATCCCGGACCGTTTCGTGGACAGGCTGCGCGATTTCACCCGAACGTTCCCCAAGACGCTCGCCGAGATCGACCGCGTGCTGACGCGCAATGCGGTCTGGGCAGGCCGCACGCAGGGGATCGGCGCATTGACGGCCGACGAAGCGATCAACTACTCGCTCTCCGGCCCGATGCTGCGCGCGAGCGGCGTCGCCTACGACGTCCGCAAGGACAAGCCGTACCTCCAGTACGAAACCTACGACTTCGACGTGGTCGTCGGGGAGCACGGCGATGTGTACGATCGCTACCTGGTGCGGCTCGAGGAGTGCTACCAGTCGAACCGCATTCTCCAGCAGGCGCTCGACCGGTTGCCCGACGGGCCAATCAATGTGGATGACCCCAGAGTCATCCTCCCGTCCAAGACCCGCGCCATGAGCGACATGGAAGCGATGATCTT
>DATBFV010000179.1:0-2746 GCA_036558345.1 Gemmatimonadales bacterium | reverse complement strand
GCTCGACGAGTTCCGCGCGACGCAGCTGGGTGGCGAGTTGTCCCGCGTGATCGATGAAGTACGCCGTGAGCTGGGATACCTGGTCCGCAACGTCCGTCCCGTGAAAGTTGTTTGGGGCCGCCATCAGGGCCCCGCGTGGCTCGCCTGCTTCCTCAACCACGTCGCGGGCCATGCGCCGGCCATCCGTCACGAGATCAAGGGCGTCACACGGCGGGCGCTGCTCGCGAACATGCGCGACGTGTTGAGCCACTACGGGAGCAATACGCTGCGGCGAGCGCTGGCCGAACACGGCGATCTGGTGCTCGAGATGTTCACGGATCCCGGGTGCGACGACATCGCGGACCTCGTCGCTTGGATCCAGCGGCGCGAGTCGGCGCACACGCGGCACGCAGGCGTGGTGTAGCCATGGCCGAACCCACCAAGGCGAACTCGGACATCGAAGCCGCGCCGGACGAATTCCACGCGGCCCTCGAACGCGCACGCCAGGCTTTCGCGCGCATCGACGGTGTGATCAGCGTGGGCTTCGGCCGCAAACGCGTCGGCGACGAGTTGACGGACCGCATCGCCATCATGGTGTTCGTTCGCGAAAAGAAGCCGGAGAGCGCGCTCGCGCCGGCCGACCGCATCCCGAAATCGTTCGAGGGCTATGCGACGGACGTGCGCGTCGTCGGCCGCGGCCACGCGGAGGGCTGCGACAACGAGACGGCATACTCCTCGATTCAAGGCGGCATCCAAATCGAGATCGACCAGGGCGAGAGCACCACCGGGCAGGGCACGCTCGGCTGCATCGTGAGGAAGCGCGCGAGCTCCGCGCGCGAGAATGTCTATCTCCTCACCAACAAGCACGTGCTGTTTTCCGAGCACAAGGGCGTCGGCAACACCGTCTATCACCCGAAGAAGAGCGATACCGCGCTCGGTCCCGTCCAATGGGGCTTCTATGAAAACGCGCTCTACCCACAGGAAGGCAACAACCAGCGCCCGTTTTTCATCGACGCCGCCATCGCGCGCATCAATCTCGATACGGAATGCTGCTGCTGCACGTGCACGAAGGATTCGACCACGGTCGCCGAGGCGCAGGTCGTGGACCTGGACATCGGTGGCGCCAACACCCTGCGCGACGTGCGCAGCGTGATCGACGACGTGAACATCCTCAACGAGCGGGTCTTCAAGGTCGGTCGCACGACCAGCAAGACGAAGGGCATCGTCACCGCCGTCGGTGCTCCGCTGGTCGCCGATCCGCCACCGGATACTCCGCACGGCGCAAACGTCAACGCGACGAATCTCATCGAGATCAGGTTCGACACCACTTCGACGCCGAACGGTCAGAACTGCAAGGGCAATCCGAATTTCACCGAGCAGGGGGATTCGGGTTCGCTCATCGTCGACGAGCAGCAGCGCGCCATCGGGTTGCACACCCATGGTCACGTGAATCCGCAGGACCACATCAAGTACTCGTACGCCTGTCACATCCTGCCCGTGCTCGACTACCTCCAGATCTGCATTCCCTGCGTCGTCGTCCCCACGCTGATTCCCTCGCATGGCAACAGCCTCGCGACCGACGGCAGCGGCGTCGCGCTACGCGCGTTGCCCGCCGCCGAAAGTACCCTGGCACCGCAGATCTCCTTCACGCGAGCCAGCGTGCCGGCCACGCCGCATGCGCCGCCATTCACGCCGCTCGCCGTCACCGACGAGCAGGTGCAACACATGCGCGCGCTACTCGCACGGTTCCGCGAAACGCCGCTAGGACCGGAACTACACGAAGTGTTCGGCCACGTGCGCGGCGAGATTGGCTACCTCGTGCGCAACGTCCGCCCGGTGAAAGTGGTCTGGGCGCGCAATGAAGGGCCGGCGTTCCTCGCGCTGGTGCTGAAACACGTCATGGGTCAAACCCGCTCGCTGCCGCATGCGGTGAAGGGCGTGACACGGCGTCGGTTCTTGGTTCGCATGCGCGCGGCGTTGAACGCCCACGGCAGCATCCTGGTGCGCGAATCCCTCGCACGGTACGGAGACGGGATCATCGAAGCGCTGGCGCACGAGGACTGCAACAGCATCGAGGACTGCATCGAGAGCCTGCAAGAGAAGGAGCCTGCATGAGCGGCACCGGCGGCACCATCGACTCCGTCGCGATCGAGATCTCGAAGCTTTTGCGGCCACTCGAGACGCAGCTGTCTACTACGGCGGGTGCGCGCGCGTTCTTCGCGCAAATGGGCTTCACGCTGAGCGATGCGCAGGTCGGCACCGTCGCCGCACCGTTCGCGACGCTGGCGGGCAACACGGGTGACCTCGTCAAGATCACCACCGCCATCATCGAAGCCATCGAGGCCGAGGACTACGGCACGCTCACGGCCAAGGGCATCGAAGCCATCCAGCGCATCGTGCAAGTGGTCGACGCCATCTCGACGCTGGGGAGTTCGATGGCTGGCATCGTGGCGTTGCCCGCCGACCAAGTCGCGAAGCGCATCTTCGACTACTTGGTCTTCGTTTACCTGAAGGGCGCACCGCAGATCAACGACGTGCTGGAGTTGTTAGGTCTGCTGGAACGCGAGGACCACAACCAGGATTCCGTCGATCCCGCGAATCCGCCGTTCTCGATCATCAACTACCGCTCTGACCAGATAGGCACGTGGTTCAGCGATGCCGGCGGCAAGATCCGCACGCTGTATGGCTGGGGCGACAACACGTTCGACGGTACGAAGCTGTTCGCGCCCATCGAGCGCATTCTCGCGCGCAGCGGTCTGCCGGTGCT
>DATBFV010000178.1:0-1626 GCA_036558345.1 Gemmatimonadales bacterium | reverse complement strand
CCTGCGTGACCAGCTCCGTGCCTGGCGCCTTGATCGGCGGCTGAGGTTCGAGTCGCGCTCGATCGTGCTGGTGACCAAACCCGGGTCCGCACGACGCTCCTGAGGCTGCCCGCACCGGATTGATTGCGCAAAATTACTTTTCTTGATAATTAAGGAGGGGCCCCCACTTATCAGGCGTGCTCCAGGGCAGTATGACGCGACGTCGGCAGGTCCTCTTCCGAGTCGTTACGCCGTTGGTCGTGCTCATGCTGGCGGAGCTGACGGTCCGGTACGTCTTCGACCTGCGATCCCGCATCACGCTGGCGGAGCGGAAAACGCTGGCCGCCTACCAGGGGAAACCCTGGGCGCCCCAATTCTTCAAGGATCTCGCCAGCTGCGCGTCGCAGTCCGCGCGGGCGCATCATCCCCGCTACGCCCGCTACGTCCTGCAGGACATCAACGAGGACTGCGCCACCCGGTTCGTCAACTACTCGGGCCGGGTCCGCCGGACGTGGAATCCCCAGGCCACCCCGGGCGTCCGCGTCTACGAGATCGGAATGTTCGGCGGGTCCACGATGGAAGGACTCGGCGCGATCGACGACGAAACCATTGCGTCGCACCTGTCCAAGCTGGCCAACGGGTCCGCTAACGGCTCCGTCGTGTACCACGTCACGAACTTCGGCGTCAGCGGCTACACCTTCACGCAGAGCCTCGTGAAGCTGGTCACGCTCTTGCGTGACGGCCACCGTTTCGACGCGGTGGTCTTCTACGGCGGCGACAACGACATCGACTACGCCTACGACCTCGGTGAAGTCGGCGCTCTCGAAGCGGAGAACCTCGTGCGCACGCGGCTCGAGGGCGGCATTCTCGATCGCATCGCCGAGTTCGCGAAGGAGCAGATCAACGGCTGTGTTCTGTGCATCGCCGGCGTCGTGATCGCGCGGAACACGGTGATTCTGAAGGATCACGTGTCGCCGTATCTCGTTCGGCTTCGGGATCTCGCGCACTTCAAGAAAGGCCGGAGCGACGATCACGACGTCGAGCAGTTCGCCGGCGGCATCGCCCGCTACTACGGCCAGTCGCACGCGATGCTCGCCAGCATCGCCGCGGCCTATCACTTCCAGTTCCTGGACGTCTGGCAGCCCAGCCTGATGTACGACGTCACCTACGCCCCCGGCGAAGCCCCGCTCGCGCGGATGGATCCGCGGCTGACCGATCAGAAGCTCCGCCTGCTCTACAAGCTCACGCGCGACGCCGTGAAGAAGCTGGGCCTCCCGCAATTCGACGACGTCTCCCAGGCCTTGGATGGCAGGCAGACCGCCGCATACCTCGATGCGGTTCACCTGAGCGGGGACGCGAACGGTATCGTGGCTCGATCGGTATACCAGGCGTGGAAGGACGGCGGCCACTGAGCGCGCACCGATGAACATCCTCGGGATCTCCGCGTACTATCACGACTCGGCCGCGTGTCTGGTGCGGGACGGCGACATCGTGGCCGCGGCGCAAGAGGAGCGGTTCACCCGCAAGAAGCACGACTTCCGTTTTCCGAGCGCCGCGGTCGACTACTGCCTGACCGAGGGGGCCATCGCACCGCGGGACGTCGACCTGGTCGTGTTCTACGACAAGCCGCTGCGCAAGTTCGAGCGG
>DATBFV010000177.1:0-9339 GCA_036558345.1 Gemmatimonadales bacterium | reverse complement strand
CCAGCTCATGCACAACATGCTGCAGCACAACAACCGCAACGGGACGTTCAGCGACGTCGCCTGGCAGGGCGGCGTGGCGCGGACCGACTGGAGCTGGGCGGCGCTGATCGCGGACTTCGATCTCGACGGCAACAAGGACATCTTCGTCGCCAACGGCCTGGCGCGCGATGTCACGCAGCAGGACTATCTCACGTTTCTCGCGAGCGACCAAACCATGCTCGCCGCCACCCGCGGCAAACACGTCGACTTCCTGAGCCTGATCAACGCGATGAGCTCGACCAAACTCCCCGACTACGCGTTCCGGAACAATGGGGACCTCACGTTCACGAACGCGAGCGCTGCCTGGGGCGTGAGCCGACCGAGTTTCTCGAACGGCGCCGCGTACGGGGATCTGGATGGCGATGGGGCGCCGGACCTCGTCGTGAACAACGTGAACGACGAGGCGTTTGTCTATCGCAACAACGCCCGCACGCAACTGCCGCAGAATCACTACCTGCAGGTCTCACTTGTGGGCGACAGCGCGAACCGGTTTGCCGTCGGTGCGCGGGTGACCTTACGCAGCAAGAATCGCGAATTCGTGCAGGAGCTCGAACCGACACGCGGATTTCAGTCGAGCGTGGACTACACGCTGACCTTTGGTGTGGGCGCGATCGATATGCTCGACTCGGTGGTCGTGGAGTGGCCCGACGGTCACGTGAGTAGCATGTCGCGCGTCGCCACGAATCGACGTGTCACAATCCGACGAGCAGCGGGCTCTGGTGCAGGCCCACGCACGACCCACCACGCGCCACGCACGCTATTCACAGACGTCACCTCGACCGTCGGCCTCGACTTCGTGGACCACGAAAACGATTTCGTAGACTTCGACCGCGAGCCGTTGATCCCGAAGATGGTTTCAAGAGAAGGCCCGCTCGTCGCCGTGTGCGACGTCAACGGCGACGGACTCGACGATTTCTTCATCGGCGGCGCCAGGGACCAACCCAGTGCCCTCTACCTCCAGCGTGCAAACGGCACATTCACCGCCACGAATCAGGCGCTGTTCGCCACCGACTCGATCTCCGAAGACCTCGGCGCCGCCTTCGTCGATGCGAACGGCGATGGCCACCTCGACCTCTACGTCGTGACCGGAGGCAACGAGTACTCCATCCTCGCTCCAGCGCTCGAGGACCGGCTCTACCTGGGCGACGGCCGCGGCAACTTCAACAAGACCGCCGGACGGCTCCCCTCGCTCCCGAACAGTGGATCGCGCGTCGCGATCTCGAAGGACTATGTGTTCGTCGGTGGCCGCGTCGTGCCGGGCCGCTATGGCGTCGATCCGCCGAGTACCCTGCTCAGAAATGGCGGGGGGGGACGAGGAAATTTCACCGATGTCACCGCCCAGGTTGCGCCCGACCTCGCACAGGTCGGCATGGTGACCGACGCGCTGTGGATCGACGTGGACGGCGACAACCGCCTGGACCTCGTGGTTGTCGGCGAATGGATGCCGATCACGATCTTCCACAACACCGGCACACGCCTCGCCCGTGTGACGACGAAGGGGCTGGAGCATAGCACCGGTTGGTGGAACCGGATCATCACGGGCGATTTCAATGGCGACGGCCGCCCCGATTTCGTTGTGGGCAACTTGGGACTGAACTCCCGGCTGCACGCATCGGCGGCCGAGCCAGCACGAATGTACGTGAAGGATCTCGACCGCAGCGGCTTTTTCGATCAGATCGTGACGCTGTACGAGCGGGCGACACTGGACGCGCCGCAGGCTGTGTCCTTACCGCTTTCGTTGCGCGACGAGCTGACGGCCGCCATGCCATCTCTGAAGCCGCGCTATCCCAAGTACTCCGATTACGCCGGTCAGACGGTCGAGCAGATCTTCGGCAAGGGTCTCGACGGCGCCGTGGTGAAGCAGGCTGAAACGTTTGCCACCGCCATCGCGCTGAGCAATCGCGACGGGTCGTACACGCTGGTCGCGCTTCCGCGCGAGGCGCAGATTGCTCCCGTGTACGGAATACTCGCAAGCGATTTCGATCACGACGGCAAGCTCGACTTGCTGCTCGCCGGAAACTTCGAAGGCGTGCAGCCAGAAATCGGCAGCATGATGGCGAGCTATGGCTTGATGCTTCGCGGCGATGGGCGCGGCCGCTTCACCCCGTTGCGCGCGGGCGAGAGTGGCTTCTTCGTTCCGGGAGAAGCGCGCGACATCGAGCGGCTCCGGACCAGGCGGGGCGACCTCTACATCATAGCCCGCAACAACGATCGGCCGCTGTTCTTTCGGCCGCTGCGCTAGGGCTGCTTGGTCCGAATGATGATCACGCCGTTGGCGCCGCGCATGCCGTACGCGGCCGTCGCCGCGGCATCGCGGATCACCTGGACGGTTTCGATGTCGTGCAGGTCGATCGCGTTCAGGTTCCCGCTCGCATTGGGGGCCAGGGGGATGCCGTTCACGACGAAGAGTGGCTCAGCGTCGCCGAGCAACGTCGTGGTGCCGCGGAGCGTCAGGATCGTGCGGCCGTCGGGGGCGTGCACCGCTGTCAGACCCGGCACGCGGGCGAGCAGCAACTGCTCGAGCGACTGGCCTGGATTGGCGCGTATGTCGTCAGCGGTGAGCACGGTTCCCGGCGGCTTGGACTCGGCCGGCTCCAGAGTCACCGGTGAGGAGCTACGGTGCGAGCACGCGGGAACCGACAGCAAGACCAGCAGCAGGGCGCGTGTCATCTTGATCATGAACCTACCCCCTTGAGGGAGCCCGCAACTGGGCAAATATATCACAAACACTCCGAGTGGAGCTTTCATGAGAGTCTCAGGGTCTATCCTGTTGGCGGCACTCATTCCATGGTCGATCGCGACGAGTCAGGTTCGCGTGGCTTCTCCAAACGGCCGCAATCAAGTCGAGATCGGCACGCGCGAGGGCAAGCTCTACTACACAGTGCAGCGCGACGGCCGGGCGCTTTTCACGCCGTCACTCCTCGGCTTTCAGTTCCGCGGACAGCCACCGCTGCAGGGCAGCCTGCGTATCGCGGACTCGAGCCGCAGCACGTTTGATACGACGTGGACCCAGCCGTGGGGCGAAGTCCGGCGCATTCGCGATCACCACAACGAGCTTAAGGTTTCGGTCGAGGAGACGTCCGCACCCAATCGCGAATTCACGGTCGCCATTCGCGCCTTCAATGACGGCGTCGCCTTCCGGTATGAGTTCCCCGCGCAGCCGAGTCTTGCCGATTTCCAGATGACGGACGAGCTGACGGAGTTCGCGCTCGCCGACAACGCGCGCGCATGGTGGATTGCCTCGAACCGGCCGCGGCTCGACCGCTCCGAGCAGCTCTGGTCCGAGGGGCCGGTGAGCACGCTCGACAGCGTCCAGACGCCACTCACCATGGAGACCCGCGACGGCAAGACGTTCATCGTGATTCACGAAGCCAACCTCGTGGACTACGCGAAGATGAACCTGCGCGGGGCACGCATGGAGAGCCGCGTCCTGCGCGCCGACCTCGCGCCCTACGCCGACGGCGTGAAAGTGCGCGGGCATACGCCGTTCGTGACGCCGTGGCGCACGATCCAAATCGCCGACAAGGCGACCGAGCTCTCACCCTCGGTAATCGGATTGAATCTCAATCCCCCCAGCGTCATCGCGAACACCGACTGGATCAAGCCGATGAAGTACGTCGGCATCTGGTGGGGCATGCACATCGGCACGATGACGTGGAGCTCGGGGCCCAAGCACGGCGCGACGACCGCGAATACCAAGCAGTACATCGACTTCGCGGCGGCAAACGGCTTTGGCGGCGTGCTGGTGGAAGGCTGGAACGTGGGGTGGGACGGCGACTGGATCCAGAACCGCAACGCGTTCTCATTCACGCAAGCCTATCCCGACTACGACATCGTCGAGCTCGCGCGGTACGCCAAGTCGAAAGGCGTACACCTGATCGTCCACAACGAGACGTCGGGTGGGATCCAGAATTACGAGCGGCAGATGGACACCGCGTTCACGCTCTACGAGAACCTCGGCCTCGACGCGATCAAGTCGGGCTATGTGACCGACCTGACCAGTGAAGGCGACTCGCATTGGGGCCAGGTCATGGTCAATCACTACCGCCATACTATCCAGGAAGCCGCGAAGCACCACATCATGATGGACGTGCACGAGCCGATCCAGGACACGGGAGAGCGGCGGACCTACCCGAACTGGATGAGCCGGGAGGGCGCGCGCGGGCAGGAGTACAACGCGTGGGGCGGCGAGGGCGGCAATCCGCCCGAGCACGAGACGATTCTCTTCTTCACTCGGCTCCTCGACGGCCCGATGGATTTCACGCCCGGCATCTTCGACATCCTGCGCACGCATACGGGACCGGGCCAGAAGAACGAGGATCCGCGCGTCCGGACCACGATCGCCAAACAGCTGGCGCTCTACGTCGTCATCTACTCGCCGCTCCAAATGGCAGCCGATCTTCCGGAGAATTACACCGGCGTGCCGGCGTTCCAGTTCATCAAGGACGTCGCGGTCGACTGGGACACGACGCGCGTGATCGCCGGCAAGATCGGCGACTACGTCATCGTCGCCCGCAAGCAGCGTAACAGCCCGCAGTGGTTCCTCGGCGCCATCACCGACGAAGAGGCTAGGGTCTTCAGCGTGCCGCTCACCTTCCTCGATCGGGGCAAGAGTTACATCGCCGACATCTACGCGGACGGGCCGGGCGCGAACTGGCTCACCAAACCCACGCCGGTCACGATCTCGCACCGCACGGTCACGCGAAACTCAGTTCTGCGTATCGCTCTGGCACCGGGAGGTGGCCAAGCCATTCGGATCCGGCCGGCGCCAGCGGCAAAGCCATGAAGCAGATCGCGGAGGTCATCAACCTCATCCCCGACGCATCCCAGCGCCTCTGGTCGGGGGATCTCAACAGCGCCCGGCGCGCGATCCTCGACACGGACTCGGCCGGCGTGCTCGAGATCCACGGCTCGTTCGCGCTGGCCGCCCAGGAAGGTGAGCGCGTCGTCCTGGCGAGGAGTCTCGAGCGACCGCTGCGCTATTTCCTCGCCAAAGCCGCCGATGGTCCGGTGCTGATCGTGGCCGAGCGCATCGACGAGATCCGCGCCGAGCTCGTGCGGCGCGGCTGGGGCGATCAGTTCCATCCGTCGTACACGCGCATGGCCCCCGCACATCACGTGACGACGCTGCGCTTGATCGGCTGCCCGGATCCCAATCCTGTGTACACTAGGGTTTTCGATCCGCCGCGCGGGACGCTGCCGACTGACCTGGACGTCATCGGTCGACGCTACGTCGGTGCGTTGTACGAAGAGCTGCGGACCTGGCTCCGTGCGCAAGATCGCAACGCGCCGATCGGTGTGCCGTTCTCAGGCGGCATCGACAGCGGATCGGTTCTCCTGTGCCTCAACAAGGTGCTGCTCGACGAGGGGCAATCGCCCGCGCGGTTGAAGGCGTTCACGCTCTCCGTTGACGGCGACGGCGATGATGCGCGCCAGGCACGGGAGTTTCTGCGGCAATCCAACCTCGAGATGCTGGGCGAAACCGTCGAGGTCTCGGCGAGCGCGCTCGACCCGCTCGCCGCCGTCGCGGTGATCGAGGATTACAAGCCGCTCGACGTCGAGTGCGCGGCCGTGAATCTCGCATTGTTGCAGGAGATTCGGACGCGTTATCCCGACTGGCGCCTGCTGGTGGACGGCGACGGCGGCGATGAGAACCTGAAGGACTACCCCATCGAAGCGAACAGCGAGCTTACGATTCGCAGCGTCGTGAACAATCGCATGCTGTATCAGGAAGGATGGGGCGTCGACTCGCTCAAGCACTCGCTCACGTACTCAGGCGGGTACAGCCGCGGCTGCGTTCGCGGCTACGCGTGTGCCAATCGCTATGGCTTCACCAGCTTCAGCCCATACACTCGGCCGGCGGTCATCCGCGTCGCGGAGGCGATTCCGTTTGCCGAGCTGACGCGCGGCTCACATGAGCGGCTGTACGCGCTCAAGGGCGAGATCGTGAGGCGAGGCGTGCGCACTGTGCTCGGGCTCGAGATGCCGATCAACCCCAAGCGTCGTTTCCAAGATGGCGTCGGTGCGATGTTCACGGAGAACGAGGCGCGCTATCGCCGCCATTTCCACGCCCTCCACGCCTGACGCACGCATTCGGGGGCTCAGGCCTCCGAAGCCGGCCGTCGATCCCTGGAAGGCGCACGGCACCGTGCTCGAGACCGAGCGTGCTGCACATGGTGTTCTGGAACGCGCCGTCACGGTCTTCCTCGCGGGCGCCGAGTGCCCGTTCACGTGCTCATTTTGCGACCTGTGGCGTTGGACGCTCGACGGTCCCACACCGGTCGGTGCAATTCCTGTGCAGCTTGCACGCGCGCTCGAGCAGCTCGCCCGACCGCTGCCCGAGCGGCTGAAGCTCTACAACGCGAGCAACTTTTTCGACCGCCGCGCCGTGCCACGGGAGGACCTTCCGCACATCGCTGAGCTCGCCCGGCCGTTCGTCTCAGTCACGGTCGAGTCGCATGCCAACACCATCGGCCCCCTGACGCTCGAGCTCGCCACGCTGCTGGCGGGGAAGCTGGAAGTCGCGATGGGCCTCGAGACGATTCATCCCAGCGCCTTGGCGCAGATCAACAAGCGGCTCGACCTGACGGGCTTCGACGAGGCAGCGACATTCCTGCACGGGCACGACATCGATCTGCGCGTGTTTGTGCTTCTCGGCACGCCGCATGTTCCGGCTGCGGAGTCGATCGATTGGACCGTGCGAACGGTGGAGCACGCCGCAGCCCACGGCGCGGGCCGAGTCGCGATCATCCCGGTGCGAGGCGGCAACGGTGAAGTCGAGCGGCTCCAGGCCCTCGGCGAGTTCGTGCCGCCCACGCTCGCCGAGCTCGAAATGGCGCTCGAGTGCTGTCTTCGCAACACACCGATCGTTGTCACGGCCGATCTCTGGGACGTGAACAGACTGCCGGCGTGTTCGGCGTGTCGGGCCGATCGCGTCGCGCGCATCGGCCGGATGAACCTGACGGGACGTCTCGAGCCGAAGATGAGCTGCGCGGCGTGCGCGTAGCAGTCGTCGGCAGCGGTTTTGCCGGTTCGTTGCTGGCGCGCATCCTCAAGGTCCAGGGGGGGGGCCACGACGTCGTGCTGCTCGAGCGCGGCACGCATCCGCGCTTCGCCATCGGCGAGTCGAGCACGCCGCTCGCCAACCTGACGTTGGAGCGCCTCGCGCGGCGCTACGGTCTGGATGACTGCTATCATCTCGCGGCCCACGGCCGCTGGATCGCGCGCTTTCCGGAGCTCGAGCGCGGGTTGAAGCGCGGGTTCACGTTCTATCGCCATCATGCCGGTCGCCCGTTTGCGGTTGACGGGACGCGCACGGAGCGGCTGCTCGTCGCCGCGAGCCCCAATGACCACGTCGCCGACAGCCATTGGCTGCGCGCCGACGTGGATCATCACTTCGTGCGGGCCGCCGTCGCGGCCGGCGTGGAATATCGGGATCGGACCGAGGTAACACCTGAGCTTCTCGAGACCCTCGGCGTCGATTTTGTCGTGGACGCCTCGGGGCCGGGCGGTTTTCTGGCCCGACACCTCGGGATCCCGTCAGCGCTCCACCGCATGCACACCAAGGCCGGCTTGCTGTTCAGCCACTTCGAGGGGGTCAGACTGTTCTCCGACGTCGCGCCGGGCCTACCTCCAGGACCCTATCCGGACGACTGGGCGGCGGTACATCACATAATAGATGAAGGGTGGATGTACTCCCTGCGCTTCGACCACGGCGTGACGAGCTCGGGGTTCCTGCTCCGAGAGACCGTGCCGGGAACGCCTGAAGAGATGTGGCGGCACTTGCTCCGCCGTTATCCGACGATCGCCGCGCTGTTTTGCGATGCAAAGCCGACCATGCCGCTCGCGTTCAAGCCGCGGATCCAACACCGCCTGACTCGTGCCGCGGGCAAAGGCTGGGCCATGCTCCCGCATGCGTTCGCGTTTGTCGATCCGCTCTTCTCGACCGGGATCGCGTGGAGCCTCCGCGCCATAGAGCGCCTCGCAGGTTGCTTTGAGAATGGCAGGGGGGGCCCCAGCGAAGCCGATCTCGCACGCTACGAGGCGCTCCTCAGCCGCGAAGCCGATCAGATCGACTGGTTGGTTGCCGGGGCCTATCGGGCCATGGCACGGTTTGATGTCTTCGCTGCCCACTCGATGATCTACTTTGCTGCCGTTTCGTTCGCGGAAACTCGGCAAAGGATCAGTCCTGCCGAGGACCATGCATGGTCGGGATTCTTGGGAGTGGGAGATCCGCAATTGGCCGGCTTGCCGCGGGCGAGTATGCGCCGGCTTGCCCACGTCCGCTCCCCTGCCGACCGGCGGGAATTCATCAACTGGGTGCGAAAATCGATTGCCGCACGCAACATCTGCGGCCTCGCCAGTCCCGCGGCGCACAACCGCTATCCAGTCGATCTCGACGTGCTCGTCGCGCGTCACGCCGTACTCGGCATGAGCCGGGAATCGCTGGTCAGCGCTCTTCCGGCGCTCCGTGGGTTTTCTTGATGATGCGAGTGTTGTATTCGCGCTCGTAACGCTGCCGCGCCGAATCGGACGGATACGCGTCGCCAGGCGAGGACGGGTAGGATCTGATCGCGTGATACGGCAGCGGCTCGATCGTGGTGCCATAGGCCGTGTTCAGATCTGAGTCTTTGATCCAACCGTCGCTGTAGAGCAGGAAGTCGCGCGTCCATCCGGCCAGAGGCGCCGCGAGCGCCTCGAATTCCACCGTGGTCTCATCTCCCGGCACCATGATGACGTACTGATCGTCGCCCTGGTCGAGCAAGGGCTGCACGTCGCCATAGCGCGTCGCGGCACCGGTGATGGGCCGCCACGGAGAATCCTTCGTCACCGAGTCAAAATCGAACCAGTGCGGTCCGTAGCGCCCGCCGCGCCGGTACATCCGTGAGAAGCCGCGGAAATGGAGGTCTGCAGTGATGGGTGAAAGGATCGCCGGGTGAATGGGGAGTGGGGAATGGGGAGTGGTACGTGACGTTGCCGCAGGAAGGCCCCACTCCCCACTCCCCACTCCCAGGTTTTGAGCCACGAACGCCTGATCCCAATAGATCTCGAGATTCGTCCGGATCCGAACATGGCGATCCGCCGTCAGGAAAATCCCCGCCAAGTCGATCACCATCGTCTTGTCTTTCCCCGACGGGAATCCGATGCTGCCGCGCGCCACCCAGCGTCCATGAGCATCGCGGACCTCCAGCATGGGAGGTTCGGCGTGCAATCTGTGCTGCTGCGACAGCGCGACGTTGATGCTCGCATCCGATGGGAAGATCCAGCCACGCAGCACCAGCACGGTACCGGCCCCGCCGG
>DATBFV010000176.1:0-2171 GCA_036558345.1 Gemmatimonadales bacterium | reverse complement strand
TCGCGTGCGCGAACATCGCCAACCTGCTGCTCGCGCGCGCAACCGCCAGACGCCACGAGCTGAGCGTGCGGGTTGCGCTCGGCGCGTCGCGGATGCGGATCGCGCGGCAGCTCCTGGTCGAGAGCCTGCTTCTCTCGGCGGTGGGCGCCGGGCTCGGGTTGCTGTTCGCGCGATGGGGGAGCGACCTGCTGGTGCGTCAGCTGTCGACGACGACGAATCATGTTTTTCTCGATCTCGCGATCAACTGGAAGATCCTGGGATTCACGGTCGCGGTGGCAATCGGCACGGCCATTCTGTTCGGCATCGCGCCGGCGCTTCGCGGCACGCGCGTGCAGCCGAACGACGCGCTGAAAGCGCAGGGACGCGGGCTCGTCGGCGACACCCGGTTCGGCCTGGGCAATACGCTGGTCGTCGTGCAGGTCGCGCTGTCGCTGATGCTGGTGGTCGCGGCCGGCCTGTTCGTGCGCACGTTCGCGTCGCTCGCGCATCGCAATCTTGGATTCGACCGGAGCGCCGTGCTCGTGGCGGCGGTCGACGTGCAGCGAGCGCAGCTCGACCCCGATCAGCGGCCGGCGCTCTTCACGCGATTGCTCGACGCCGCATCGTCGGTAACAGGAGTAGGCGCCGCCGCGCTGTCGGCGGTCACGCCGATCAGCGGCAGCTCGTGGCAGAATCGGATCGAGTTGCCCGACGGTCCGCCGCTTCCGGAGCGCGAGCGTGCCACCTATCTCAACATGATCAGCGAGCGCTGGTTCCAGGTGTACGGCACGTCGCTCATCGCCGGTCGCCGCTTCACCAGCGGCGACACCGCGTCATCCGCGCCGGTGGCGATCGTCAACGAAACGTTCGTCCGCAAGTTCGCCGCCGGCAAGAACCCGATCGGCATGCGCGTCCGTCAGCCAGGCGGGCCAGGCGCTGCAGCCATCGACCGCCAGGTCGTCGGCGTCGTCCAAGACGCGGTGTACCGGTCGCTGCGCGCGCCGGTGCCGCCGACGATGTACCTTCCGTTCGCGCAGCAGCACGAACCGCCGTCCGACATGTCGATCAGCGTGCGGCCGCTTGCCGGCTCGCCGATGGCGCTGGCGAAGAGCCTTGCGCCGGCTCTCACCGCGGTGCGTGGCGACGTCGCGATCACCTTCCGTCCGCTCGAGGATCAAGTCAGCTCCGCGCTTACGCAGGAGCGGGTGGTCGCAATCCTGTCGGGTTTCTTCGGCGGTCTCGCGCTGCTGCTGGCGGGACTCGGCCTCTATGGCGTCACGTCCTATGCCGTCAGCCGGCGCCGGACCGAGCTCGGCATCCGCATGGCGCTCGGCGCGAATCCCGGCGGCGTGATCGCGCTCGTCCTCCGCCGCGTGGCGATCCTGGTTGGCGTTGGGGTGGTGGTCGGGGCCGGCGCCAGCCTCTGGGCGGCGCGGCTCGTCCAGACGCTTCTCTACGGCCTGCAGCCGCAGGACCCAGTTACCCTCGCGGTCGCCTCGGCCGTGCTCGTCGGGATTGGCGCGCTGGCGGGCTGGCTGCCGGCGCGCCGTGCCTCGCGAATCGACCCGGCTCAGGTGCTCCGCGAAGGGTAGGCGTCTCCCCCGCGAGCCGGAATTGGAGCGATAATCGGGTCATGACCGCGCTCGTGGTGCTTGCGGCGTGCGCGATGCTGGGCGGCCTGGATCAGCATTCCGAGCAACATTCCAAATTCGGCAAGGAATCCGTCCGCATCTACGTCTTCGCGACCGAGGCGCCGGCATCGGCGTCAGGAGAGAGCGACACCACGCCGGCTGAAGCCCTGGAAGGGCGCCAGACCGCCGTCCGGGAGCTCAAAGACGCGCTTCGCCGCAAGGCCGGCCTCAGCATCGTCGAGGATCGCGCGCAGGCCGATGTCGTCGTCGAGGTGACCGATCGCGAGGTGCAGGATGCCGGCGACGGCGGTTTCGGCGGCGTGAAGCTCACCCCGCTCGCGAATACGATCATCCGGACGCACGTCACCGCCGGCTCGCAATCGACCGACATCAAAGGGATGGGTCAGGGTGCGGGAGACCGCGCGGCGAAGGACGCCGCCGAGCGGCTGCTCAAGTGGATCGTGCGCAATAGAGCCGATCGCTCGAATCCCTAATCCCTCATCGCTCATCCCGAATCACTCATCCCGAATCACGAATCCCTATCCCGAATCACGAATCCCC
>DATBFV010000175.1:0-7177 GCA_036558345.1 Gemmatimonadales bacterium | reverse complement strand
CGTGACCGCGAGCTGCGAGAAGCGGTCGAGTCGCTTCGCGCGCTTGGCATCGAGATGATCTTGCGGCCGGAAATCGGGAATTTCAGCCGCCATGCGGCTGCGAAACGGTGTGGGGTCGAAGCGCGTGACCGTGCGAACGGCGGAGGTGCGCGCTTGTAATCCCGTCCACAAACCGTCGGCGGCGGTGCCGATCGGCGTGACCGCACCCACACCGGTAATTACCACCCGACGAAAATCTTTCATGTGTTCTCCGCGGCTTGCTTGATTCCCGCCAACGTGCGCGACGCGATGCCGTGAATGAAGACAGGGCCGATCACGAGGTTCGCCGCGAGCTTGCCGATCAGCGGCCAGCTCGGTCCTTCCCACGTGTGAACGATTTCGACGTCCACACCGCGAGATCCCTCGCCATCCTCCACCAACCGCCACACCACATCCATACCGGTTGTTACCCCTCGCACGTGCCGATAGCGAATTTCGCCCGCGGGGCGGTCGATCGTCATCTCGGAAACCCACCAGGTGGGATACTTGACCAGGCCGCGCGCGAAGGGGCGCCAGGCGGCCATCTCGACGAGACCGCCATCGAGTGCGCGTACCCAGCGGTAGTGCGGAAGAATCGCCGGCCAGCGTGCGACGGAGCTCGCGGCGGCGAAGACACGGGCAAAGGGCGCGTGTACGCGAATGCGGTCGACGGTACGCATCACCGGCTGAGGCCTGCGTAGCCTCCGCGATAGTACAGCAGGGGGCGCTTGTCGGTCACATCGCCACCCACGACCAGACCGATGAAAATGGTATGATCGCCGCCGGGCACGGCGAGCTGCTTCTCGCATTCGATGTGCGCCAACACGCCGTCCAGCAGGACAATCCCGCGCTCGGTCTCGCGGTAGCTCACGCCCTTGAAGCGGTCGGGTTCGGCCGCCGCAAACGCCCTGGACAGCGCCTCCTGCTCGGACGACAGAATGTTGAAGACGTAGTGCGTGCCCTGCTCCATCGCCGTGTGCATGTCATGGCCCTTTTCGACGGAGACGAGCACGAGGGGCGGCACAAGCGAAACCGAGGCGAGCGAGTTGGCGGTCATGCCGATCGGGTCGCCATTCGGCGTGCGGCTGGTCAGCACCGTGACACCGGTCGCGAACCTTCCCAGAAGCTGGCGGAACTGCGGCGGCTCGACGCCGCGCGTGCTCACAGAACCAGTCCGGCGAGAACGGCGGGTGCCAGGGCGGCGCGGGCGGGAATGCAATTGCCCGTGGCGCGCACCAGCAGATCGGCGAGCTCGGGGCGGCGGATCAGACGACCGACGACGCGTTCGATGAGGGCCGGCCAGCCCACCGCGATGCCGATCATGCGCTCCAGCAGCCACTTGCCGGTGAACTCGCGACGGCGCGCGCGAGCGTACTGCTCCAGACTCGTACCAGCGACCAGCCAATCCATAATGGCCGCCGCGGCCAGCTCGGCGCCGCGCAGCGCGCTGTAGATGCCCTGGCCGGTGAACGGATCGAAGAAATCGGCGGCGTCGCCCACGAGCACGGCCCCCCCCCCGCCGCCGGGCGCGGCCGCGCGCCGCGACCAACGCGCGAATGGTCCCGTTGCCATCACGCGCCGCACGATCCGGCGCGCGGTAAAGCGGCCGGCAATGCCGGGAAAGCGATTGAGCTCCGCAAAAAACTGTTCGCCGCGGCGAGCCTCTGTGTGGGGGAGCACCAACGCGACCGTCGTAACGCCGTCGCCGATCGGGCCGAATCCGACGTAGCCCGGGCGGCCGACGTGCATTTCGCCTAAGTCGTGAACGTCTGCGACGTCGGCAACGTGTGCCGTGAAGGCGACGCGCCGCGGACCGACTCTGTGAACGGCGCCGAGCCGTCGGGCGACGACTGAGCGCAAGCCATCGGCGCCGACGACGACGCGTGCGTGAGACGCATCCCGGTTGCCGCGTCTCACATCGCGCGCCACTACTCCCGCGACCGCATCGCGAGCGTAGATAAGCTCCTCGACCCTCATGCCCTCACGCACGACGGCGCCTGCGGCTTCCGCCGCGTTTCGAAGGATCAGATCGAACCGCGCACGGGGCAGTGCGTAGCTGAACGTCTCGAAGTGCCCGACGACGCTCGCGCCGCTGGGCGCAACGACTTTCATCCCCGTCAGGTGGGCGGGCGCGGCGGCGGCAACGGCGGCATGTACCTTCGCGCCGAGACGCTCGAGCACACGCGTCGTTTCGGGACTCAGGTATTCGGAGCAGGGTTTCTCGCGCGGGAAGCGCGCGCGATCGAGCATCAGCACCCTGGCGCCGGCCCGCGCGAGCAGCAATGCCGTGGCTGATCCAGCGGGACCCGCGCCCACGACAATGACGTCCCAGCGTGCGCTCACGCGAGAAGCCCCGCGCACGCGGCTCCCGCGAGCGTGGCTGCGAAATTGACGGCGTCATTATCCATCCAGCGGACCTTTCCCTGTACCGTGGCGCCCAGCAGTGAGTCCAGCAGCATGCCGAAGACGCCTGCCAGGGCAATCAGCAGCGCGCCGCGTCCTGTAAGAACCAGCGACAGTCCGGCGATGAATCCGGCGCCCGCAGTGCCACCGGCCGTCCCGAGCAACGTCATACCCCCGTCCGTACCGGCCGGAACTCGAGTCCCGTTGGTGATGAGCCGCGGGGTGGCGGAAGATCGCGCGCCGATTTCGGTAGCCCAGGTGTCGGCATTGGCCGTCGCGAGTGCGGCCGCGAACCAGATCCAGCTGCCTGCCAGCGCGGCCAGCGCTGCGACGCCGCCGTTGGCGATCACCTGGCGGGCATTCCGGGGACCTTCGGCGCCCTTCGGCGTCCGACTCCAGAGATTTGCGGAGACAAAAAAAGCGAGGAGCAGCACCATTCCTCGCCATCCGAGTCCGTAGATCGTTGCTGACCCCACCGCGAGCGCTGCCGCCCAGCCGCGCCCGGTCAGCCACTTCACTCGCCGAACAGCTCGCGCAGCACGCGCTTCTTCAGCTCCGCCGGCGCCCCTTGAGTGCGGCAGCGCGCGCGCAGGAACTTCAGAAACAGCTCTTCGAAGTCGTACTGCTCTTCACACGGCGGGCATTCCTCGAGATGCGCGCGGATCTCCTGCTCGAGCTGCGGGGTCAGCTCGCGGTCCAGAAACTCGTACAGATGTTCAACGCAATCGCGGCAGTTCATGCGGGACTTCCTTTGATGTATCCCATCTCGACGGCGTAATCGTAGAGCTTGGCCTGCAACAGCTGCCTGGCACGGAACAGCCGCGACTTCACGGTCCCGATCGGGACGCCGAGAATACCGGCGATCTCCTGATACGACATGCTTTCGACGTCACTCAACACGAGCGTCTCACGGAAGACCTCTGGGAGCTGATCGATGGCCTTGAGCACCTGATCGTCGACGATCTTGTCGAAGAACGCGCCCTGCGGATCGTCGTCCTGCACCTCCGAGAACACGGCATAGGGTTCGATCGCATCCACGTCCACCGTCTCGGGATGCCGGGTGCGACGGCGATATTCATTGATGAACGCGTGCCTCAGAATGGTGAGCAGCCAGGCCTTCGCATTGGTTCCCTGCTCGTACTGATCCCACGCCCGGTAGGCCTTCAGCATGGTCTCCTGCACCAGGTCGTCGGCGTCCGACGGGTTGCCCGTGAGCCGGAGCGCCACCCGGTACAGCACGTCGAGGTGCACCAACGCCTCGCGCTCGAAGCTCTTGCGCTTGTCGTCGACGGGAGGAACGGGCGGCTGGGCCATGTGTTCCTGAAGGCTCACGTGGTCCCCTGAGTTCCGCAATAGGGGAGGGGATGCTACGTTTCGCGCTCCGTGGTGCACAGCATCGTCCCGCTCGCCGTCCTCGAGGCGGTAAAGAACCTGGATACCCCCGTCGAAGACGGGCTCAGCGAGTTTGCCGACGAGCTGCTGGTCAAGCGCCTCGGCCTCTCTACCACCGTGCAGATGCAACTGTCCGAATTCGAGCAGCTCGTGCGCAGAGACGCCCGTGTCGAGCCCTCGCATGTCGAGGCGTTGCTCAGGCTGGTGGGGCGGCGGCCCGATGCGGACCTCGTATTTGCCGATGCCGGCCGGCGCGCCGCGCGCCGCGCCGTGAAGCGCATTCCCGGGCTGTTCCGGATGTTCGGCCACTCCGCAGCGCGGCGGGCGGCGCGGGCAGTCTTGGGGGCGGAGCTGGGCTTCGAGCAGCGCCTCCCCGTTGCGCGCGTGAATGATCCCATCGCGATTCAGGCGACTCCCGACGGCGCCGCGTGCGGGTTTTACGGCGCCGGACTCGTCGAGCTGTTGCGTCTGCTCGTGGGCTACGAGGGTGCCATGCTGCACGTCGCCTGTCGCGCACACGGCGCCTCGGCGTGCGAGTGGCGCGCCGCCGGCCCCGACCCCAGACATCAATGACGCTGCTCGACAATTTCGATTTCGCCGCGTTGCGCGATCTGCTCGGCAAGATCGGCGCCGATGGCTGGCTGCTGTACGACTTTCACGGCATCAATCCGTCGGCGACGCGTGTCCTGGGCATCAACGGCATGGGGACGCGCCGGTTTTTTGTGTTGCTGCCTCGCGAAGGCAAACCGATCGCCGTCGCGCACCGCATCGAGCTGGCATCATTCGAAGGGTTTCCCGGGGAAGTGCGGCCGTACGCCGCCTGGCCCGAGCTGCACGAGCGGCTGCGCGCGCTCGTCGGCGGCAAGACGGTGGCGATGGAAGTTTCACCGGCGGATGCCGTGCCCTATCTCGACCGCGTGCCGCACGGTGTCATCGAGCTGATCGAAAGTTTCGGCGCCAAGGTCGTCTCGTCGGGTACACTGATCACGCGCTTTGCGTCGCGCTGGACCGCGAGCGAGCTGGCAGGTCACCGCCGCGCGGCCGAGGCGATCGCCCAGATTGCGCAGGACACGCTGCGTTGGGCGGGCCAGGAGCTGGCGCGCGGCGCCGAGATCCGGGAAACGGTGGTGCAGGCGCGCGTGCTGGACGCGTTCGCGCGCGCGTCGCTCGTGACCGATCACGGGCCGATCGTCGGCTTCCAGGCGAACGCCGCCAATCCGCACTACGAGCCCAAAGCGGGTAGCGATCGTCGGCTCGCCGCCGGCGATGTGTTGCTGCTCGATCTGTGGGCAGGAGTGTCGCTCGGCACCGTATTCGCCGATCAGACGTGGATGGCCTTCGCGGGACGCGAGCCGGGGGAAGACGTGCGTCGTGTGTGGGATGTCGTGCGCCGGGCGCGCGATGCGGCGGTTGATTTGCTTCGAGAGCGGTGGGCGAAGAAGCAGCCGGTGACTGGTGCTGCCCTTGATGACGCGACGCGCGGCGTGATTCGCGCGGCGGGGTTCGGTGAGTACTTCACGCATCGGACCGGGCACTCGATCGATCGCGACCTGCATGGATCAGGACCGCATCTGGACAACTTCGAGACCGCGGATGACCGCACGCTCATTCCCGGTGTCGGCTTCTCGGTCGAGCCGGGCGTCTACCTCACCGGGCGATTCGGGGTTCGAAGCGAGATCAACGTCTATCTGGGGGAGTCGGGCCCCGAGGTCACGCCGAGGGAGCCGCAGAAGGACTTGCTGTTGGTCTGACCGCGGCGATCACCATCGCCGCCCACACCCCCGCTCCAACGCCCGCATGCGCAACCTGCAGTCCGCTCGGAAATCCGAGCGCAATCATCGTCGCCGCGATGGTGATCTGTACGAGCACGATCACCAATACCCACTGCGCGCGCCGCATGTCGCGCGTCATCCACCAGATGAGATACCCGGCGACCGAGTAGGCGAGCAGCCGATGCACCCAGTGAACCCACGCGAGCGGACCGGCGGTGGGGATGAGTTGCCCATTGCACAACGGAAACCCGCCGCACGACGACATCGCGCCCAGGTTCGCGGTCGCGGCGCCGAACAGGACGGTAATGAGCGTGAGGCCTAAGGGGAGCCAGGAGTCAGAAGTCGGGAGCCGGGGTGCCCGCGCGGCAGCGATGAGACTCGCAAGCAGCAGCATGGCAGTCACGAGGTGGAGGATCACCAGAACGGGAGTCAGCCCCGTCTTCACCGTAACGGCGCCGAGCAACACCTGAACCACGAGTAAGACGACGGCCGCGTACGCCGCTCGCACCCCTCCCGCGTCCCCATTCCCCATTCCCCGCAGTCGCCAGCCATACCCCGCCAGCCCAACGACGAGCACGGAGACCACGGCGGCAACCAGCCGGTGACTCCATTCGATCACGGTGGGTATGTCATCGAGGGGCGGAAAGAGATGGCCGTTGCAGAGTGGCCAGTGGTCGCCGCATCCCATCCCCGATCCCGTGATTCGTACGACCGCGCCGAGGACGACGAGCAGGTACGCGCCGGCGGCGGCAGTCCAGGCGAGTGCGACAAAGCGCTTGGTCATGGGGGGTACGATATGCGCGCCAACGCTCGTGTTTTCAAGGCACGTGACGTTAACAGGAACCCCCTTGCGGTCTTTCGCTAGGAAGGGCAAAATCGTCTCGATATCCGGGTTTTGTCAGATATCCGCCGATCGATTCGACACCGTCACGTCGATCGCGTTGCCCCGGGCACCCGCCTTTGGCACTGAAAACCGCAGCAGAGGGAGGCAGTGTATGGCCGACAATCGTTGGTTCGTTCGTTCACTCTTAACCATTGGGCTCGTCCTGGTCGGATTGCCCGTCGTCGCGAATGCGCAGACGACGGTGTCCGGTCAGGTCAAGACCAGCGTGGGAGGCACGCCGCTCGTCGGTGTGATCGTCAGCGCTCCCACGGTAAAGGTTTCCGCGACGACTGATAACGGAGGCAACTACAGCCTCACGTTGCCGGCGGGGACCACCGGGACCGTGACGCTGACAGCGAAGCTTATCGGCTATCAAACCGGCACCGTGCAGGTCGCTGTCAGTGGCGCGGCCGTGCAGCAAGACATCGTGCTCGTAGAGGGCGCGATCGAGCTGCAGGGAGTCGTGGTGACGGCACTGGGGATCGAGCGCGAGAAGAGGAGCCTCACGTACGCCGCGCAGTCCATCAGCGGCGATCGGCTCACTGACGTGCCGACGACGAACGTCGTAGCGGCGCTGCAGGGGAACGTCGCCGGCGTCCAGGTGACGAACTCGGCGAACCCGTTCGGTTCGGCGCGGATCGTCGTCCGCGGTACGAACTCGATCCTCGGGCAGAACCAGCCGTTGATCGTCGTCGACGGTATTCCAATC
>DATBFV010000174.1:0-22515 GCA_036558345.1 Gemmatimonadales bacterium | reverse complement strand
GAGGCGGGCACGCAGGGCGTGTCGCGCGAGGACGCGCTGGGACGGGAAGTGTTCGAGGTGCTCGATCGCCAGCCGCGCGACCTCCTGAAGCTCGAGTTCGACCGCGTCTTCAGGACAGGCGAAATCCAGACCGTCGATATGGACTCGCAGGCGACCGGTGAGGCGCGGCACTATCGAATCACCAAGATCCCGATGCGACTGCACGACGAAGACATCTCGCACGTCATCACGATCGGCGAGGACGTGACCGCCTGGCGACAGGCCCAGCAGCGCCTGGCCCAGAGTGAAAAGCTCGCGGCCGTAGGTCAGCTCGCGGCCGGCGTCATGCACGAGATCAACAATCCGCTCGCGACGATCCTCGCGTGCAGCGAGGCTCTCGGTCTCCGGCTCGCCGACTTGTCGGTCGAGGAGCGACAGTCCACCGAGGAGTACCTCCGCATCATCGACACGGAGGTCCAGCGGTGCCGGCGCATCGTCGAAGGGCTACTCGATTTTTCGCGGCCCAAGCAGAGCGGCCACAAAACCGCCTCGGACATCAACGCGATCATCGACCAGACGCTGTTCTTGCTCAAGCACCATGACCGGTTCAAGTGGTTGACCGTCGAACGCCAGTTCGAGAAGGACCTTCCTCAGTTTCCCGCCGACGCCGAACGCCTCGTACAATGTTTCATGGCGCTCATGCTCAATGCGATGGACGCCATGAACTCGCGCGGCGTGCTGACCGTGCGCACGCGCCGCAATCCGCTGCGCAACGACGAGATCATGGCCGAGTTTATCGACACGGGCACGGGAATCCGGCAGGAGGATCTCCCGAAAATTTTTGAGCCGTTCTTCACCACCAAGCCTCAGGGTCGTGGAACGGGGCTGGGCCTGTCGGTGGCGTACGGGATCGTGGAGGAGCACCGTGGCCGGATCGAGGTCGAATCGCAGATGGGGGTAGGAACCAACTTCAAGGTGTTCCTTCCGGTCGGATGAAAATCCTGGTCGTTGAAGACGACAAGACGGTGGGCGACTACGTGCGCCGCGGGCTCGACGAAGCTGGGTATCACGTCGATCTCGTCGGCGACGGCGACGAAGGGTTGAAGCGCGCCAGCGGCCGCGGCGCGAACTACGATATCATGGTGCTCGACCTGCGGCTGCCGAAGCTCTCGGGCATCGACGTGCTGCGCACGCTGCGCGATCGGGGTTTGGGCCTGCCGGTGCTCGTCCTGACGGCGCAGGACTCGGTGGACTTCAAGGTGCAGGCGCTGCGGATGGGCGCCGACGACTACGTCACGAAGCCGTTTGCGTTCGAAGAGCTGCTGGCGCGTGTCGAGGCGCTGGGTCGTCGCCCCAAGGCGATCGCTCCGCCGACACTCAAGGTGGACGGGCTGGCGCTGGACACCGGGAGCCGCGAGGTGACCCGCGACGGCAAGCGCATCGAGCTGACGCCAAAGGAGTACGCGGTCCTCGAGTATCTCCTGCGGCACCAGGGTCGTGTCATGTCGCGGACCCTGATCACCGAATATGCCTGGGATTATCACTTCGATCCCGGCACCAACATCGTCGATGTCGTGATCACCAGGCTGCGCAAGAAGATCGATCAGGCCAAGGAACCGAAGCTGATCCACACGGTGCGCGGCGTGGGATACGTGGTGCGCGCGTAGCCGTGGAGAGCATTCGGGGGCGGATGACGGTCTGGTACGCCACCGCGCTCATCCTCACCATCGCAGTGTTTGCGGTCGTCCTCTACTTCGCCCGACGCAGCGCCACCTACCAGGATCTCGACCGCCGCATTCAATCCGAAGCCGATCTCACGGCCGGAATTCTCGCCGAGAGCTATCACGCCCGCGGCACCCTGGTGGAAAAAGACACGGCGGGCCGGCCGGTACTCACGCCCGATGTCGCAGCAGTGCTGGAAGTCGTGCCGGATTTCCTGCTGGTCACGAGCCGCGACGGCCGGCTGCTCTTCGCCTCGCCCGATGCCCGGGCGTTGACCTTCGCGGAATTCGAGCAGTTGAACGCGATTACCCGAACGGCGCCGCTGCCGGCGCCGCGTCTGCCGGGCGGGTTTCGGATCGAGCCCAGCGGTCCCACGCTGCACTATATCGTGCGCGCAGTGCCGGACGCGGGCGATCAGTTTGGCGCGATCTTCGCGGGCGCCAACACGCGCTCGGCGGAATTGCAGCTGGAGCAATTGCTCCAGACGATCGTCATCGCGTTTTTCGTCGGCGTCGTCCCGGCCATCCTCGTGGGCGCCTGGATTGCCGGCCGCGCGCTCGAGCCCGTCGACCGCATGATCACCGAGGTTCGGGAAATCACCGACGGCCGGAGCCTGCACCGCCGGCTCGCCGTGCCAATGGAGCGCGACGAGCTGAGCCGTCTCGCTGAGACGCTGAACCAGATGATGACGCGGCTCGAGCGCAACTTCGTGGCCTTGCGCCGTTTCACCGCCGACGCGAGCCACGAGCTGAAGACACCGCTGACAGTGGTCCGCGCGGGCGTGGAGCGCGCGATCACTCGTCCCGACATGCCGCCTGAGACGCTCGCCCCGCTCGAAGAAACACTCCAGGAAGTGAACCGGATGACCGAGCTGCTCGATTCGTTGCTCACCCTGGCGCGGGCCGACGAAGGCCGTGCCGAGCTGCACCGGGAGTCGGTGGATCTGCGCGACATCCTCGCGGAGGCCGGTGAGACCGGTGAGCTGCTGGCGGAGCACGCCGGCGTCGGCATGGAGATCAAGCTGCCGGCCGAGCCGGTGCTCGTGTCGGTCGATCGCAGCCGCGTGCGCCAGCTCGCGCTCAACCTCATCGAGAACGCGGTGAAATACACGCCGCGCGGCGGTCAGGTCTCTGTGGAGTTGGGCAGCAACGATGGCCGCGCCGTGTTCTCCGTGGCGGACACCGGCATCGGAATCGCCCCGGGCGACCTACCGCATATCTTCGATCGTTTCTGGCGGGCCGACTCTGCCCGCACTCGCACGAGCGAACGGCCGGGGACCGGCCTCGGCCTCGCCATCTGCAAATGGATCGCCGAAGCGCATGGCGGTACCATCGACGTGCAAAGCCGGCCTGGGCGCGGGACCACGTTTACGGTCGGGCTGCCGCGCGGGTAGATCTTGGTGTGCAGTCCGTATGAATTCGCGATCCGGAACGGCAGGGTCGTGCTCGATAAAGGCCGAATCAAAGGCTCATCCGGCTGTCATCGTTTTGTAATGTTCGGGCTACTAGCGGGCAAGTTGAAGCAGGTACTATAACATAGCCAACCCATCACCAGCCCGGAGGAGACGGCGGTGTTCGACCACTTGATCGAGTCCAGTCGCAAGACCAACAAGAAGGGTGCGTTTGGCCTCGGAGTTGTATCCCTCATCGGTCACAGCGCGGTCGTGCTCGCCGCGGTCGTCGCGACGTTGAGTGCGGGGCAAAAGAAAGAAGAGGAGACGCTCGATACGGCGATGGTCTTCCTCAATCAGGAAGAGCAGAAGAAGCCGGAAGAGCAGCCCCCCGTCGTCGACGTGCCGCAGCTCAAGGGATTCCAGACCGTCGTGGCGCCCACCGACATTCCGACGAACATTCCGCCGATCAACCTGCAAGAGCACTTCGACCCCAAGGACTACACGGGCACCGGCGTCGAGGGCGGTATCGGCACGGGTATCGTGCCGTCGTCCGACCAGGTGTTTATGGAGTCGGTCGTCGAAGAGCGCCCCGAAGTCCTGTCGGGGCCGGCGTTGAACTATCCGGACCTGTTGCGCCAGGCGGGCGTGCAGGGTCGCGTGCTGGTGCAGGCGATCATCGATACGTTGGGCCGCGCCGAGCCGCCGTCGGTGAAGGTGCTGCAGAGTCCCAATCCGGGCTTCGATCAACCCGCCAAGAACTACGTGCTGCGCGCGCTGTTCCGTCCCGCGCGCGTGCACGGGAAGGCGGTTCGCGTTCTGGTGAATCTGCCGATCGATTTCAAAATCAAGAGATAGGGAGACACGATGAGTTACGCTGATCTATGGGCGTCGATGGGCTTATTCGCCAAAGGCATTGTGGTCGTCATGTTCATCATGTCGGCCTGGTCGTGGGCGGTCAGCATTTCCAAGCAGCTCTACCTCCGCAAGTCGCAGAAGGAGACGCGGCGGTTCGCGCCCGAGTTCTCGCGCTACCTGCAGGAGGAGCAGCTGGACGGCGCGATCGCGCTGGCCGAGAAAAACAAGAAGAGTCACGTGGCCCGCGTGCTGGGCGAGGCGCTGGCCGAGGTGAAGCCGCTCCTGCGTGACCGCGCGACGATCACCGCGGCCGACATCAACTCGGCGGAGCGGGCGGTCGAGCGGCAGATGCTGATCATTACCGCCGAGCTGAAGCGCGGCCTGGGCATTCTGGCGACGACGGGCGCGACCGCGCCGTTCGTCGGACTGCTGGGCACCACGATGGGTATCGTGACGGCGTTCCAAGGTATGTCGGCGTCGGGCGGTTCCGGCTCACTCGCCGCGATCACGGGCGGCGTCGCCGAGGCGCTCATCACGACGGCGTTCGGTCTGCTGGTCGCGATTCCGGCGGTGTGGCTGTACAACTACTTCGCGACGAAGATCGACTTCCTCACGGTGGAAATGACCTACACGTCGAAGGAGCTGATCGACTACCTCATCAAGAGCGTCGGCAGCGAGTTCGGCCGGTCGATCTTCACCAAGGAATTCCAGACTCAGAAAGCGTCGCAGACCAGCGGCCCGATCAAGGGATAACGCACCATGGCGATGGGCGGCGGGAAGAAAGCGGAAGGCGCGGTCGCGGCGAACATCAACGTCACACCGATGATCGACGTGATGCTGGTGCTGTTGATCATCTTCATGATCGTGACGCCGGCCATCACCGCGGGCTTCCAGGCGACGATTCCGCGCGCGAAGAATCCCGACGCGCGCGAAGAGGGCGAAGGCGAGATCCGCCTCGGCATCGACCGGGACGGCAAGTTCTACATTGACATCACCGACCCGCGGACCGGGAAGTACACCGGCCCGAAGTTCGTCGCTGATGCCGACCTGCAAGACCGGCTGACGAACCTGTATGCCGCCCGGACCGTCGACAAAATCATGTACTTGAAGGCGGACGAGGGCATCGAGTACTCGCGCATTCAGGTCGCGCTCGAGATCGCGCGCAAAGCAGGTGTCCGTGTGGTC
This sequence comes from Gemmatimonadales bacterium, assembly GCA_036558345.1. Lineage (GTDB taxonomy): Bacteria > Gemmatimonadota > Gemmatimonadetes > Gemmatimonadales > GWC2-71-9 > 20CM-2-65-7. The sequence continues at coordinate 17,381 of DATBFV010000174.1, read as the reverse complement.
GGGGCGATCGCCGAGCAGGAACGCACCAAGAAACCTGAGAGCTGACGAATGGCCATGGGAAGCGGCGGTTCGGGCGGCGGGCTGAGCTCGGACATCAACGTTACACCGATGATCGACGTGCTGCTGGTGCTGCTGATCATCTTCATGATTACGCTGCCCCTGTCGCGGCGGGAATTCGACGTGCAGGTCCCGCCGGAACAGAGGCAGCAGCCGAAGCAGAAGCAGCAGTCGAGCGACCAGATCGTACTCGAGCTGAAACCGGATGGCGGCTATGCAATCAATACGCAGGCCATCCCGTTCGAGCAGCTCGACGCCAAGTTCCACGAGCTGTACGATCAGCGTCCCGCCAAGCTGCTGTTCATCAAGGCGGCCCCGAACCGCAAGTATGGCGACATCGTCCGAGCCATGGACGTGGCGCGCGGGGCCGGGGTCCAGGTCATCGGCTTCACGCCGTCGGAGCAGGGAGCAGCCGCGGCACATTGACCACAGGCCGGGCCTTGAGGGCATTCTCGAAAACGGGGCTGAAACTGTGCCCCGTTTTTCGTTCTAGTGTATCTATTAAATCGTGACCTCTTCTCGGACACCTCGCCCGCTTTTCGATAGCTACGCACTGCCGCTGACAAAGCGGCGGCAGGGTGCAGCGGCTGCCCTGTCGTTCGCGGTGCACGTCACCATTGCAATCCTGGTACTGTGGCGCGGCGCGGTCTTGTTCGAGGGCGGTGGCGGCGGAGGTTCCGGCCCGCGCGGCGGCGGGGGTGGCGGTGGTCGGCCGGCGCTCAGCTGGGTGGCCTTGCCGATTCCCGAACTCGCGCACGCCGAGGCTGTGCATCCCACTCCGCCGCCACCGGCCGTGACGGTGCCAACGGTGGCTGCGCCGCTCACCGAACCGGTGAAGATTGAAGTGCCGCACTCCCCGCCCGTGCTGGCGACCACGCCGCCGGTGGTGGTCGGCACGGGCGACGGCACGACGGGCGGCCCTGGAGCAGGTCCTGGCTCGGGGGGCGGCACGGGTACCGGGACGGGAACCGGTGCAGGTTCGGACGTCGGTCCTGGCTCGGGTGGCAAAGCCGGTGATATCTTCGGGCCGACGCCGCTCTTGATGCCCCTGACTCCCGCGGGCGCGCCGCCCGAAGACAAGCGGAGGCATGAGGTCCGGTTCTTCGTTCGGGCTGACGGTCACGTGGCAAGAATCGATGTGATTCCGCCTATCAAGGACTCGCGCTACCGTCGCATGTTCATGGAAGCAATGCAAGGCTATGAGTTCAGCCCGGCGAAGACTCGGGACGGTCATCCGATCGATTACGTCTACAGCATCGTCGTCATTCCGTAGCATCACGTCGTAGACCGAAAGCAGGAATGCGTGCGGCAACTGTTCAAGCGGAAGCCGATTGCGGAGCTACTGGTCGGCGAGCTCGAGACGCCGCAGTCCCTGAAACGCGTCCTCGGTGCCGGCGACCTCATCATGCTCGCGATCGGCGCCGTTATCGGCGCCGGAATCTTCGGTGCGATCGGCACGGCCGCCGCCGGGCAGACCGACGCGGCTGGGCACATGATTCGGGCCGGCGCCGGGCCCGCGCTCGTCTTCTCGTTCCTGTTGCTCGGTGTGTGCTGCGCGCTAGCGGGTCTGTGTTATGCCGAGCTCGCTGCCATGATTCCGCAAGCGGGCAGCGCCTACGCCTACTCGTACGCGACCCTCGGGGAGCTGATCGCGTGGATCATTGGGTGGGACCTGATCCTCGAGTACGCCGTGGGCAACGTCGCCGTGGCGATCTCCTGGGGGGACTACTTCAAGTCCTTCCTTGGCGCGTTCGGCGTGCACCTCCCCGAGTTTCTGACGACCGGCTATCGCACCGCGCTGCTCAGCGCCGACCCCGCGGTTCACGGCCTGCTCGACGCCGCCCCACACGTCGCCGGGATTCCGATCCTCGTCAACGTGCCAGCATTCGTGATCGTCGGCCTGATCACCTGGCTGCTGTTGCTTGGCGTGCGCGAGAGCGCGCGCACCAACAACGTGCTCGTCGTGATCAAGCTCCTGGTGCTCGGTTTGTTCATCGTGGCAGGGCTGACGCACATTCACACGGAGAACTACACGCCGTTTTCGCCAAACGGCTGGCGTGGGATCCATCAGGGCGCAGCGATCGTGTTCTTCGCGTACATCGGCTTCGACGCGATCTCGACGGCGGCCGAAGAGACGAAGAACCCGCAGCGCAACCTGCCGATTGGAATCCTGGGTGGGCTCGCGATCTGCACACTGATCTACGTGATCGTCGGCGCGGTACTCACCGGGATGGTGAAGTACAGCGACCTCGGCGTCGCCGACCCGCTTGCCAAGGCGCTCGATGTCGCCGGCTACCAGACGGTCGGCTGGATCGTCTCGCTGGGCGCGATCGTGTCGATGTCGGCCGTGCTGCTCGTCTTCCAGTACGGGCAGCCGCGCATCTTCTTCGCGATGGCGCGCGATGGCCTGCTGCCGCCGTGGGCGGCGAAGATATCGGCCACGCGGCGCGTCCCGCACATCACGACTATCGTCACCGGCGTGTTCGTGGCCCTGTGGTCGTTGATCGGCGACGCGAACGAGACGTACAACCTCACCAACATCGGCACGCTGTTCGCGTTCGCGCTCGTGTCGGCCGGCGTCTTCGTGCTGCGCTACACAGAGCCGGCCCGGCCGCGACCGTTCCGCGTGCCGTGGTTTTGGGTGACGACGATCGTATCAGTCGTCTTGTGCGTCTATGTGATGCTGGGACTGCCGCTCGAGACCTGGATTCGCTTCGCGGTGTGGCTGGCCATCGGGTTGGCGCTGTACTTTGGCTACGGCTACCGCCACAGCAGAATCCGGCAACCCTCAGGAGGAGGTCTGCCGCAGTAGATCGGCGGCCAGCCGCAGCGCTTCCACGGGGGCATCGACCGATCCTCCTCCTTCGGAAATCCGCGCCATCGGCACGTCAGTCGCCAGATTCGCGCGCAGCGCGATCAGAAGCGGCGAGCTGGGCCGCAACAGTCCTCCCGCCGTCGCCAGTTTAATCGGCTCCGTTCCGGCGAAATGCCGTGTCAGCGCGCGAACCAGCCGGGCCAGCTCGAGCGCCCCTTCCTCGACAATTTGCTTTGCCACGGTCTCGCCCTCGCGCGCCGCATTGAGCACGTGGGGGGCGAGCCCCGCGACTTGCGCCGGCGTCGCGGTCGAAGTCCAGCGAATCAGATCGTCGAAGGTCTGAAGGCCGAGGGCGACCAGGAGGCGCTCGAGCAGCGTCGACGACTCCTCCAGGCCGTCGTGCGCCCGCGCCGCGGCGGCGAGCGCGTGCCGGCCCAGCCAGTAGCCCCCGCCTTCGTCGCCAAGCTGCCAGCCGTGGCCACCGGCGCGATGAAGCTTGCCATCGGCGGTGCGCGCATAGGCGATGGAGCCTGTCCCCGCGTTGATCAGAATCCCCGGCGTGTTCCCAAAGGCAGCCGCAAGCGCGATCTCGATGTCGCCGCGCACGTCGACCCGGTCTGCAACGCCTGCGGCGGTGAGCGCAGTAGTGAGCTCCTCGCGCTCACGTGGCCGGCCCGCGCCTGCCGCGCCGATGAGCGCGACAGCCGCAGGTAGCTCGACCTTGGCTTGTGTCGCGGCCCGTCGAGCGACGTCGAGGATGACGGCCGCCGAGCGCTCTCCGCCGCCGGGGCGCATGGCGGAGCCAGGGCCTTCGGCCCGAGCGAGCACGTGGCCACGCGCGTCACCAACCACGACGGCGGTGTGGGAGCCGCCGCTGTCGATGCCGAGCAGGACGACGGCAGGACCGGAGGACGGAGGGGTCGAACGGTCAGCCGGCATTCGTTGCCCCGTCCTTCCGTCGGTCCGTCCTTCCGTCGCCGAACAGCGAGGAGACCATTCCAACTGCCACCGTGATCAGTGTCCCCAGCGGCACATACCACGGCCACGCGAGTCCCGGGAGCCAATGCAGTGGGAAGTGGGGAATCACGGCGCCCAGCACGATTGGTGACATGACGAGGATACTGACGATCAGCGCGATGATCACGTCGATCTGGCGGGCGCGCGGCCAGGCGCCGCCCAGGATATAGGTGCCGAGTAGAGAGCCGTACGTGAGTGACGCAATGCTCAGCGCGAGCTGGACGACGGGCGTATTCTGATCACGGAACGCGATCGCGCCTGCGACGAGGACAAACGTCCAGACGAGCGTGAGCCAGCGACCGATGCGCAGCAGCTGCGCCGGATCCTGCTGACCGGTCAGCGGCGCGTAGAAGTCGTGCGTGGATGCCGAGGCGAGCGAGTTGACCGCCGAAGCGTGGCTGCTCATCGCGGCGGCGAGGATCCCGCCCACCGCCAGCCCCGAAATCCCGGGCGGGAGTTGCGTCACGATGAAGGTCGGGTAGATAGCGTCACCGCGCATCGACGGGTTGTCCGCGCCGGCGAGCCACAGACTGGTGCCCACGAGCAGGAACAATGCGAACTGCACGATAATGAAGACGCCTGAGCCGATCAGCGCACGCTGTGCATCCTTGAGATTCCGCGCCGCGAGCAGGCGTTGCACGATCAGGTGGTCGGTGCCATGCGAAGCGGCCGACAACAGCGCGCCGCCGATGACACCACCCCAGAACGTGTAGATGTGCGTGAACGAGAAGGTGAAGTCGAACGCACGAAGTTTGCCAGCATCCCAGGCGCGGGCAAACGCGCCTGTGCCACCGGCGAGATGCGTCGCCACGATCAGGGTGGCGACGCCGCCGAGGAGGTAGACGCCAAGCTGAATGACGTCCACCCAGACGACGGCGCGTAAGCCACCGACCCAGGTGTAGACGAGCGTGACGAAGCCGATGGCGATGATGCCCGCCGGTAGGCTCCAATGCGTGATGATGGCGAGCGGGATCGCCGTAGCGAAGATGCGGACGCAGTCGGCCAGCGCGCGCGTGAACAAGAAGACGCCCGAAGCGGTGCGGCGCGCTGCGGGTCCGAATCGGTGCTCCAAGCGCTGGTACGCCGTGTCCTGCGTTCCCTGGAAGTAGCCGGGGAGCAGCAGCGCCGCGACGCCGATGCGGCCGACGAGATAGCCGAATGCAATCTGCAGAAATGTGAGGTCGCCGCGCGCCGCGAGTCCGGGCACCGAGATCACCGTCAGCGCCGAGGTTTCGGTCGCGACCACCGAGAACATCAGCGCCCACCAGGGGAGCCCGCGGTGACCGAGGAAGTAGTCGGAGGCATCGCGTTGCCGGCCGGCGACCAGCAGTCCAAAGACAATGACCGCGGCGAAGTAGGCAATGATGACGGCGATGTCGAGCGAGCGCATTAGAAAACAAAGGGCCCGCGCATCACGCGGGCCCTCATGACCGCATCAGGAACGGTCAACGTTCAAACCGTGAACGACGACCCGCAGCCACAGCCGCCGGACGCATTCGGGTTCTCGAACGCGAATCCGGATTCCTGGAAGTTGCTCTTGTAATCGATGACCGTGCCGTTCAGGTACTGCGAACTGAACTCGTCGACGAACAGCCGCACGCCGGCGCTTTCAATGACGACGTCGTCCGCCGCCGGTTGCTCTTCGATGTTCAGGCTGTAGCGGAAGCCCGAGCAGCCGCCCGGCAGCACGGCGACGCGCAGCCCGGCCGATTCCTGCGACACCTTCTCTTCAGCCAGGAACTTCTTGACCTCTTCGCCCGCCCGGTCGGTGAGCGTGAGGGTGATCGCTTTTTGGCTTGTGCCCATCATATCCTCCAGTCTGGCAGCAACTTAGAAGGTCGCTTCGACCCTGTCAACGGTTCCGGGACGCTTGCCTAACTGCAAGTCGCGCCCCCAATTGGTGGCCCATGCGACTGACCATCATCGACTGGCTCGTCATCGGCGCCTACTTCGCGCTGAACCTGGGGATCGGTTTCTACTACAAAGCGCGGGCGAGCAAGAACGTCAGCGAGTTCTTCCTGTCCGGCCGCAACGTGCCCTGGTGGCTCGCCGGCACATCGATGGTCGCGACGACATTCGCCGCGGACACGCCGCTCGTAGTCACCGGGTTCGTCGCGCGCAACGGCATCGCCGGCAACTGGATCTGGTGGAGCTTCCTGATGAGCGGGATGCTCACCGTGTTCTTCTACGCGCGGCTCTGGCGCCGGGCCGGCGTGATGACCGACATCGAATTCGCGGAGATCCGCTACTCCGGCAAGCCGGCCGCGTTCCTGCGCGGTTTCCGCTCGGTGTATTTGGGCGTCATCATCAACTGCATCATTCTCGGCTGGGTCAACCTCGCGATGGTGAAGATCCTTGGCCTGATCTTCGGCATCACGAAGTTCGAGGCCATTCTCGTGGTACTCGGCCTGATTGCGCTCACGTCGTTCATCTCGACGTTGTCGGGACTCTGGGGCGTCCTGGTCACCGACATGGTCCAGTTCGTGATCAAGATGGGCATGGTGATCGTGCTCGCGGTGTTTGCCGTCCACGCGGTGGGCGGTATGGACGCGATGAAGGAGAAGCTCGTCTCGAGCGGGCGGGGTGAGGCGCTCAACCTCGTGCCCGATCTGAACTCGGCGTGGATGCCGATGATCACGTTCCTCGTCTACATCTCGCTCAACTGGTGGGCGACCTGGTATCCCGGCGCTGAGCCGGGTGGAGGCGGGTACGTGGCGCAGCGGATGTTCAGCGCCAAAGACGAGCGCCACTCGATGCTCGCGACGCTGTGGTTCAACATCGCGCACTACGCGATTCGGCCCTGGCCCTGGATTCTCACCGCGCTGGCGTCGCTGATTCTGTTTCCGGGACTGGCCGATCCCGAGACCGGCTACATCCGCGTCCTGATCGACTATCTACCGGCATCCTTGCGCGGCTTGATGATCGCGGCGTTTGCCGCGGCGTACATGTCCACGATCGCGACGCAGCTCAACTGGGGCGCGAGCTATCTGATCAACGACTTCTGGCGACGGTTCGTGAAACGCGACGCGCCCGACGAGTATTACGTGCGCGCCTCCCAGGTCGCGACAATCATGCTCACGCTCATTTCGGCGGTGGTCACCTTCTTCATGGGCTCCATCGGCGGCGCGTGGAAAGTCCTGATCGTCACCGGAGCAGGGACGGGCGGCGTGCTCCTGCTGCGCTGGTATTGGTGGCGCATCAACGCGTGGAGCGAAGTCGCCGCGATGATCAGCGCCGCGGTCGTGTCGATCACGCTGCAGACCGTGTTTGGCTACGACACGGACCAGCCGAAGCAGTTTGCCCTCGTCATGATCACGACGGTCGCGATAACGACGATCGTGTGGCTGGCCGTCACGTATTTGACCAAGCCGGAGCCGCAGCAGACGCTCGTCGCGTTCTACCGGCGCACCCGACCCTCTCGAACTGGCTGGGCGCCGGTTGCCGCGCTGGCGCCGGACGTCAAAGCCTCGAGTGGGGGGCTGTCGAACCTGCTCGACTGGGTCGCCGGCTGCACCCTTGTCTACGGCGCGTTGTTCGGAGTCGGGAAGCTGCTGCTGGGAGCGACGGGGACTGGCCTGCTGCTCCTCGCGCTCGGCGCGCTCGGCGGTGTGGTGATTTACCTGGATCTGTCGCGGCGCGGCTGGGCTACTGTCGTGGAGTAGCGAGCGCGTCGTTCACGAGGTCGGCCACACGCGGCCGGACCTGCAGGATTTTGGTGTTGGCCCGCGTGGGGTTCACGCGGTTGGTGAGCAGGATGATGAAGAGATCGCGATCGGGATCGAACCAGATGGACGTGCCGGTGAAGCCGGTGTGTCCGAATGCGTTCGGTCCCATTTTCGTGCCGGCGCTGGAGTGGTCGGAGGGCGTATCCCAGCCCAGCGCTCGACTGGAGCCCGGAGGAATGTTTTGGCGCGTGGTGAAGTTGCGAACAACCGACGCCGAAAGACGCCGGAGGTCGCCGGAGGCTCCGTCCGGCGCCCTGCGGCGCTCCAACAGCCACTGAGCGAATCTGGCCAAATCCGGTGCCGAACTGAACAACCCGGCATGTCCCGAGACTCCACCCAGCCGGCCGGCATTTTCGTCATGCACTTCGCCGCGCAGCAATCGATGCCGAAACACGGTGTCATTCTCCGTGGGCGCGATATGATCGCGCCAGCTCGCGGGGGGCAGGTACCGTGTGGACGTCATGCCGAGCGGTGCGAATAGGCGGCCAGAGAGGAGAGAGTCGAGCCGCTGGCCGGCGATCGCCTCGACGGCCTGGGCCAGCACCATCGCACCAAGGTCGGAATAGATGAACGTGTCCCCTGGCTGCCGCAGCAAGGATGTCGTGTCTACCAATGCCAAGGCCTCGTCACGCGTCTTCGCTTCGGCGAAAAGGGGCCGCCACGCAGGCATCCCGGACGAATGCGTCAGCAAATGCTTAATGGTGACGCGGTCTTTATTGAGGCCCCGGAAGGCAGGCACGTATCTCTGGACGGGCGCATCCAGATCGAGCTTGCCTTCATCGACCAGCATCATCGTAACGGTTGTGAGCCCGATGACCTTCGTGAGCGAGGCGAGATCGTAGACGGTTGCCGGTGTGACGGGCCGCGGATCGTTCGCCCCGTAGTGCCCGACTGCCGCAAGCAGCACCACGCTGTCGCGATAGCCCACTGCAACCACCGCACCTGGAAACGCGCTGTCGACCTGCGAGCGCAAATAGTCGACGACCGGTTGGAAGCGGCCAGAGGACTGCAGCTGCGCGGTGATCGGCGGAACGGGGCGCGGGTGCGAGCACGCGACCAGCGACGCGGCCGCCAGCGCCGCGAGCGAATGTCTCACGGAATGATCACGCGCGCGGGAGGCTTCACCGGCGGCAGCGTGGAGTCCGAGACGACCAGGCCAGCCCCGATCTGATAGGCGGGTGGAATCCGAATCGGCAGCTTGCCCCGGATCGGCGACCAGCCGAGCAGCGCGCGGGCCGCGGCGCGCTCGGCAGGCCGCACACCGCTCCACGCGATCAGGTACGACTTCACCGTGGGCGTCTGGTTCAGCAGATAGGGACTGCCGAGTGAGACGAGCACGGTGGGCTTGAGCGAGTCAGTGACGGTGATGAGCCGCGCGAGCGAATCGGGCAGCGCGATCGCGCCCTTGGCGGCGATCGGTCGCACGTTCATCGCGAAAATCACGGTCGGCGCGCGATTGATGATGACGCGGGCCGAGTCGTACGACAGCGGCCCCGACATCGGCCAAAGCCGGAAGAAGCCGACCGTGTCGCCGCCGGCGCGCATCAACTCCAGCATCCGCTGACCCACATAGCTGTTGAGCTCGTCGCCATAGGCGATGATCGCCATGCGACTGCGGTTCGCGCGGAGGCGGGCTACAGTGCCCGCCGTGTCGCGCACCAGGGTGAGCGCGCGTTGCGCGACGCCGTCGGCAAGATCCTGGTTCGCTTTCGAGCCGACGATGCGGGCGATCGAATCGAATGGCACCGTCCTTCGCTCGAACAGCCCGAGGTTTCGCTTGATGTCGAGCATCCGGCGCACCGACGCATCGAGGCGGGCCGGCGTGATGCGGCCGCTCGCGAGTGCTGCCAGCATCGACGAAATGGCGGAATCAGGATCGGCGGGCATGAGCAGGAGATCCGAGCCGGCTTCGAACGCGCGCACGGCGGCCTCGCCCGCGCCGTACTTCGCCACGATCGCGCCCATCTGGAGCGCATCGGTTACTACCAGGCCCTTGAATTTGAGCGAATCGCGCAGCACGCCGGTGAGCATTGCCGGCGAGAGCGTCGCGGGCGTATCACCCGTAAAGGCCGGGAACGCGATGTGCGCGCTCATCACCACGGATGCGCCGGCATCGATACCGGCGCGGAACGGCACCAGCTCGACCGAGTCGAGGCGCGGATAGTCCGCGCGAATCGTCGGCAGGCCGAGATGTGAGTCGGCGTCGGTGTCGCCGTGGCCGGGAAAATGCTTCAGCGTGGCGAGCATCCCGTTATCCTGCAGGCCTCGCACGTACGCGCGCACCAGGCGTGCGACGGCGTGCGGGTCCTCGCCGAACGAGCGCGTGTTGATGATGGGATTCAGCGGATTGTTGTTGACGTCGGCGTCGGGAGCGAAGTTGACGTGGATCCCGACGGCCCGTCCCTCGAGCGCGGCGATCCGGCCGTAGGTGTACGCGTCACGCTCATCATCCGTCGCACCGGCGGCCATGATGTACGGAAACGCAGTCGCGCCGACCACGCGCATCGCTGCGCCCCACTCGAGGTCGGCAGAGACGAGGAGCGGCAGCTTCGAGCGCCGCTGCAGCGTATTCAGCTTGGCGGCGATGTCATACGGCGAGCCCACGGAGATGATGATGCCGCCCACTTCGAGCGTGTCGACCCAGCGTGTCGCGATCTGGAAGGCGGAATCGTCGAGCGCCATGTAGTTTCCGCCGAGCCACGGCACGACGAGCTGCGCCACCTTTTGGCGCGGCGTTAGCTTGGCCAGCAAGGCATCGATCGCGGCGGGTTGCAGCGGCCGTGGCGCCGTCGTGGAGCGTCCACCGCAGCCGGCCATGAGAGCAACGATCAGGAGTTTATGCGCGCGCATCGTCTCGTCTGGATTGTGTGGGGAATCGGGTGTTCCGGCGGAACACGCTCTCCTTCACCGGCAGCGGCCCAGGTGCGGCCCGGCATTGAAGTGCTCCTGACCGACTCGGCGCATCTCATTGCCGGCAAGCGACTCGGCCTGCTCAGCAACCACACCGGCGTCGATCATCTCGGGCGCCGCGATGTCGACGTCCTCCGCACCACCCCCGACGCACGACTCACGGTGTTATTCAGTCCCGAGCACGGGTTTCGCGGTACCGAGGATCGTCCCGGACTTCCCGACGGCAGAGATTCGGCCACCGGCCTCCCAATCTACAGTATGTATGGCGGCTCGCGAAGCTCGGGGCTAGCGGCGCTCGATTCGGTCGACGTGCTGTTGATCGACCTGCAGGACATCGGCGCGCGCTACTACACCTACATCGCGACCGCGACGCAGCTCTTGCGATATGCCGCCGCTGCCCACAAGCGCGTCTTGGTGCTCGATCGTCCGAATCCCGTCGACGGCGCGACGGTGCAGGGCAACGTGCGCCAGACAGCCGGCGATCCCGACTCCGCATTTGTAGGATTCCTGCCGATCGCGATGCGTCACGGGATGACGTTGGGCGAGCTGGCGCGCATGGCCAACGACGTGCTCGCGATCGGTGCCGATCTGGTCGTCGTTCCGGCGTCGGGGTGGCACCGTGCGCTTTTGTACGACCAGACGGGCCTCCCGTGGGTGAAGCCGTCGCCGAACATGCCCGATCTGGAAAGCGCGCTGCACTACCCTGGAATCTGCCTGTTCGAGGGCACCAACGTCTCTGTCGGTCGCGGGACGCCGATGGCATTTCAGGTGATCGGCGCGCCATGGCTCGATCCCGCACGCGTGATCGCGAGTCTGGATACCGTCGCGCGGCGCGGTGTCGATGTCCGGCGCACGACTTTCATTCCGAAGTCGCCCACGGACGGCAAGTACGATGGTGTCATTCTGCAAGGGATCGAGCTACGGGTGCGCGATCGCGCCATCTACGATCCGACCAAACTGGCCGTGGCGTTGCTCACAGCCTTTCGTGCGGTCCATCCGGCAGAGTTCCAGTTCCGCGCCCAAAGCATAGATCGGCTGGCATCAGGGCCCCAGCTGCGTACCGCCGTGGAGGCGGGGCGGCCGGCTCGTGAGATCTGGACTGCGTGGGACAACGACTTAGCGCACTTCCGCGTCGCACGAGCGAGGTACCTGCTGCCGGAGTACTAGCCGGACGTGCAGCCGGCCTCCATTATCCCGGCCACGCCCGTCGCCCTTGGTCCACGGGAGATCGCTATGGTAGCCGGCCGCACCTTGCTTCGCGCGAGCGTCGTCGCCGTACTCCTCGCAGCGCCCGCAGTTTGGTATGCCTGCTCCGAAGGCTCTTCGCCTGCCGGTCCTGGTAGCCCCCTGGTCGGGTTGCGCAGCGCTCTCGAGGCACAACGGCGTTACACGCCGTCGCTGCTCGCGATTCCCGGCGTCATCGGCACGGCTGTCACGGCGATGCCCGACGGCAATGCCGGTGTCTTGATCCTCGCCGAGCGGTCCGGGATCCTGGGATTGCCGCAGTTGCTCGAAGGCGTGCCGGTGACGGTGCGCGTCACCGGGCGGATCATGATCTACAGCGATCCGACCAAACGGCAGCGACCCGCCCCAATGGGGTTCTCGGTTGGGCATCCCGCGATCACCGCCGGCACGATCGGGGCGCGCGTGCGCGACGCGCTCGGTCGAGTCTACATCCTGTCCAACAATCACGTCCTCGCGAACTCCAACAACGCGCACATCGGCGATCCGGAGTATCAGCCCGGTCCGTACGATGGCGGCACCGCGGCCGACCAGATCGCGACGCTGACGGACTTTCAGCAGATCTCGTTCGCCGCCAACGGCAGCAACACGATCGACGCGGCGATCGCGCTGTCATCCACTGACCTGCTGGACAACGCCGTGCCCGCCGACGAGGGCTACGGGATGCCGAACTCGGCCATCTACGGTGACGCCGACGGCGATGGCTTTTTCGACAATCGCGACGCGCTGCTCGGCCTCAACGTGCAGAAGTACGGCCGCACCACGCACCTGACGCACGGGCAGATCACAGGCGTCAACGCGACGGTCACGATCTGTTACGAGGCCTCTGGTTTCACGTGCACCAAGACCGCGCGCTACGTAGATCAGCTGATCATTTCTCCGGGCACGTTCAGTGGCGGTGGCGATTCGGGATCTCTCATCGTCACCGACGACGCGAACCTGAACCCGGTAGCGTTGCTGTTCGCGGGCAGTTCGACGGTCACGATCGGCAACCGGATCGATCTCGTGCTCAATCGCTTTGGCGTTACGATCGACGGGTTTGCTCCGCCACCGCCGGGTCCGTTGACGGACCTCGCGGTCGTCGGGCTCAGCGCGCCCAGCGTCGTCGTGCAGAACACGCCGGCAACTGTATCCGTGACCGTGAGGAACTTCGGTAATCAGGATGTCGCCGCGTTCGATGTGACGCTGCAGGACACCACCGAACATGTGACCGCGGGGACGCTCACGGTGCCCGGGCTTGCCGCAGGTGTCGGCACGACGTTGAGCTTCGTATGGACGCCCGCTACGACGGGGGATCACGTCGTGGTCGCGAGGCAGACGCTGGCCGATGACCGCCCCGTGAACGATCAGCGCTCTCTGACAGTCCCCGTCGCCGCGCCCGTGACGGACATCGCCGTCTCGTCGTTCACCTTGCCCGGACAGGGGCACGTGACGCAGGGACACGTCGTCAACGTCGGTGTGACGATGACGAATGTCGGCAATCAGAATGTCGCGAGCAGCTTCGATGTCACGCTGCGGGACGCGACCGATGGCGTGACCATCGGGACACTGACGGTCAACGGTCTCGCCGCCGGAGCGAGCCGATTCCTCACGTTCAGCTGGGACCTGACGTCGTCCTCGCTCGGCGACCACGCCCTGATCGCGACGCAGAGCTTGACTGATGACAATGCGGCGAACAATCAGCAAAGCGCCACGATCACGGTGAATCCGAAGCCGACCGATATCGCCGTCACGGCAATCACGGCGCCTGCCCGCGTCGCGGCCGGGGACACGGCGCACGTCCTCGTGACGGTGAAGAACACAGGCGAGCTGGATGTCAGCACGAGCTTCGACGTGGAGCTCACGGATGGGTATGCCGGCCCGGTGATCGGCACGCGGACAGTGTCCGGCCTCGCGATTGGAGCGAGCGCGACCGTGGATATCCCGTGGAACACCGCCGGCGCGGCCCTCAATGGCCACACCCTGTTCGCGACGCAGAAGCTTGATGACGCAGTCTGGCAGAATAACAGCATGGCGATCTCGGTGATTGTGACACCGCCGGCCGATATCGCCGTCAGCATGACTGCTCCCGCGACCGTGGTGCTGGGCGCGAGCGCGGCGATTTCAGTGAGTGTCTCGAACGTCGGCGGGCAGAGCGAAACTGCCAACTTCGACATCACGCTGCGAGATGCTACGGCCGGCGTGACCATCGGGACGCAGACGATCGTCGGCGGGTTGCAGACGAACGGCAGCACCACGCGGTCGTTCACCTGGAATACTGCGGGTGCGGCCCTCGGCGGTCACACGCTCGTCGCGACGCACAGCTATCCCGACGGCAATCCGGCGAACAATCAGGCGTCCGCAACCGTCACGGTGAGTCTGCCGTCGACTGATGTGGCAGTCACGAGCGTGACGGCGCCGGGGTCCGTGGGGAAGGGTGGCACGGTGACGGTCAATGTCATCGTCCAGAACGTGGGCAGCCAAAGCATCACCAGCTCCTTCAATGTCGTGCTCAGCGACCAGACCGCCGGCGGCAGCGTGATTGGAACGCAGGCAGTGAGTAGTCTGGCCGCGGGCGCGAGCGCCACGCGCGCGTTCAGCTGGAACACCGGCAGCGCCGCGCTCGGCTCGCACACGATCGTCGCCACGCAGACGCTGAGCGACGACAACCCGTCCAATAACCAGCGCTCGGTGACGATCAATGTCACCCCGACGCCCGCCGACATCTCGCTGGCGGCCATCACCGCGCCGGGTCAGGTGACGGTTGGCGACACGGCTCCGGTTGTAGTCACGGTGCAGAATGTGGGTGGAGAGGATGTGACCAGCAGCTTCGATGTCGTGCTTACGGACGGAACAGCAGGCAATGCCGTTGTGGGGACGCAAACCATTGCCGGCTTGGCCGCCGGCGCCAGCCTGACGCGCACGTTCGGCTGGAACACGGCGGGGGCAACCGTAACCGGGCACATCCTGACGGCGACGCAGAAGCTGCCTGATGCGAACGCGAGTAACAACGCCAGGGCCATTGCGATTACCGTCAATCCGCCGAGCGTACATGTCGGCAATCTCGACGGCTTTACGACGAACCAGGTGGACAACACTTGGTCCGCGATCGTCCGTATCACCGCGCATGACTCGCGGCACGCCCCGCTCAACGGGGTAACCGTGCGGGCGAGCTGGAACTCCGGACCAGAGGTCACGTGTGTCACGAGTGACGCCGAGGTAACAGGGACGTGCACGCTGACGCTGTCAGGACTTCCAATTACGACCCGCTCCGCCTACTTCGGCATCAACGGGCTGACCATGACCGGCTACACGTATAAACCGGCGATGAACCACGATCCCGACGGATCGAGCAACGGCTACAGCATCTTCGTGAGGCATTAAATGTTGGGACGGGCGTTTGCGCCGGCGCTGCTCGCCGGCGCGTTGCTGGCGTGTTCGAGATCGCAGCGGCCGGTCCCCGTTGCGCGGGGATCAGTAGAAGAAAGGGGAGACAGCGCCGTGGCCGCACGCACGATCGATCAAGTGCTAGCCGCGCACACCGACTCCCTCATGAAAATCCCGGGCGTGGTGGGAACCGCCATCGGCCTGTGCGGCAGCGAGCGCTGCATCAAGGTGCTCATGGCGGGCGCCAGCCCGTCGGTTGGCAAGATCCCGACGCAGCTCGAAGGCTATCGGGTCGTGACGGAAATCGCCGGGCGGATCGTACCTCGGTAACTCTACGGCGTCGGCTTCGGCTCCACGCCGAGCTGCCGCCACAAATAGACGTACGTCAGCGCGAGCTCCTTGGCGACCTGGGCGTTGGTGACCCCCGCACCGTGCCCGCCTTCGGTGTTCTCGAAGTAGTACAGCGGAATGCCCATGGATTCCATCTTCGCAGCCATCTTGCGCGCGTGGCCGGGATGGACGCGATCGTCGCGCGTTGTCGTCGTAAACATCACGGTCGGGTATTTGGTCCCCGGCTTCAGGTTCTGATACGGTGAGTAGCGCGAGATATACGCCCATTCTTCGGGCTTGTCTGGATTCCCGTACTCGGCCATCCAGCTCGCGCCCGCGAGCAGATGGTTGTAGCGCTTCATGTCGAGCAGCGGATTCTGAATCAGGACCGCGTTGTACAGCTCCGGATGCTGCGTGAGCGCGACCCCCATCAACAACCCGCCGTTGCTCCCGCCCCGAATTCCCAGGTGCTGGGGACTCGTGATCCCGTCCGCGATGAGTTTTTGGGAGACGGCCGCGAAGTCGTCGTAGATGCGCTGCCGGTTCTCTTTGAGTCCCGCACGGTGCCATTGCGGTCCGAATTCTCCGCCGCCGCGGATATTGGCAAGCACGTACGTGCCCCCGCGCTCCAGCCACGCCGCGCCGGTGTGTGTGTTGTAGCTCGGCGTATTGGCGATCTCGAATCCACCATAGGCGCCGAGCAGCGTGGGATTGTTGCCATCGTGCTTGAAGTCTCGCGCGTGCACGATGAAGTACGGAATCGTCGTCCCATCCTTTGAGGTCGCTTCCTGCTGCTCTACGACCAGGCCCGTCGCGTCGAACATCGCGGGCAGGTGCTTGACTTCCGCGACGCTGCCGTCTTCGGTCGTGGCGTAGAGTGTGGTCGGCTGGATGAAATTGGTGAAGGTGAAGAAGTACCGGTTCGAGTAGGCGGATGTCGCGACCACGCCGACGGTACCGAGATCGGGCGCGGGTACTTTGTCGAAGGACCAACGCCCGTTCTGGTAGCGATAGCGGCGCAGCTCGCCGCGCACATTGTTCAGGATGTTGAGCAGCAAATAG
Source organism: Gemmatimonadales bacterium (assembly GCA_036558345.1). GTDB lineage: Bacteria > Gemmatimonadota > Gemmatimonadetes > Gemmatimonadales > GWC2-71-9 > 20CM-2-65-7. The sequence goes on along the minus strand of DATBFV010000174.1, from coordinate 857 downwards.
TCGCGCGTGGTCGCGACGCTATTGATCGTCTCGCGCGGTCCGGGCTGCATGACGAGCTGGAAGGCGCGCTTGCCTGCCAAGAAATCATCCACCGGCATCGCAATGAGCGATCCGGTCGGCCAGGCCTTGCCCGCAACAGTCCAGGGATCGCGGACGTACACGACGAGCTGCCCCTGCACGAGATTGACATCGGCGTCCGTGGGAATGTCGACCTTGGTGACCTTGCCCTGGTCGTAGAAGTGGAAGGTGCCGTGGTAGAAGTCCGAACGGTCAACGATGGCGAGATAGCGGCGTGCCCCGTCGTTTGCATTGAATGCGAATGCGCCGACATGGTCGGGCGTACCTTCGTACACGGTTGTCGCTGCCGTCAGCGGCGTGCCGCGCTTCCAGAGCTTGACGATGCGAGCGTAGCCCGACGTCGTCATTGTGCCCGGTCCGAAGTCGGTGCCGACGAGCAGGGTGTTGTCATCGACCCAGGTAGTGCCGGTTTTGGCTTCGGGAACGGTGAATCCGCTCGGCACAAAGCCTTTCGTGTTGAGATCGAATTCTCGCAGCACGGTGGCATCGGACCCGCCGCGCGACAGCGCGACCATACAGCGTCGGTATTCCGGCTCGAAACAGTCGGCGCCTGACCAGGACCATGTGACACCATCAGCCTTGCTCAGGGAGTCCAAATCGATGACCGTCTCCCAGGAGGGGTTGGCCGTCGCGTAGCTCGCCCACGTCGTGCGGCGCCAGATGCCGCGTTCGTGATCGGCATCCTTCCAGAAATTGTACAGCGCGTTTCCGATGATCTCCGGGTACGCGATCTTGTCCTTGGAATCGAGGATCTGCTTGATGCGATCGTACAGGCTCTG